>JAJYWT010000036.1 GCA_021791345.1 bacterium
AGACGCGCACACCCCGGCGCGGTCGAGGCGCATGAGCAGGAGCTCCCCCTCGGCGCCGGGGATCGCCAGCGTGCAGAAGTTGGGGAGCCGGCCCTCTCCCCGGGCGCCGGTGGGTCGGGCGTCCGGGACCAGCTCCAGGAGGAGGTCCTCGAGGTGGGAGGTGAGCTCCCGCTGGCGCGCTGACTCCGCCGCCCGCTCGCGCTCGGCAAGTAAGGCCGCCAGCCCCAGTCCCACGATCCCGGGGACGTTCTCGGTCCCGGACCGGCGGTTCCGCTCTTGCCCGCCGCCGGTGATCACCGGGTCCAGGGTGACCCCGTGGCGGATGAAGAGCGCGCCCACCCCCTTTGGCCCCCCCACCTTGTGAGCGGAGATGGTGAGGAGGTCCACCCCCAGTTGCCCCACGTCCAGGGGAAGCTTGCCCAGAGCCTGGGTGGCATCGGTGTGGAAGAGGGCATCACTGTGTTCCCGCACCACGTGGGCCAGCTCCGAGACCGGCTCCACCGTCCCCACCTCGTTGTTGGCCAGCATCACCGAGACCAGGCGGGTGTCGGGACGCAACGCCGCCAGGAGACGCCCGGGGTCCACCCACCCCTTGGAGTCCACCTCCAGCTCGGTCAGCTCCCAGCCGTCCCGGCGCAGGTCCCGGGCGGTCTCCAGCACCGCCTCGTGCTCGACCCGGGAGACCACCATGTGCCCGGGCTCGCCCCGCAGCCGGCTAAGCGGTCCCCGCAGTGCGAGGTTGTCCGCTTCGCTGCCACCACCGGTGAAAACCACCTCGCGGGGCCGGCAGTTGAGGGCCTCGGCGACCCGGTCCCGGGCCAGGTCGACGAGGGCACGGGCCACCCGGCCGGCGGAGTGGGTGCTGGAGGGGTTGCCGAAGACTTCGCGGAGAGGCCCCGCCATCTCCTCCCGGACCTCATCCCGCACCGGAGTGGTGGCGGCGTGGTCCAGGTAGATCAAGTGACCCTCAGTCCCGCGACTGGCGCGGCTCCAGGAGGGCTGTCAGCGGGCCCTCATAGTCCGCCAGCTGGCGGTGGAGCTCCAGAAGCTCGTCCGCCGAGATGGGTTCGCGCTCCTTGCTGTCAACCTCCGCGGCCCCACCTCCCTGGACCTCCAGCGCCACAAGGAAGGCCATGGAGCAGTGCCGGCAGGTCACCTGGACGGTGTAGTGGGGGCCCTGGTGGGCAAGCTGGCGCAGCTCGCAGTCGGCCAGCGAGCGCCGGCAGACGGGGCAGCGGAAGTCCCCCGCCCGCTGCCGCAGAAAGCCCATGATGTCCATCGCCATCTCCACTTGGGAGTATAGATCCACCCGAAGAGCGGGCTCCCGCCGGGGCTATCGAGCCAGAATCCAGGGCGAGGAATCCGCCCCGGGTGGCTCGGGCGAAAAGGACGACCGCGGACGACCCGCAGGGAGCGGTGGGTGTCCACGCAATCGACGGCCCATGCCCAGTGGATCCTTGAGCGAGCTGGCCTGCTAGCGGATGCGGCGGCGGCGTGGCGGGCAGGCATTCAGATTGTGGGGGCCCGCGAGCCCGCCGGTGGGCCTCAGACAACCTGGGTGAGTCCCCCGCTGCGGACCCTTGCCAAGAGCCGGGGAGATGGTGTCCAGCACCGGAGTCCACGGCTAGTCACACTTAGTGGTACCGTGCGTGCGTGAGGACCACGGACACGGTGACTATCTCACTTCCGGCCGAGCTCGCCGACGAGGTGGATCGCATCGCCCTGCAGGAGGGACGCACCCGCAGCGAGCTCTTCCGAGAGGCCTTCCGGCAGTACGCGGATCGGCGACGCCGCTGGAGCCAGTTGTTCGCATACGGCGAGGCCCGGGCCGCCGCCGGCCACCTCACCGAGGAGCGGCTCACCAGCGCCGTGAGGGCTCGCCGCCGGTCGCGCCGGCCAACAGCGCACTGAGTGCGGGTGGTCCTCGACACCAATGTCCTGATCTCCGCGCTTCACTTCGGCGGACGTCCCCGACGCGTCCTCGAGGCGGCGCTGCGCGGTGAGCACCAACTCGTCATCGGTACGGCCATCCTCAGCGAGCTCGAGAGCGTCCTCGTTGGGATGTGCGGATGGACGCCTGACCGTGCGACCGCCGCTTGCCGCGAACTGGAGGCCCTGGGTGAGCTGGTCTTGCCCGCTGAGGTGCCGCACCTGTGCCGTGACCCCGATGACAAGGAGATCCTGGCCATCGCTGCCGCGGGTCAGGTGGCTGCTTTGGTCACCGGGGACGCCGACCTTCTGGCCCTCGCCAGCTACGGCCGGGTCCGGATCTTGACGGTCGCCGACTTCGAGGAGACCGACATCCTGACCTCCGCTCCCGACACCCCCTAGCACCTTGGATCAGCTACTCCTCCGCGTCTTCCAGGGCCACGTGGCTGCCCAGTGCCGGTTCGCGCTGGCCGGCGTCCCGGTTATCGACGAGAGCGCCCGTCAAGGGGATCACGATCGGCTCTGGATCGGATGCCAGATGCTCGTGCTGGGGGCCGGCAACGTGTCCAAGGCGCTCTGGGGCGACGGCCGGCACCGGCGCGCCTTGGCGCCTCGGCGCCGGGCCCTTAGGGAGTCACTGAACGTCACTGACGCCTCACCGCTCCATCAGGTCGCCATCCGCAATCATCTCGAGCACTTCGACGAGCGAATCGACTGTTGGTGGGGGCAGTCTTCCCGCCACAACTTCCTGGATGACATGATCGGACCACCGTCGGCGGTCGCCGGGTTCACCGAGATCGAGATGTTCCGGATCTATGACCCCACGCCCCCGTCTGGCCCACGAATAGTCTTCTGGGGCCAATCCTTCGATCTCCAGCCCCTGGCCGAGGAGTGCTCTCGGATCTTCACCATCGCCAGCCGGGAAGCCGGCAGGTGGCCCTGACCGCAGACCTCCGGACATCCTGCTCTCCGATGGGGTGCAGCGGTTCCCTCGGGATTGGCTTGTCGGGGCGGGCATCGAAGTCAAGCAGGCCGCCCAGCGGCGAGTCAGAGAAATTGACTGCACCACAATCATGTTCGACTCACCAAACTCGAATGTCCAGATCTCTGGACCGAAGCCCGGGGGACGGCCCGAAGATCTAGGCCACGGGGTTCTTGGGTCTGTGGAGCTCCCGGAGCCCGGCGCAATCCACGGTCCCCAAGCTGTTTGGACCTCCGGGCGGCGCAGCCCTCCATCCCCGACGGAGACCGGTCACGGTCGTCAGCGACACTGGCCGACCAGCTGGCTGGGTCCCACTGGCGGCGGGGCCGACCACGACCTCGATCAGCGCCCAGGTCACCTGGCGGGCTGCGGCCACCGCCTCCAGCACGGGGAACCCCCGGCCGTTGCCGGGGTTGTAGGCGAGATGGTGCCCCGCGGCGCCTGAAGTTGACTCCAGGGCCAGGAGGTGGGCGGCCGCCAGGTCGCCCATGTGGATGTAGTCCCTAATGCAGGTCCCATCCTCCCCTGCGGGCCCGCCCAATGCCGAAGGAAGCCCATGATGGCCATCGCCATCTCCACTCAGGAGATTGGAGCCGGTCCCGGGAAAGGTACCGGCGAGGAGCACCGCACCGGGAGGCAATACCGGGTATACTGCGCCTGTGGCCAAGGTGATGGTGTCGCTTCCAGACGACCTGCTCAGAGCGGTCGATGCTGAGGCACGCCGGCTTCGGACCACCCGCAGCGGAGTCCTGCGCCAACTGGCGGAAGAGTCGATCGGGCGGCGCAGCGTCCGGCGAGCGGAGCGAATGGCGGAGATAGAGACCGCTGGCGGGTCCGGTGCCCGCCACGGGGGCCGGGTCGCCGAGCTGGTGAAGGCGACCCGGCCGGATCTTTGAGCCTCTGGCTGCTCGACGCCAGCGTCCTGCTGGCGAGCGAGGACTGGGAGGACGGCAATCACACTGAGGCGGTTCGCCTGCTCCGCGACCCGGAGCCCCTGGCGACCCTGGACCTGGCCCTCTACGAGGTGACCAACGTGGCCGTGCGCGCCTGGCGTGATCGAGCGGCGGCCCACCGCCTGGGACAGCGAGTGGAAGCCCTCGCCGAGGATGGCGGGCTGCTGCGAGCGGACGCATCGCTGCTGGCCAGCGCCGCCACCATCGCCGACGACTTCGGCATCTCGGTGTACGACGCCGCCTACGTGGCCGCAGCGCGTCACCATGGCGCACAGCTGGTCAGCTGCGATGTCCGTGACCTCGTGTCACGGGGCCTGGCGCTCCTTCCCGGCGGCGCCGGCAGCAGCCGCTCGCCTCTCTGACGAAGACCAACCCGAGCCGAACCCTTGGGGAGCGGGGGATGCCCCGGCGCAGCTCAGCGGGAAGCGACCTGGCGCCGGAACTCGAATGCGTCCTGGATCATATCCTCCAGGGAGGGACGTCGCGGCGACCATCCCAGCTCCCGCTGGGCCAGTTCGCTGGAGGCCACCAGCACCGCCGGGTCCCCGGGGCGGCGGGGGCCGAACACGACCTCGATCGGGGCCCCGGTCACCTGGCGGGCGGCGGCCACCACCTCCAGCACCGAGAACCCCCGGCCGTTGCCCAGGTTGTAGACCAGGTGCCGCCCCCCGGCCGCCGCGGTGGCGTCCAGGGCCAGCAGGTGGGCGGTCGCCAGGTCGTCCACGTGGATGTAGTCCCGGATGCAGGTCCCGTCCGCCGTGGGGTAGTCGGTGCCGTACACGGTGAGTGCCCCCCGCTCCCCCAGCGCCACCTCCAGGAGGAGGGGGATGAGGTGGGTCTCGGGCTGGTGACGCTCCCCCCTCTGCAGGGCGGCCCCGGCCACGTTGAAGTAGCGCAGGGAGACCGCCGCCAGCTGGTGGGCTGTGCACTCATCCCGGATCATGAGGTCGGCCGCCAGCTTGGTGTTGCCGTAGGGGCTGGTGGGGGAGGTGGGGTGCAGCTCGTCGATGGGGAGCCTCTCGGGCTCGCCGTACACCGACGCGGTGGAGGAGAAGACCAGCCGGCCGATCCCTAGCTCGCGCATGGCGGCGAGCAGGGTCATGGTGTCGCCCAGGTTGTTCTGCCAGTAGACCTCGGGGATCCTGGTCGACTCACCGACCTGGGAGCGGGCGCCGAAGTGCAGCACCGCCTCCACCCCCTCCAGCGCCCGGTGCAGCACCTTGGGGTGGTGGATCGAGGCCTCGAAGAACTCGGCCCCCTCGGGGACGGCGTCCCGGTGGCCGGTGCAGAGGTCGTCCAGGACCGCCACCTGGTGGCCCTCCTGGAGCAGCCGGGCCGCGACCACGCTGCCGATGTACCCCGCCCCGCCCACCACCAGGACCCGCACCGCCACCTCCTCCTCGGTCAGGCGCCTGAAGAGAGGGAGGCCCGGCCCGCCAGCCGCTCCAGGACCGCCTCGGTGAACTCCTCGGTGGAGGCGGTGCCGCCGATGTCCGCGGTGCTCACCCCGGCGGCCACCGTGCGCATGACCGAGTCCCGGACCCTCTGGCCCATGGCCCGAGCGGCCTCCTCGGGCATCTCCTGGAGCAGCGCCGCCACCGCCAGGATCATCGCCATGGGATTGGCCACATGGCGGCCCAGCAGCCTGGGGGCTGTGCCGTGGGGGGCCTCGGCCATCACCACCTGCTGGGTGCCGTCCTCCCGGAACCCGATCATGAGGGACTCGCTCCCCGCCAGCGTCCCGTAGAGCGCCAGCACCAGGTCGGAGAGCAGGTCACCGTCCCGGTTGAGGGCGGGGATCACCAGGGGGTCCTCCCGGGTCAGGACCAGCGCCAGAGTGGCGTCGATCAGCTGGGGCTCGTAGGGGACCTCGGGGTGGCCGGCCGCGGCCTTGTCCATCTCCTCCTTGAGCATCCCCTCGTACACCGGCGAGACCGTGTACTTGGGCCCGCCGAAGACCGTCGCCCCGACCGCGGCGGCATGGCGGAACGCGTACTCCGCCACCCGGCGGCAGCGCTCTCTGGTGATCATGGTGGTGCGGAAGGCGGACTCCGCCGCCCCCTCCCCCTCCCGCCACTCCCGGGCGCCGTAGGCGTCGTCCACCGCCATCCGGGCCACGGTGATCGGTGAGTGGACCCCGGCCAGCGGCGGGACCCCGGGGATCCTCCGGCCGGTGCGGACGATGACGTCCCCCCCCACCTCCTGGCGGAGGATGGCGTTGGGGCTGCCCACGTCCCCCTGACCCTCCGGGGTCACGGTGGCCGCCTTGAGCCCGAAACCGCACTCCCGCATCCGCCGCGCCGCCTCATGGACGACGGCGTTCTGGGTGCGCCGGCGGGAATCCAGGGAGAGGTCCAGATGCTCCAGCTGGACCAGCCGGCGCACCTCCGGCGCCTCCAGGATGCGGAGCGCCTCCAGGAGCAGCTCCTCCCCGGTCTCGTCCCCGTGGAGGACCACCACCCGGCAGCCGGGCATCAGAAGGCCCTCACTCGGCGGAAGGTCTCGGCCAGGGGGATCCCCGCGGCCTGGCCCGCCTGGGCCAGCCGGGACCGCACCCGCTCCGAGGGGTCGGAGCGGTGCTGGCTCCCATGGCAGAGCAGAGCCTTGAGCTTCAGCTCCACGGTCTCCGAGACGTCCACCAGGTGGTCGGGGAACTCCGTCCCAGTCACCCAGGCCTCCCTCACCTCGTGCGGCTCCAGCCCGTCGGCCAGCAGCTCGGGGAAGGAGTAGGGGTTGCGGGCATAGGGGTAGACGCACTCCACCGCGGCCTGGCCGGCGGCCAGGTGGTCGGGGTGGTTGCCCCCCAGGTTGGCGTAGTGGCGGACGGCGTTCTGGCAGACGACCACCTCCGGGCGCAGCCGGCGGATCTGGCGGCAGAGCTCGAGGCGGAGCAGGTCGTCGCAGCGGAGCTCCCCATCCGGCCGGCGCAGGAAGATCACCTCGGAGACGCCGAGGACGTCCGCCGCCGCCCGCTGCTCCCGCTCCCGGATCGCCCGCAGCTCCTCGCGGCCCACCCTGGGGTCGGCGGAGCCGGCCGCCCCGTCGGTGCAGATGAGGTAGTCCACGCGAACTCCCCGGCTGGTCCAGCGGGCCACGGTGCCGGCACAGCCGAACTCGGCGTCGTCGGGGTGGGCCACGATCACCAGGACCCCCTCGGGGCGCCCGGGATCGCCCAGTTGCTCACTCACGATCTTCAAGAATACGGAAGCTCCGGCCCCGGGACCTCCGACAGGCGCCGCGGAGACTCTCCTGCACCCGCTTTAATTGCTGGGGTGGAGGTGGAAGAGCCGGCTGTGGTCGTCTTCCTGCCGGGCGACCCTCCCCGCCGCGGCCGGCTGGCGTTCGCCGGCCGGAGCTGCCCCCTGCCCGGCTCGCGCGCCGGCCAGGTGCCGCTGGCCGTGCGCCGGGGGAGGACGGTGCACCGGGTGGAGGCCAGGGCCCGGCTCCTGGATCTCTCCACGGCCATTCCCTGGCTCGCCTCCCTCCCGGCGGAGGGGACGGACCCTCCGGCCCTTTCGGCCTGGGTGCTGGCCGTCAAGGCCGGGCTGGCGGTGGTCGGGAGGGGCCGGCTGGTGCCCACGGTGACCGCGGGGGGATGGGACGGTTGGCGGGCCGGCCCGCTGGACGCTCGCGAGGAGGGCTGGCTGCGGCAGCTGGGCGCGGCCTTCCCCCCGGAGGCCCACTGCCTGGCGGCGCCGGTGACCGGGGTGCTCCGGGTCTGGCGGGCCGAGGAGCTGGTCCGGAGCTGCTGGGACGCCATCGCCGATGTCCTGCCCCGCACTGCGGCGGCTCCCCTGGCCGCCGTGGGCTCCCCTTTCGCCGGCCGGCGGGCGGTGGGGGTGGAGGGGTGGCGGGAGTGGCTGCAGGAGGCGGAGTCGGGGCTGCGCGAGGCGGCCCGCCCGGGGATCCGGCTGGAGCTGCCCCGGGCGGACGGGGAGCGCTTTCGAGCCGTCCTCCAGCTGCGCAGCCATGCGGATCCCTCCCTGGTGGTGGAGGCCGCCGAGCTCTGGAGGGCGCCGGAACCGGTCCTGCGACGCTTCGGGGAGGCGGCGGAGACCGACCTCCTGGTGGCGCTGCGGCGAGGGGCCCGGGTCTGGCCCCCCCTGAAGAGGGCGCTGGCGGCGGCTCAACCCGACCAGGTGGAGCTCGAGGACTCGGAGGTGGAGCTGCTCCTGGGACCGGCCGGAGAGCAGCTGGCCGCCTCTGGGCTGGAGGTGCTCTGGCCCGCCGAGCTGGGGGGCGAGCTCCGGGCGCGGGCGCGGGCGGCCGCCCCTCCGCCGGACTCCGGGGTCGGGGCGGGCCTCAGCCTGGACTCCCTCCTCGACTTCCACTGGCAGCTCACCCTGGAGGGGGACCCGCTCACCGAGGCCGAGATGGAGGCGGTGGCGGAGGCCAAGCGCCCGGTGGTGCGGCTCCGCGACCGCTGGCTGGTGCTGGACCCCGAGCTGGTGCGCCAGCTCCGTTCCCGGCCACCCCGGATCACCGCCGCCGAGGCGCTGGCGGCGGAGCTGGGCGGCGGGACCGTGGAGATCGGCGGCCGGGTGGTGGAGGTGGTCCTGGAGGGGGCGGCGGCGGAGCTGGCGCAGCGCATCCGGAACGCCGCCGCCCCCTCCGAGGCGCCCGAGCCCCGGGGGCTGGAGGGGCAGCTCCGCCCCTACCAGCGCCGGGGGCTGGCCTGGCTCTCGGCCATGGCCGAGACCGGCCTCGGTGGCTGCCTCGCGGACGACATGGGGCTGGGCAAGACCATCCAGATGATCGCCCTCCACCTCCGGCTCGGCCCCGGCCCCACCCTGGTGGTCTGCCCCGCCTCCCTGCTGGGCAACTGGGAGCGCGAGCTGCACCGCTTCGCCCCCTCGGTACCCACCCGCCGCTACCACGGTGGGAGCCGGTCGCTGGATCAGCTGGCGGCGGACGAGGTTGTCCTCGCCACCTACGGGGTGATGCGGCGGGACCGCACCCAGCTGGCCGAGGTGGGCTGGAAGCTGGTGGTGGCGGACGAGGCCCAGCACGTCAAGAACCCCAACTCGCGAGGAGCGCGAGAGCTGAGGGCGATACCGGCGGCGACCCGTTTCGCCCTCACCGGCACCCCGATCGAGAACCGGCTGTCGGAGCTCTGGTCGATCCTGGACTGGACCACGCCCGGACTGCTGGGGCCGCTGGAGCGGTTCCAACGCCGGCTCGCCACCCCCATCGAAAGGTACGGGGACGAGGAGGCGCGGGGCCGGCTCACCCGGGTGATCCGGCCCTTCCTGCTCCGTCGGCGCAAGGTCGATCCCGAGATCGCCCCCGAGCTGCCCCGGAAGACCGAGACCGACCTTCTGCTGCCGCTGACCGAGGAGCAGGCCACCCTCTACGAGGCCGTGGTCCGGGAGATCATGGATCAGATCCGACAGGCCTCGGGTATGGACCGGCGAGGGCTGGTCTTCAAGCTGCTCACCGCCCTGAAGGAGATATGCAATCATCCCGCCCACTACCTGCGCCAGGAGGGCCCGCTTCCCGGCCGCTCCGGCAAGCTGGCAGCGGTGGACGAACTCCTGGAGATCATCGTCTCCGAGGGGGACTCGTGCCTGGTCTTCACCCAGTTCGTGGAGATGGGCAAGCTGCTGGAGCGGCACCTGGGCGCCCTCGGGATCCAGACCGCCTTCCTGCACGGCAAGGTGGAGCCGCAGCGGCGGGACCAGCTGGTGTGGGAGTTCCAGGAGGGGCGCGTCCCGGTCTTCCTGCTCTCCCTCAAGGCGGGCGGGGTGGGGCTCAACCTCACCCGCGCCACCCAGGTGATCCACTACGACCGGTGGTGGAACCCCGCGGTCGAGGACCAGGCCACAGACCGCGCCTACCGGATCGGGCAGGCCCGTCCCGTCCAGGTCCACCGGCTGGTGTCCCAGGGGACCCTGGAGGACAAGATCGCCCTCCTCTTGGAGCGCAAGCGGGAGCTGGCCGAGTCGGTCGTGGGCGCCGGGGAGGCCTGGATCAGCGAGCTGGGGGACGCGGAGCTCGCTGAGCTGGTTTCGCTGCAGCGACCGGCGTGAGGACCTTCGGCGTCACCTGGTGGGGGAAGGCCTGGGTGGACGCGCTGGAGGGCCGGGCGCGGCTGGACCCCAACCGCCTCCCCCGCGGCCGCACCTACGCCCGCACCGGCCGGGCCGGGGAGCTGAAGGTCCTCCCCGGGGAGGTGGAGGCGAGGGTCAGGGGCAGCCGCCCTCAGCCCTACCGGGTGCGGCTCAGGGTCAGGCAGTTCACCCCCACGGAGTGGGAGGCGGTCCACCGGGCGCTGGCGGCCCGCGCCGGCCATGCGGCGGCGCTCCTCGACGGCGAGCTGGACCCCGGGGTGGTCGAGGCCCTGGCCGAGGAGGGGGTTGAGCTCCTCCCTGGCCCGGGAGAACTCGGCCCCGACTGCAGCTGCCCGGATTGGGCCAACCCGTGCAAGCACGCCGCCGCGGTCTGCTACCTGGTGGCGGAGCGGATGGACCGGGATCCCTTCACGATCTTCCTCCTCCGGGGCCGGGATCGTGAGGAGCTCCTGGCCGCCGTCCGGACCCGGCGGGTGGGGGGGCCGGGGAGCACGACCGGCGCCGGGGAGCCGGCGGGCGTCCCGGACCGGTTCATCCCGGCTCGGGAGGCGCTCCGGCCCCGGGCGTCGCGTCCTCCCCTGCCCCGCCCGCTGCCGCCGCCGGAGCGGCCGGGACGCCCGGCCCCTCTCGCCGTCCCCTACGACGAGGAGCTGGCGGGCGAGCTTGGCGAGCTGGCCGAGGATGCCGCCAGGCGGGCCTTCGAGCTCAGCTGGGGGCTCTCCGGCGGCGGCCTCGACCTGAGCGAGGATGAGGATCTGGCCCGCCGGGCGGCGGCGCTCCTCGGCACCCCCGGCCTCGAACCCTTCGCCCGCCGGGTGGGCTCCAGGCCGCGTCTCCTCCAGGGCCGGGCCCTCGCCTGGCGCGCAGGAGGGCGCGGGGCCCTCAGGGTCCTGGAGGGGGCGACGGCCGAGCCCACCTCAGAGGAGCGCGACGAGGCGGTGGCGGCCCTCGCCAGGGCCGCCGGACCGGTCACCGTGCGCCAGGGGCGGATCACCAGCCGGAGGGGCGGCCTGCAGCTGCGGCTGGGCGAGGACCGCCTCTGGTACCTGCTGGTCCGGTCGGGCCCAGGGTGGGAGATCCACGAGCCTCCCGAAGCCGACCCCGCGGCGCTCTTCCAGAGGCCCGGTCAGCCCCGGAAGGTGGGGGCAGGCCGGCCCGTCAGCGAAAGAGCCAGGGAAGCTTGAGGCGCAGCCCCCCTTCCTTGAGGGCGTCGATCACGTCGTCCGCCAGCACCCGGCCCTTGGGCCGGCCCTCCGGGTCCACCACCACCACCGAGGACGCCCTAGCGTCGGTCAGGCGATCCACCACCTCGTCAAGGAAGGCCTCGGGGTGGATCGTCACCGGCTCGGAGTCCCCCACCAGCTGGGAGAGCGGGGTGTCGTCCGAGGAGGCCAGCAGCTCGAAGAGGGGGACGTCGGCCAGCAGCCGCCCCTCCTCGTCCACCACCGCCACGGAGTCGATGTCCTGCCCGTGGGGGCGCTGCTGGCGCAGCCGCTGGCGCACCTCCGCCACCGTCTCCCCGGGTTGGGCCAGGGCCAGGGCCGTGGTCATGAAGCCGCCGGCCATGGTCTCCGGGTAACCCAGGATCTCGGTGATCTGCCGGGCGGTCTCCGCCGGCAGCTTGGCGATGATGGCGTCGGCCTCGGCCCGCTCCATGTCCCGGAGGGCGTCCACCGCCTCGTCCGGCTCCATCTCGGCCACCAGCTGGGCCGCCCGCTCCGGGCTCACCTCCCGCAGCAGGTCCTCGATGCGCTCGGGCTCCATCTCCTCCAGGGCGTCCGCCACCGCCGAGGTGTCCAGGGCTCCGGCGAGCTCCTCCCGGGCGGGCCGGTCCAGCTCCTCCAGGAGGTCGGCCAGCTCACCGGGGTGCAGCCGGCGGATCCCCTCGTGGGGGAGCTGGAGGCGGAGCTCGGAGCCTGGCTCGCCGAAGGGCTGGACCGCCGACCAGTCCACCAGCCGGCGCCGCTCCGCCGGGCTCCCCGCCAGGAACCGCGCCAGCAGCGACCTCGGCCCTCCGGCCACGGCCACCAGCCGGAGCCGGCCCATGACCTGGGCCAGGTAGAGCTCCTCGGCCCGCAGCACCTTGACCCCGTCCACATCCACCAGCTGCCGGCCCAGGACGTCCTGGACCAGCCGCAGCTCCCCCTCGCGGCGGGAGAAGGGCTGAGCCGATGCCTCCGAGGAGCGCACCACCACGGCGCGCTGATCGAGTCGGGCCAGCTGGCTCGTGGGGTGGAAGAGCTCCTCCTCCCCCAGCTGGAGCACCGCCCCGGTCACCGGGGGATAGGCGTCACTGCCGGTCCAGCGGACCACCACGTCCACCACCCGGCCGGCGCCCCGCCCCTCCTCGTCCGTGGCGGAGAGGGCGCGCAGCTGGGAGAGGGACACCAGGGAGGCCTGGACCGAGCGGGTGCCCAGCAGCCGGCGCCGCCGGCGCGGCACCCGCCGCCTCGGAGTGGCGTCCACGTCAGCTCTAGGAGGAGCTGGGAGGGCGGTCGGCGGGCGAACTCACCCTGGTAGCATATCGGTGCGCGCCGGGCTTAACCCCGAGATAACCTCGGCCCGGTGACCATCGGGTCGAGGCATGGAGGTGAGCATGGACGGGTCAAGTAGACCGCC
>JAJYWT010000215.1 GCA_021791345.1 bacterium
GGCCGGCCCGAGCCTCCCCCGCACCGACGCGATGGCCGGCCCCGTTGGGAGGCGGCAAGGGGTCTCAGCCGCTCGGTGGCGGCTTGGACCGGCGGCCGGGGCGCGCGCCGGGGGGGATCCGTCAACCGAGGCCAGCGAGCCGGCCCCACCTTGCGGCTGCAGACTGGATTCGGACTCCCGCTCTCGATGGGTCCCGGGCTGAGCCGCCTGGGTAGGCTCGACGGCGTCCTGGTAGTGGAACTTCCCTCCCCGCAGCCAGGATGCGACCGCCGCGATGAGGCAGGCGATGACCGCGAAGTCAAAGGCCTCGTGGAGGCCGCTCATGAAGGGCTGGGAGATCAGCGAGGAGAAGAAGGTGCGGCCGGTGAGGTAGCTGACCTTGGCCGGGGCCATGTGCACCAGGACCGGGCCGAGCAGGGTCTTGACCGGGTTGTAGCCGAGGAACGCCGCGAACAGCGCCCCGGTCGGGGGGAGGTGTGAGATCTTCGCCGCCGCCGCCGCGGGGACACCCTGGGTGGTGAGGCCGTGGTACAGCGCCGAGGGGAGGGAGCTGGCCAACCCGGTGATTATCAGGGTGAAGAAGATGCCGATGGACAGCACCATCGCCGAGTTCTGGAAGGTGGCGGTCATTCCCGAGCCCGCCCCCCGCTGGGTGTTGGGCAGGCTGTTCATGATGCCCGCCCGGTTCGGGGAGGCGAACAACCCCATCGCCAACCCGTTCATCAGCAGCAGCGCGGCAAAACCGGGGTATCCGAAGTCGGCCGGCAGCAGCTCGAGAAGGCCGAAGCTGAGCGCGGCTGCGATCATGCCGCCGGTGGCGAACGGCCTGGCCCCGTAGTGATCCGAGAGGATCCCGGAGATGGGGCCAGCGATCAAGAAGCCGGCCGTGAGCGGCAGCATGTAGATGCCCGCCCACAAGGGGGTCTCGGCGAAGCTGTAGCCGTGCTGCGGCAGCCAGATCCCCTGCAGCCAGATGATCAGGATGAACATGATCCCGCCCCGTCCCAGGGCGGCCAGCAGGCTCGCGACGTTGCCGGCGGCGAAGGCGCGGATGCGGAACAGGGGTAGCCGGAACATTGGGTTCTCGACCTTGGTCTCGATGTACATGAAGACCAACAGCAGCAGCACCCCCCCGCTGATCTCACCCAGCACGCTGGGGTTGGTCCAGCCCATGCTGGAGGTGCCGTAGGGCTCGATGCCGTAGGTGATCCCCACCAACAGGGAGATGAGGCCGGCAGCGAAGGTCAGGTTCCCCCACCAGTCGATCTTGGAGGCGGTCTTCACGCCCCGCTCCACCAGCTTGAAATAGGCCCAGACGGTCCCGAAGACCCCGAACGGCACCGAGACCAGGAAGACCAAGTGCCAGTCCACAGGGCCGAGGAGGCCGCCGAGAATCAGGCCGATGAAGGATCCTCCGATGGCCGCCACCTGGTTCACCCCGAGGGCCAGCCCGCGCTGATCCGGAGGGAAGGCGTCGGTGAGGATCGCGGCGGAGTTGGCGAACAGCAGCGCCCCTCCGATCCCCTGCAGGATGCGGATGCCGATCAGCCAGATGGCTCCGGCCGCCCCCTGCAGCCAGGTGATGGAGAGCAGGATCGAGAAGAAGCTGAAGACGGCGAACCCCAGGTTGTACATCCGCACCCGGCCGTACATGTCGCCCAGCCGGCCGAAGCTGACCACCAAGACCGCCGTGACCACCATGTAGCCCATCAGCAGCCAGAGGAAGTAGCTGGTGTTGCCCGGGGTCAGCGGGTTGAGGTGGATGCCGCGGAAGATGTCGGGAAGCGCGATCAGGATGATCGAGGAGTTGACGACCACCATCAGGGTGCCCAGCGTGGTGTTCGAGAGGGTCACCCACTTCCCCCGGTATCGGGGGTCGCCGCCCTTTGGTCTCGCCACTGTTTCGGCCGTGCCTGCGCCCTCCTTGCCGCTCAGCCCCCAGAATACACGAAAGCTTACGTTAACGTGAAGATCATCCCAGCCTCGGCTGACGACTCCGGCCGCCCGCGGTAAGCCGCCGCTATCCTTGCCGGATGTCCAGCGATCCGGTCACAGCAGCGCTGGCAGGCGGGCCTCCGGTGGTGTTCCTCCTGACCGGGGTGCCGGCCGCCGGGAAGTCAACCGTGGCCCAGCTTTTGGCAGAGCGCTTTCCCCGCAGCGCCCATGTCCGCGGGGACATCTTCCGTCGCATGGTGGTCAGAGGCCGCGTAGAGGCGACGCCGTCGGCGGAGCCGGAGATGGCCCGGCAGCTTCGCCTGCGTCACTCCCTCGCGGCAGCCACCGCCGACGGGTACCACGCGTGCGGTTTCACCACCGGGCTGCAGGACTGCTTCCTCGAAGGCATGCTGCCGTTTGTGGTGTCGAGACTCCGGAGCCGTCCGCTGTTCGTGGTGGTGCTGGCGCCGACCGCCGACGTGGTGCGCCGCCGGGAGCAGGCCCGAGGCAAGCGCGCCTACGGAAGCTGGACCGTGGAGGATCTCGATCACCGGCTACGGGAGGGGCTCCGCACCTCGGGGTCTGGGTGGACTCGTCGGGGCAAGCCCCCGAGGAAACGGTGGAAGAGATCCTCAGGAGGAGCCACCGCGAGCCCGACGCCTTCGCGGTACCCGGTACGCCGGTGGGTGTGAGGTAGGAGGTCAGCCCAGGCACACCGCTCTGGCCTCGAGCCTAGTCGCCGCGCGGCCGACGGCTCATCACCAGGACGTCTCGCCCAGCTTGGTCCCTCCTCCTGTCTGGATCGCCATAGCCGAGCGCCCGCCAGAAGCTGAGTGCGGCCCCGTTGCCGGTGAGGACCGCCAGACGCAGCTCGGTCCATCGCAACCTCGCCACCTCCAGCTCGAGCGCCCGGACCAGCTCGCGCCCCAGTCCCTGGCGCTGGTGCTCCCGCCCGACCAGCACCAGCCCGAGCCAGGCCATCCCGTCCTCCTCGTTCGGGAGACGCAAAATGGCGGTGGCACGGTTGGCGCCGTTGCCTCGCGTGCTCGCCACCAAACAGTGGCGCAAGGGGGCCGGGGACTCCTGGGTGATGTAGTCACCAACATCGGATTCTGCGAATGCGGCCACCGCCAGCCGCGAGAGCCGCCGGAAGGTCGGCTGGGAGCGGAAGAGCGGCAGGAGGGCGGGCAGGTCTGGGGGCCAACCTCTCTGACATCCAATCTCGGGGTGCTGATCCGCATCGTCAGATTGTCGCCACCCGCACGGTTGCGGCACACCCCGATCCCTGCGGACCGACGGTGAGGCTGGCCCTTGGGCTCAGGTCCGAGAGCCGATGCGCTCTGCCCCCTGTTCGGACAGCTCCTCAAGGCGCTTCAGGTGCCGGGCATGCCTCTGCTCCAGCTCCAGCTTGAGCGTCATGAGGCGCTCGATGCGCTCGGTGACCAGCTGCAGCTGCCGCTCCACCACCTCGGTCGCCTCGGTCAACACCGCCGCCTGGGCACGGGGCGATGAGCTCCGGCGGTAGGCCGCGCGCAGGCCGACCAGACGGTCCTCGGCCTGCAGGGACTCTCGGATTTCGCAGAGCCCCGCCCCCAGGTACTCCTGCATCTCCTTGATCCGGCGAACCCGCTCGACCTCCTCTGGGGAGTAGCGCCTGCCCTGGGCAGTGGTCTCCCGGGTGTCCGGGGTGATCAGGCCGAGCTCCTCGTAGTAGCGGAGCGTGCGGGGGGTGACCCCCGTCAGCGCCGCCACCTCCCCTATCCGCAGGCCGGGGGCGGGGGATGGCTCAGACGGCGACCGGGACACGTCTGGCCACCTCCACAATCCGTGCCGCGGCCTCCTCGACCGAGACCTTGGTTGTGTCGATCATCAGATCATAGAGTTTGGGGTCATTCCAATCGACCCCGTAAAAGTGGTGGAGGTAGGCGTGCCGGGCCTGGTCGGTGTGGCGCTGATCCCGGCGGGCGGTGCGCTCCTCGATCCCCTGCTGATCCACCACCCGGCGGATCCGGCCCTCGACAGGCCCGTCGAGCCGGACCTTGAGCACGTGGGGGTTGTGACGCAGGATCACCGTGGCCCCCCGGCCCAGAATCACGCCGCCGCGGTCGGCGAGCTTGCGGATCACGTCCTCGGTGTAGCGCCGGAAGCGGTCTCCGGAGCCATCCTGCTCCATGTCGGGGGCCGCCGTGGGGGCCATCGGTCCCAGGCCGCGGGAGAGCGCGGCGAACAGCTCGCCCACGGCGTCGTAGGTCTCGTCCTCCTGCGCGAGCACCACCTCCAGCGGCTCGGCCATCTCCGCCGCGACCTGCACCGGGATGGCCCGATCGAGAAACTCCACGTCGAGCTTGGCGGCCACCGCTCGGGCGATCGCATCCCCGCCGGCCCCGTAGCTGGCCGAGATCGCGACGGTGCGGATCGGCCCCGGAGCGGCCTCGCCAGAGGCCGGCCCGGCCAGGGCAGCCGCGCTGGAGGCTGGCGCCGAAGCGGCGGTGGTGGCGGGCGGTGCCACCTCCTCGTGGACATAGCGCTTGCCGCGCATCCAGGAAGCCGCCGCCGCGATCAGCATCATGACCGTGGAGAAGTAGAAGGTGACCCGCATCCCGGACATGAAGGGCTTGGAGATCAGGTTCGGGAAGAACTCCCGCCCCGTGAGCGCGGCCTGCCGGGCCGCCGGCAGCCCGTGCAGCGCCGGCCCGAGCAGAGTCGCTACCGGGTTGTAGCCCAGGAACGCCGCGAACAGGGTGCCGACCGGAGGCAGGTGGGAGATCTTGCCGGCGGCCGAGGCGGGGACTCCCTGCGCCACCAGCCCGTGGTAGAGCGACTGGGGCAGAGCGGACGCCAGGCCCAGCACCATCAGGGTGAAGAAAAGCCCGATGGAGAGCGTCATCCCGGAGTTCTGGAAGGTGGAGCGCATCCCCGAGGCGACGCCGCGCTGGCCGGCGGGGACCGAATTCATGATCCCGGCGGTGTTGGGCGCGGAGAACATGCCCATGGCGAAGCCATTGAAGAAGAGCAGGACGGCGAAGGTGGGATAGGTGAAGTTGGCCGGCAAAAGCGCCAGCAAAGCGAAGCTGACCGCCGCCGCCAGCATCCCCCCGGTGGCGAAGGGGCGCGCCCCGAAGCGGTCCGACAGATACCCGGACAGCGGTCCGGCGCAGAGGAAACCGACCGTCAGGGGCAGCATGTAGATCGCGGCCCACAGGGGGGTCTGGACGAAGTTGTACCCGTGCAGCGGCAGCCAGATGCCCTGCAGCCAGATGATCAGCATGAACATGAGGCCGCCGCGGCCGATGGAGGCCAGCAGGGAGGCCAGGTTGCCCGCGGTGAAGGCGCGGATCCGGAACAGCGACAGGTTGAACATCGGCGCCTCCACGCGCCTTTCGATGAGCACGAAGACCCCCAGGACCACGATCCCCCCGATCACCTCGGCCAGGACGGTGGGGTTGGTCCAGCCCATGTCGCTGCTCCCGTAGGGCTGGATGCCGTAGGTGATCCCGACCAGCAGGGCGATCAGACCGACCGCGAAGGTCGCGTTGCCGAGCCAGTCGATCCTGGCGCGGCGCACGACCCCGGTCTCCCTGAGCTTGAGGTAGGCCCAGATGGTCCCGAACGCCCCGATCGGCACCGAGACCAAGAAGACCAGGTGCCAGTCGATCCCCGACAGCAGGCCTCCCAGCACCAGCCCGATGAAGGACCCGGAGATCCCCGCCACGACGTTGATGCCGAGGGCCATGCCCCGCTGGTTGCTGGGGAAGGCGTCGGTGAGGATGGCGGCGGAGTTGGCCATCAGCAGAGCCCCACCGACCCCCTGCACGATCCGCAACCCGATCAGCACCAGAGCTGCGGTGGTGCCGCTGAAGAAGACCAGGGAGAGCCCGATGGAGGCCAGGGTGAAGACCAGGAAGCCCAGGTTGTACATGCGCACCCGGCCGAACATGTCCCCCACCCGGCCCAGGCTCACCACCAGCACCGCGGTCACCACCATGTAACCCATCAGCATCCAGAGCAGGAGGCTGACGTTGGCCGGTGCCAGCGGGTTCACCTTGATCCCGCGGAAAATCGCCGGCAGCGAGATCAACACGATCGAGGAGTTGATCACCGCCATCAGGATCCCGAGGGTGGTGTTGGAAAGGGCCACCCACTTGTAGCGCCCGGAAACCGGGGCGGGGGTTGCAGCAGACTTTACGTTCACGTTAACTAGAGTCTACTACACCTCCTCCTCGGCAGCGGCCGCGGGTCGGTTGATGTAGCGCCAGACCCCGTACAGCAGGGCCACGACCAGGAGCGCCAGGACCAGATATTCCAGGGGCTTGATCACAGCCCCGATCCGGTTGAAGTGCTTGCCCAGCTCCATCCCTGCAATCGACAGCGAGGCGTCCCAGACGAAGGCCCCGAGCAGGGTCGCCGGGATGAACTTGACCAGGGGCATGCGGGCGAACCCCGCGGGGTAGCTGGTGTAGCTGCGCAGCACCGGCAGCACCCGGCCCACCGCCACCGCCACCACCCCGCGCCGTTCGTAGAAGCGCTCGGCGGCTTCGAAGTGACTCTCCTTGAGCCGGAACCGCTTGCCAAAGCCGACCACCGCCTGCCGCCCAACCCAGGCGGCCACCCCGTAGGCGATGAGAGCGCCGACCAGCTCCGCCAGCAGCGCCACGATGATCACCAGCGGCAGACTGAGAGTGCCGGTGGCCACCAGCACCCCCGCGAAGGGAAGCACCACCTCACTGGAGACCGGAAACCCGCAGCACTGTGCGACGGTCAGCAGGAACAGGGCCAGGTACCCCGCGGTGGTGAGGAAGCTCTCCAGGGAGTGGATCAACGCCGGCACCCCGCTCTCATCGTCGGCATTGTCGCCGATCCGCGGTGTCTCAGGCGCAGCCCAGCCGTCGTACCGGAGGCTACGCTGATCCCGTCATGACCGCTCAGGATGAGGATCGCACTGTTCCCGCGGAGTCCGACACCCAGGCGACGTTGGAGCGGGCCCCCATCGCGGACCTGGCCAGGGTCGGGATCGGCAGCAACGCAGTCTTCCTGGCCACCCTGGACACCGGGGGCGAGCCGAGGCGGGCGATCTACAAGCCGGCCCGTGGCGAGCGACCGCTCTGGGACTTCCCCGCCGGCACCCTGCACCGTCGCGAGGTCGCCTCCTTCGAGGTGGACCGCGCCCTGGGGTTCGGGTTCCTGCCGGTCACGGTGCTGCGCCGAGAGGCACCCCTGGGGGTGGGTTCTCTGCAGGAGTTCGTGGAGGGCCCCGATGCCGGCCAGGAGATCGACTCAGCCGCCTTGGACACCCAGCTGCTGGGGCTCGCGACCCTGGACGTGCTGCTCAACAACGCGGACCGCAAGAGCGCCCACCTGCTGGTCGACCGCTCCGGCCGGCTAAAGGGGATCGACCACGGGGTCACCTTTCACGTCGACTTCAAACTCAGGACCGTGCTGGCCGATCTGGGCGGAGAGGAGGTGCCGGATGCCTGGCTCCGGGCAGTGCAGCGCCTCTGGGGCGACCGTGGCGCCATGAGCCGGCTGGAGGCCACCCTCAACCGGTTGCTGGCGCCCCAGGAGGTTCGTGAGTTCGTGCTCCGCGGACGGCGCCTGCTGCGCCAACGGCACTTCCCGATCCTCCACCCGTGGTACGGCCGGCCGTTCCAGTGGTGACCGCCGCGCAACCCTAGAGGAGTCTCAGGGCCAGTGCCTCCCGCGACCGGTACCGGTTGGGCTCTCCCGGCACTGGCTCGGACTCCATGAGGTGGATCTCGGTGACCGGCAGGGGCTCAAACTCGGCTGCCCGCAGGCGGGCGCCGAGCCCTGCGACCTGAGCGAAGGCCGTCTCCCCCAGCTCGCCCTTGACCCGGGCCAGGGTCAGGTGGGGCCGGAAGCCGCGGCGGTCCTGGGGCAGCCGCGCCGCGGCCAGACGGGTGCCCAGCTCGCGGTTGAGCCCGGCCAGCTCATCGGCTCCGCGCCGGAGCCCGATCCAGATCACCGTGGGCCGATGGCCGGACTCGAAACTGCCCAGCTCTCCCAGCTCGATGGTGAACCGCGGCCGATCGGAGGCGACCGCGACCCCGACCGTGAGCAGCGCGGCGACGGACTCCGGCGGCACCCTCCCCAGGAACTGCAGGGTCAGGTGCAGCCCGTCCGCCCGCACCGGGCGGATCGCCGGAGAGATCCCTGCCAGCCCGGCCAGATATGGCTCCAGCTGGGCGCAGCTGGAGGCGGGCAGGCGAACGGCGAAGAATAGGGTGGGGTTCATGCGCCGGTGGGCGTCGCCGTGACCCACCTCTGCAGCAGCTCCTGCTGCGCCGCCATGAACTCCCTGGTCCAGCCATGGCCGGCGGCAGCGAGCAGGTGCAGCCGGAGACGGGGGCGGAGCCGGCAGTAGCGGCGCAGGGCTTCTATATCGACGATCCTGTCATCGGCGGCGGCCAGGATCTCCGCCGGCCCCGTCCAGCCGTCCAGGAGCGCGGTGAACTCGAGCGTGGTCGCCTCGCCCAGCCACTCGCGGGCCGCCCTCGGATTGGCGCGCAACTGGTTCTGGAAGTTCACCTCCGCCGAGCGGAGGTCCACATCCGCCGACCCCTCCACCACCAGCCGGCGGTAGAGGTCGGCCAGCACCCGCCACCTCCCCACCGCAGAGACGGCGGCGATGGGCAGAGGTCCCACCGCGGTGACCGCTGCCACCTGGAAGCGGAACGGGCGCCGCAGCATGGTCGGCCCCAGAAGGGGTGTGTGCAGCAGCAGCCGCCTCACCCGAGCCGGCTCGGCGGCGAGCAGCTCCAGAGCTACCGCCGCCCCCAGGCAGAGCCCGCCCGCCTCATAGGTGGAGAACCCCAGATGGTCCATGAGGATGCGAACCTCGGAGGCCAGCGCCCGGCTCAGGTGGCGGCCGGCCAGAGGGTCGGAGCTACCGAAGCCGGGCAGGTCGGGCAGGATCAGGGTACGATGCTCGCCCAGCACCGGCACCCACGTCTCGAAGTTCTCCGCCGAGCCGATGAAGCCGTGACACAGGACCAGGGGCGGCCCCTGCCCGGCGACCACGTAGCGCAACCGCCCCTGGGGTCGAGGCAGCCAATGCTCCTCCCAGCCAGCCTCGACCGCAGCCGGCAGGGGTGCAACCCCGACTGTCATGGGTGGGCTTGCGACCGCTCCGAATCCCCCTCGGACTCGTTCGGCCAGCCGGGCAGTGGGCAGCGGACGGCCCGGTCCTCCCGGTAACCCAGCGCATACTCCGCAGCCAACTGGGTCTGCACCTCCCTGGTCCCCTCATAGATCAGGGTCGCCCGGCTGTTGCGCAGGTAGCGGGCTGCCTGGCACTCCTCACTGAAGCCGGTAGCCCCGTGGATCTGGAGAGCATCATCCGCGCAGCGGTTCGCCCGTTCCGAGTTGACCCACTTGGCGAGCGCCGACTCCCTCGAGCTGCGCCGACCCTCGTTCTTCAGCCAACCCGCCCGCATCCAGAGCAGCCTGGCGATGTCGTAGTCACGCGCCATGTGGGCGATCATCTGCTGCACCAGTTGGAACCGCCCGATCTCCTGCCCCTGCACCTGGCGCTGGCGGGCGTAGGCGACGCTCATGTCCAGAGAGGCGCGGATGGTCCCGGCGGCACCACTGGCGACGCAGTAGCGGCCGCTGTCGAGGCAGCTCATGGCGACCTTGAATCCCTCCCCCTCCTCCCCGATCCGGTTGGCGGCGGGGACCAGAGCGTCGTCCAGGTAGACGACCGCGGTGTCGCTGGCGCGCAGCCCGTACTTGTCCGCGATCGGCTCGGTACGGAGGCCGGCCCCGGCCAGCTCACGATCGACGGCAAAGGCGGTGATGCCCTTGAGCCCCAGGGCCGGGTCCACGGTGGCGAAGACCAGGATCACGTCAGCGAAGTCACCCATGGAGATCCACACCTTCTGGCCGCGCAGCCGGTAGGCATCTCCCTCCCGGTGGGCGCGGGTGGAGATCGCCCGCACATCGCTGCCGGCGTCCGGCTCGGTGAGGCCGAAGCAGCCCTGCCGGCGGCCCTCGGCCAGCGGGCGCAGGATGCGCTGCCGCTGCTCCTCGGTCCCCCACTGGTAGATCCCGGTCAGGCAGAGACCGGCATGCACCGAGAGCGCGGTCCGGCAGGACGCATCGACGTACTCCAGCTCCTCACAGGCGATCCCAAGCGCGATCCAATCCAGGCCGGCACCGCCATAGCGCTGCGGGATGCTGACTCCGGGGATCCCCAGACTGGCCAGCTTGGCGAAGAGCTCGGGGTCCGGGCGGTGCTCCCGGTCCCGCGCCGGGATCTCGGGCGCGAGGTCCCGGCGCGCAAACTCCCTGATCGTCGCCTCGAACTGGCGCTGCTCATCGGTCAGATCGAGCATGCGCTAGTCCCTGCCGGTGTCGATCTGGGCCCGCTGCAGCCGGCCGGAGTAGTCGATGTAGACGGTCTTCCACTCGGTGAACTCGTCGAAGGCGGTGGGCCCGGCCTCGCGGTGGCCGTTGCCGGTCCACTTGGTCCCGCCGAAGGGCAGCTGGATCTCCGCCCCGATGGTGGGGGCGTTGATGTAAACGATCCCCGACTCCAGGCGGTCGACCGCCTGGAACGCCTTGGCCAGGTCGCGGGTGTACAGCGACAGGGAGAGCCCGTAGCGGGTCCCGTTGGCGATCCGGATCGCCTCCCCGGTGTCCTCGGCCGGCAGCACGACGACCGTGGGGCCGAAGATCTCCTCCTGCGCGACCCGCATCTCCGGGCGCACGTCCGCGAAGACGGTCGGGTGGTAGAAGTTGCCCTCTCCAAGAACACCCTCGGTGGCGATCGAGCCTCCGATGAGGAGCCGTGCCGACTCCTTCTGTCCGATCTCCGTGTACGAGTGGATGCGCTTCAGCTGGGTGGGGTTGATCACCGGACCGACATCGGTATCGGGGTCGAGCCCATCACCCAGCCGCAGCTTGCCAACCCGGGCCACCAACTGCTCGGTGAAGGCGTCCAGGACCGGCCGCTCCACCACCAGCCGGGAGGTGGCGGTGCACCGCTGTCCAGCCGTGCCGAAGGCCCCCCACAGGGCGCCGTCGACCGCCAGCTCCAGGTCGGCGTCCGCGGTCACCACGATGGCGTTCTTGCCCCCGAGCTCCAGGGAGACGCGCTTGCCCAGCCTCCCACAGGTCGCGGCTATCTGCTGGCCCACCTCCACCGATCCGGTGAAGGAGATCGCCCGGACCGCCGGGTGCTCGACCAGCGGGGCGCCGCACTCCTCGCCGTACCCGGTGACCAGGTTGAGCACCCCTTTGGGCAACCCGGCCTCAATCAGGATCTCGGCCAGGCGGATCGCCACCAGCGGGGTGTCCTCGGCCGGCTTGAACACCACCGCGTTGCCCGCCAGGAGCGCCGGCATCAGCTTCCAGCAGGGGATGGCCATGGGGAAGTTCCAGGGGGTGATGCAACCGACCACCCCGATCGGGACTCGCTCGGTGAAGCAGCGCTTGTCGCGCAGCTCGCTGGGGACCACCTCCCCCACCGGGTTGCGCCCCTGGCCCGCCATGTACTTGGCCATGTCGATGCCCTCCTGGACATCGCCCCTGGCCTCGGTCAACACCTTGCCCATCTCCCTGGTCATGAGCCGGGCCAGCTCCTCCTTGCGCTCCTCGAGCAGGCGCCCGGCCCTGGCGATCACCTCCGCCCGTCCCGGCATCGGGGTCCTCGCCCAGCCGGGCTGGGCGGCGACCGCGGCGGAGACCGCGTCCTCGATGTCACTCTTGCCGCTGCGGGCGAAGTGGCCGAGCACCTCACTGCGCCGGGCGGGGTTCACCGAGTCAAAGGTCTCGCCTCCCCGGGCGGCGCGCCACTCCCCCGCTATCAGGTTGCCGTGGGTCTTGGCCGGCGCCGCGGTTTCCCCACTCATGACCGCGCTCCTCCCTGCAAAATCGCCTCCTCCATGACCTGCATCCCCTGCTCGACCTCGGCATCGCTGAGGGTGAGCGGCGGCACCAACCGGATCACGTTGTCGTCTATGCCACAGCCGAGCACCAGCAGTCCGCGCTGCAGGCAGGCGGACCGGATCGCATCGACCCGTTCCGCGTCGGGCAGCCCGGCGCTGTCCATGAACTCCAACCCGATCATCGCACCGCGGCCGCGGACGTCGGCCGGCCCACCCACCTGACGCTGCCAGCTCCGAGCCCGGGCCATGATCTGCTCTCCGATCGCGGTCGCCCGCTGCAGGAGCCCGTCGCGCTCGATCACCTCGATGGTGGCGATCGCCGCCGCGCAGGAGACCGCGTTGCCCCCGAAGGTCGAGCCGTGGGTCCCAGCGGGCCACTTGTCCATGAGGTCATGACGGGCCACGATCGCGCCGATGGGAAGGCCGCTGCCGAGCGCCTTGGCCAGGGTCACCACGTCGGGGACCACCCCCTCGTGCTCGCTCGCCAGCCAGCGGCCGGTGTGACCCACCCCACTTTGAACCTCGTCGAAGATGAGGACGATGCCGTGCTGGTCGCAGATCTGGCGCAGGGTGGCGAGGAAA
>JAJYWT010000066.1 GCA_021791345.1 bacterium
GATTGGCGCGATCAGAATCGAGCTGCTACCGGAGCCACCGCCGCCGTCGCCCTAACGCAGCGTGTCGCCGCAACCAAACTTGACCCTTCGCTGTTGTCTGTGGCGTAAGGAGCGGCCACAGGGTCTGTAGCAGTGGTGTGTCTTGCTAAGCGAACATGAGTGATGTGTAAGACGTGGTGGCATGGCATTACTGCGACTCAAGGCGGCGGCGGAGGTGCTGGGAGTGCACCCGGTGACGTTGCGGTTGGGCAGACGAAGGCCGGGTGCCGGTGGTGCGCCCGGGCCGGGAACGGAGATTCCGCACCGAGGAGCTGGAGCGGTTGCCGGTGGCCGGGTCAAAGTAAGCACTGGTGGCCAACAGAAGTAAGCGCCTTCCCGTCAGCTGAGCGAGCGCGCGAAGGGCTTCCGGTGCGGGATCCATGGTTAGGACTGGAGGTTCACCGTTCCGCTCCTCGGTCGACCGTGGCACATGCGGCTATGGACGCCGCGTGGTCACCGACCATCCCTCGACCGAGCGCGATGAGCTCCATGACCCGGGGGTCGACGACGCGGTAGTGGGCGAACCGGCCGCTGCGCCGCATCGCCAACAGCCCGCAGGATACCAGGCAGGCCAGGTGGGCGGAGACCCGGCCCTGGGAGATCGTGGTCTGAGCCACGCACTCAGTTCCGGTCCGCTCCTCCGTGGCGCAGAACTCGAGCAGGTGCAGGCGGGTGGGATCGCCCATGGCTCGGTAGAAACGGGCCAGCAACTCATCCGCGGCTCTATCGCCGGTCTCGGCACTGAGGGGTTGGGAGTGAGCGTACGAAGCTGTCATGCGGCGCAGCATGACAGCTTACTGACATCGCGGTCGAAGCCCTGGGCCGCCAGTTTGATCCCCTCCGCCATCGTGAGGTAGGGGCACCAGGTCCCCGCCAGCTGGTCGATGGTCAACCCCGCCTCCAACGCGTACGTGGCGGCGAGCACCATGTCGCCCGCACCGTCG
The DNA here is from genome assembly GCA_021791345.1 of bacterium. The sequence goes on from JAJYWT010000066.1 coordinate 984, forward strand.
GCCAGGATGTGGACCCCCAGCACGCGGCGGGAATCCGCGTCGGCGACGATCTTGACCAGCCCTCTGGTGTCCCGACTGACGATCGCGCGGGGGACGTAGGCCAGCGGCAGCACCGAGCAGGTGCAGCGGATTCCGGAGGCCGCGGCTTCCTGGTCGGTCATGCCCACGGCTGCGATCGCGGGGGTGGTGAACGTCACTCGGGGAAGATGGCGGTAGTCGATCTCCCGGTCACCGCCGAAGAAGGCGTTCTCCACGACGGTGGTGCCGTGGGCGCCCGCGACGTACACGAACTGGGGCGCGCCGGTGACGTCACCGGCGGCCCAGACCCGGGGGGAGGTGGTGTGAAGCCTGGTGTCGACCACGACCTCGCCGCGAGCCCCCACCTCCACTCCGACCCGGTCCAATTGCAGACCGGCGGTGTTGGGTCGGCGCCCCGTCGCCATCAGAAGGTGATCGGCCTGGACCTCCCGAGGAGCGTCCCCTCCCAGCCGCACCCGGGGACGGTCGCCGTCCCAGCTGACTCCCAAGAGCGGCGCTGCCGTGATCACCTCGACCCCCTCGTCCGCCAGCACTGCCGCCAGCGCGGTGGAGATCTCCGGCTCCTCGGCCGGCGCTAACCGGGGCAGCGCCTCGACCAGCGTCACCCGGCTGCCCAAGCGGGCGAACAGTTGGCCCAGCTCCAAGCCCACGTAGTTACCGCCGACCACCACCATGGACTCGGGAACCCGGTCCATCTCGAAGGCGGTGGTGGAGGTGAGGTACGGACCCCCGTCCAGCCCCGCGACCGGTGGGTTCCAGGGGGAGCTGCCCGTGGCGACCAGGTAGTGCTCGGCCTCGATCCGACCCGCCCCGACCTCCAGCGCTGGTCCGGGGACGAACCGCGCTTGTCCCCGCCTGATCTCCCATCCATAACTCTGGGCCAGATCCAGGTACTTCTCCTGGCGCATCGAGTCCACGATCTCCCGCTTGCCGGCGACCAGGGCCGCCATGTCGACCGGCCCCGCCTGGGTCATAATCCCCGGGAAGCGTTGGTCCATCGCAACGTGGCGCGCGTCGGCCGCCGCGAGCAGGGCCTTGGAGGGGATGCAGCCGACGTTGACGCAGGTCCCCCCGACGGTGCCAGCCTCAATCATGATCACCTGGAGTCCCCGGCTGCGGGCCGCAATCGCAGCAGCGAAGCCGGCGCCTCCGGACCCCACTATCGCCAGGTCATACCTCATCAGGGTGGATCCTCCAACCAATTCTGACATTCGTAAATCACTATACATTGATTCAGCTTGCGCGAGCGCGGGCCGCGGTGCCAGGGACCAGAACCCCAACGCACGCGTCGGCCCGGTCGCGGCCGAGGGACCCAAGCATTCGGTCAGCCGCCGTAGCGGCCGGTGGTCACTTCCAGGGGCCGCTGCCGGTCAGGGTCATCGCCGCTGACACGCAGCCACCCCTAGCTCAGGTGGGTTGCCAGGAACTCCAGGGCGAGCGGATAGGCGTTTAGCCGGTTGCTCCTCTTCGCCAGCCCGTGTCCCTCGTCGGGAAAGACCAAGAGTTCGCAGGGGACGCCACGGGCCTGCAGGCCGGCGACCAACTGCTCCGCCTCCGCCAGCGGCACCCGGGGGTCGTTTGCCCCATGGATCACGAAGAGCGGGGCTCGGATCTCGTCGATCCGGCTGAGCGGCGACAGGGACGCCAGCAACTCCCGGTCTCGCTCCAGAGATCCATACTCGCGCTCCCGCTGGGCGCGGCGATACGGCGAGGTGTTCTCTAGGAAGGTCACCAGGGACGAGATCCCCACGATGTCGACTCCAGCCGCCCAGAGCTCGGGCTGGAAGGCGAGGCCAGCCAGCACCATGTACCCTCCGTATGAGCCTCCCCACAGCGCAGCCCGGCCGGGGTCGACTCCCAGTTCCGGCAGCCAGCGATGCAGGGCCGCCAGGTCTGAGACCGAATTCAGACGCAGCCCGACGTCATCCGCCGAGTACCACCTCCTGCCGTACCCCGTGGAGCCTCTCACGTTGGGGACCAAGACCGTGTGGCCGGCGGCGACCAGCCCCTGGACGACCGGGTTGAACCCCCTGACCGCCTGGGACTCCGGGCCGCCGTGAATGTGCACCACCGCGGCCCCGGTGGCCTGCCCACTGGGTCGGTACAGGAAGCAAGGGATCCGCTCGCCATCTGGGGCTGGCACCCGATGGGTGGTCGGCTCGACCAGGGCCATGTCCCCCAACTGCGAGGAGCTCTCTGCCAGCCGGACCGCCTCGCCCGAGTCCGCTTGGACCAGCAGGATGTCGCCGGGGATCCGCGGGCTCGTGAAGGAGACCGCTACGAACCTGGAGTTGGGAGACCAGACCGGCTCGGCGGTGGCGGGTGCTCCGACCCACCCCGTGCCCGGCAGTGCGATCTCTCGGAGCCGGGCGCCGCTGGCCCCGTCGTGGATCGTCAGGTGGGCCTCCCCGTCACGGTTGGTCAGGACCAGGATCGAGGCGCCGTCGGGGGAGAGCCAGCCGGTGACATCCCACTCGGGGTCCGCCACCAGCTCGGTCCAGGTCCCAGATCGCAGGTCGAGCCTGGCGAGCACGGTGCGGTCTCGCTCTCGGTCAGTGGTGACGAGCGCGGCCTCTCGGTCAGGGTAGAGGGCGACCCGCAGGTGCTGGGCTGCCTCCGTGCCGCTGGTGAGCTCGACGAGGGTCGGCTCGGTGACCCCGATCATGACCAGCTGCTGTGACATCGGGCGCGGCCCCGACCTGGCCATGACAGCCAGGTCCGCCGCGGGGGCCACCGCCACCTCCTCCAGCGCACCGCCCTGGTCGTACAGCACCCGCTGGGAACCGGTTGCCGGATCCAGCACCAAAAGGTCGAAGTCGACGGAGTTTCGGCGGTTGCTGGAATAGGCCACCCACTCACGCCCAACCTGGAGAAGGTTGTGAAAGAACCGGGGATCGTGGACCAGTGGCTTGAGGTCGGCGAGCCCGACCGGCCCCGCTGGCGGCGGATCGAGCTCCAGGATGGACAGCTGGTGTCTCTCATCCCCACCTTGGTCGTGCTCGACGATCACGGCTCGGCGCCCGACCAGGTAGCGTCCCGAGCAGGCTCCCGGCAAAGCTGTGAGTGGACGCCGCTCCCCTTCGGAGGTGATCTCGACGAGTTGGAAGGACCCGGACTCGTCGGTGGCCGCGAGGATCCGGCCCTGGTCATCGACGTCCAAGGCGCGCCAGGAGTTGACGCTCAGAAGTCGCTCCAAATCGCCCGCCATCGCCTCATCGTAGAGGCTGGCTGCTGCCGCGACCCGGAGCTGGCCGCCGGTCAAAGTCGGTGGGAAAGGGTCACCGGTTGGGCGGGTCCGCCGAGGCGGGTCAGGCCTCGGGGGTGCGCGCCAGTGGCGCCATCGCCGTCCCCTGGGGGGCCGGGCCGACGCTGCGGCGCAGCGGAACCTCCTTCAGGAGCCAGGTGACCGCGAACGCCAGCAGTGCGAACGGCACTGCCCAGAGGAAGACCGGATGCAGCGAGGCGGTGACCGCCTCAATGTATCCGTGGTGCACCGGCTTGGGCAGTCTCGCCAGCACCGCCGGGCTCGCGCCCGCCGCGCCCACGAAGTCGGCCGGGAGCCTGATCCCCACCAGGTAGTGCGCCAGGTTGCCGGTCAGGACGTTGGCGAAGATGGCTCCGAAGACCGCGGTGCCGAAGGAGCCTCCGATGGAGCGGAAGAAGGTGGCCCCGGAGGTGGCGACTCCCAGCTCGCTGTGGGCGACGGCGTTCTGCACCGCGATCACCAGGACCTGCATGACCGCTCCCAGGCCCAGGCCCAGCACCACCATGTAGAGCGAGATCGTCAGCATGGACGTCCCAACCTCCAAGCGGGAGAAGAGGAACAGGCCGACGGTCATCACCGCGGTTCCGACAATGGGAAAGATCTTGTAACGGCCGAAACGGCTGATGAGGATCCCCGACCCGATCGAGGTCACCAGCAGCCCGCCCATCAGGGGGAGCAGCTCCAGCCCGGAGTCGGTGGGGCTGGCTCCCTTGACGATCTGCAAGTAGGTGGGCAGGTAGGTGATCGCCCCGAACATCGCGAAGCCGACGATGAACCCGATCGCGCTGGTGGCGGAGAAGACCCGGTTGGCAAAAAGGTGCAGCGGCAGGATCGGCTCAGCGGCGCGGCGCTCCACCAGCACGAACCAACCGAGGAGCACCACCCCCAGCCCGGCCATGATCGCGATGGGAAGTGAGATCCACGGATAGGTGGTCCCGCCCAGGGTGGTGAGCAAAACCAGACAGGTCACGCCCCCCGCCAGCACCACCGCGCCGAGGTAATCGATCACATGCTGCACGCGCCGCAGCGCGCTGGGCAGGAAGCGGGCGGTGACCGCCAGGGCCACCAGGCCGATGGGGATGTTGACGTAGAAGATCCAGTGCCACGAGAGGTTCTGAACGAAGAACCCACCCAGCAGGGGGCCGGCCACGCTGGCCAGGCCAAAGACGGCGCCGAAGATCCCCTGGTACTTGCCCCGGTCCCTGGGGGGCACCACGTCGCCGATGATCGCCTGGGCTCCGACCATCAGACCTCCGGCGCCCAGCCCCTGCAGGGACCGGAAGAGGATGAGCTCGGTCATCGACGAGCTGAGCCCCGACAGAGCGGAGCCGACCAGGAAGATGACTATCGCCGCCTGGAAGAAACTCTTGCGCCCGTACATGTCCCCGAGCTTCCCCCACAGCGGCGTCGAGACGGTGGAAAGCAGCAGGTAGCCGGTGACCACCCAGGAGAGGTGGGACAGGCCGTGGAGATCGCCGGCGATGGTGGGCAGCGCGGTGGCGACGATCGTCTGGTCGAGGGCGGCCAGGAGCATCCCCAGCATCAGCGCCCCGATGACCAGGAAGACGCTGCGCTGCCCCAGCCCCGGTATCGCCGTGGGCTCGACGGCCACCGGATCCATGTCGGCCATCAGCGCCCGTGCTCCGAGAGCGAGATCGCGGTGACCGCGGGCACACGGGCGGTAAGGGCCGCACCTGCCGGAGGCGCCGTTCGCCGCACGCCGGGCCTCGCCGTGGCGCGGGTTGGTCGCGGCTCCGGCAGCCCGGATGCGATCAGGTCGAAGGCTTGCCCCAAAGTCTCGGCCAGCGACCTGGTGCCCTGCTCCTGACGCCAGCGGGCGATCGCGGTCCGAACCGCGGCCATCGCCACGCTCACCACCAGCTCGGCGTAGAGCCCACGGCCATCGCCAGATGTCTCCCGCGCCTGGATCGCCTCCACGAGCGTCCGCTCCAACGCGCTGACCGATGACAGCAGGCGGGGCAACAGCTCCGGAGAGGCCTTGATGATGTCCATCCGCAGCGCCCAGTCATCGCTGCTCGCCACCGCCTCCATGGCATAGGCGGTGAGCACCGCGCGGAGCGAGTCGAGAGCCGCTTCTCCGGCAGGTCGCTGGGAGACGGCGCAGCTCAGCTCCTCGGCACGCTCTGAATCGATCCCCACCAGCGCATCCTCCTTGGAGGAGAAGTGGTTGAAGAAAGTCCTGACCGCGACGTCGGCGGCGTCGGCGATCTCCTCGACGGTCACGTCGTGGAGGCCCCGCTCGGCGACCAGCCGAAGGGCCGCGGACCGCAATGCCTGGTGGGTCGCCAGGCGCTTGCGATCACGTCTCCCCAGCACCGACCCGTCCTCACTCACCACCCAACTCTTGCATATGGCTGCACACAGTGCAACTTTTCACTTAGTGCACGATTTCGGGCGAAGGCCCCCAGGAGGTCGGGGACCCACCAGGTGCAGTGTGGGTCTACATGGCCGGCAGGCTAGTGAGGGTGGTGGCCGTGGTCAGGCCCGCTCCATCGGGCCAGTCCGGGCGCGATACGGTCACGAACCGTCGCCGCGACGTCGGCGAACAATCGAGGCTGGTCCCGCCTCGTACTTCGGCCGCCCTGGCCGAGGCGGGGAGCGGATCACTCGATGGCGCAGAGGCCGTGGTTCGCGCATGCACCCATGTGGGTGACAGCCTCAAGGGTGTAAGCTGCCGGGGTGTCGTCTCGCGGCAACCCGTACCACTTCGGCTCTCCGGTGGAGGGTGACCATTTCACCGATCGAGTCGAGGAGTTGGCGAAGCTTGAGGCGCTGATGCTGAACGGGCAGAACCTGGTGCTTATCGCTCCCAGGCGCTTTGGCAAGAGCTCCTTGCTGGCCCGGGCCGCTCAGGGGGTGCGCCAGCGGGGCGGCCGAACCGGCAGGGTGAGCCTGATGCGCTGCGCCAGCCAGAAGGACGTCGCCGAGGCGACCTTGCGGGCGGTGCTGAACGGCCCCCTGGGCTGGTTGCACGGACAGACCGCCGAGCTCATGCAGCTCCTGCGGCGCATCCGCCTCAGCCCTCAGGCGACCCTTGACCCCCACTCGCCCTCGGGGCTCAGTGTCTCCTTCGGCCCTCACGTCGCCGACTCGCCGTGGCAGGAGGCCCTCAGCGATGTCGTCCACCTCTTGGGGGAGGCCGGCGACCGCGCCCATCCGGTGGCGATGATCTTTGACGAGTTCCAGAAGGCTTACGAGATCAGCCCCAACATCCCCGATCTCATGAAGGATCTGGTGGATGAGCTGCCCGCGATCAGCTTCGTCTTCGCGGGCAGCAAGCGCCACCTGATGGACGCCATGGTCAATGACCCGGACCGGGGAGCGCTCTACCACATCGGCCACAAGCTCTACCTGGGGCGGATCCCGAAAGCGGAGTTCACCAGCTACCTCTTGGAGCGCGCGGCGGCGGGTGGGAAGGGGCTGGGGATCGGCGTCGCCGAGGCGATCTACGCCGCCGCCATGGGCGTCCCCAACGACGTGCAGCTGCTGGCCTTCTGGGCCTACGAGTCGGCGGGTCGGGAGATTGACGAGGCCGCTCTCAAGCAGGCCCTGCAGATCGCCGTCGGAGATAGCAAGGCGGAGTTCGAGGCTCGGTTCGACGCGCTGGGGCTGTCGCAGCAGCGCCTGCTCAAACTGATCGCCAAGCGGCCGCTGGAACACCTCAAGGGGCAGGTGGTGCAGGCGGAGCTGGGGGTGAGCCACACCTCGGTCGCCAAGGCGGCAGACTCCTTGCTGAAGACCGAGTTGATAGAGATGCAGGATCGGCGCTGGCGGGTGGCCAGCGGACTCCTGCGAGAGTGGCTGCTGAGCGACTGAGCCGCTCCCGGATGAGGCTGCTGGTGCCCGGCGGGCATGGTGCAGCGCTGCTCCGGGTCCCCAGGGAGTAAGCCGGGTGCCGCCGGCGGTGCCACCGACGGCTGCAGGGCCCGCACGGCAAGCTGGGTCCTCCCTGAGCTGCCCGCGGTCGCGCCAGCGGCCAATTGCGGCCGAGCCCGGGGCACCGGGACGCCAGGACATCCGCCGCGCCGCCAGAAGCCGGTCCCGTGAGGCGCCTCGGGAGGGTCGCGGGCCCCGGGATCAGCCGCGCAGGAGGGCGGAGATGGTCTGCCTGAGCGCGTCGGGCCCGCGATGGCCGCGCGCGACCAGCCGCAGCTCCGTAGCCACGATGCCCGCCCGCCACACGGCCTCAAACCCTGGTGACACTGGCCCCAGGGAGCGATAGCCATCCAGCATGAGTCGGCTGTCCTGAAGCGAGAACCAAGATCTGACGTCCAGGGCCGGGTGGGAGCGGTAGGCATCGCCGAAGTCGATCAGGCCGGTGAGCTCCCCCGAGACGGGGTCGACAAAGCAATGCTCGGGGCCCGGATTGGAGTGGAGCGTGACCCGCTCTCCATCTTCCGGCACGTCCTTCAGCAGCGAGGCGGCCACCTCCCTGAGGTCCGGCTTCCCCGGCCAGCGAGAGTCCTCCTCGAGAACCCGGATCGAGGCGTCCAACCGGTAGGCGATTCGCTGGCGGAGGTCGCCCGGTGCGGCGTCCCCCGGGACCAGCCCGGATGCCTCCAGCTCCCTTTGGTCCGCCGCGTGAATGCGTCTCAGAGTCACCCCGACCGCCTCCAGCACGGCGGCCCGGCCCGCCTCGGACAGCGGCGCCTGTTCCAAGGGCACCCCGCGCATCCTGGTCATGACCAGATACTCGACGTCCTCCTCTCGACCGTAGCCAAGCAACTTCGGCAGCGGCAGCCCCAGCGGGGCCAGGTGGTCAAGGATGAAAGCCTCTTTGCGCAGGCTGGTCCGCGGTCGCACCCGGGGGGGACGCTGGGTCTTGACCACCGTGTCGTCCCCACACAGGTAGGCTCGGGCCTCGCCACCGCTCTCGTCGACCTCAGTCACCGCGCTCACATGGGGCGCGTGCCTCCGCGCCAACTGGAGCACCAGCTCGGCGGGGAGCACCGGGTCGGGCGCGTTCGGCTGGGAGTAGGTGTCGGCGTAGGTCAATGTGACATCCTCTGGTCAGTCGGCATTCCGATCCCTGACTCTACTCATGGCTCCCCGTCCGGACCCGCCGGGTCCCATCCGGCCTCTTCGATCGCAGCCAGGGCGGCCAACCACCCGCCGTTCTCGAGCAGAGTCGAAGGACTGCCCTCTTCTACCACTGCACCTTGGTCGAGGACCACCACCCGGTCGGCGCCACTGGCGGTCGCCAGCCGATGCGTGACGGTGACGATCGCGCAGTTACTCGCCCAGGCCGCATGCTGCAGCGCCAGCTGGAAGGCGGCGTCGCTCGCCCGGTCGAGGGCCGACGTCGCCTCGTCGAGCAGCAGCACGCGGGGCTCGACGAGCACGGCGCGAGCCAGGGCGATCAGCTGGCGCTGGCCGGCCGACAGGGTAAGGCCGCGTCCCCCGCCTTCCCCCGCGAGCCGGGTGTCGAGACCCTCAGGCAGATCCTCCAGCCATGAGCCCAACCCGACCAGGCTGAGCGCTTGCCGAATCGCGCCGTCGGTGAACTGGCGGTCGTCGAAGGTGACGTTGGTTCGCAGAGATGCGGAGAAGAGTTCAGCGCTTTGGGGGACGTAACCCACGAGCTGGCGACGCTCGCGCTCCTCCAGCTCGAAGGGGCAAAGGCCGTCCACCAGCACCGTCCCCTGCTGCGGACGATACAGCCCTCCCAGAAGCGCGACCAACGTGGACTTGCCCGATCCGGTCCGGCCCACGATCGCCACCCGCTCGCCGGGGTTGACTGTCAGGCCGATCCCCTTCAAGACCTCGGCCCCGCCGACATATCCGAACCTCAGGTCGCGCACCACGATCCCCGGCCCACCATGCGGGACCGGGCGGCTGTCCGTCCGGTCCTCGACGGGAAGCTTGAACACGTCGAAGATCCGCTCCAAACCGCTCAGAGCGGCCTGGACGCGGTTCCACTGGTCGCCCAGCGCCGTGATGGGCGCGAAGAAGTTCTGAAACAGGAGCACGAAGGCAATCAGGGTGCCCAGGCTCACCTCGGTCTGCCTGACCGGTCCGCCCGCCCCGACCCAAAGAAGGGCGGCGATCACCAGAGCGGCCAGAAGACCAGTGACCGGGGTGAAGAAGGCGTTGTAGCGGACCGACCCCGCCTGGGCGTCCAGGGTGCGGACCAGCGCCTGCCGGAATCGCTCCACGAAGTTGGCCTCCCGCCCGTAGGCGCGAATCGTCTCCGCCCCTCCGACCATCTCCGACAGCTCCGTGTTGAGCCCCCCGACCTCCGCGCGGGTCTGGCGCTCGGCGCGGCGGACTCTGAGCTGGAGGAAGTGGCTGATCGCCCAGAGCGGAGGGGTTACGATGAGGGCGACGGCACTCAGCAGTGGGCTGACCACCACCATGGCGGCGCCGACCGCGACCAGGGAGACCAGCTGGCCGACCAGGGTCGCGACTCCGTCGGTGAACAGGGCGTCGATGGTTTCGACATCGCTGGTGGCGTGACTGACAATCTCCCCGGTGGGGGTGGCATCGAAATACGCGATGGGGACCTGGGCCAGATGCGACATCAGGCGCACCCGGATCGACACCACGATCCGCTGCGCGACGATGGCCGTGAGGTAGCTGTAGCCGAAGGTGAGGGCGGCCCCGGCCGCCAGAGCGGCGAGATAGAGCAGGCCCGCCAGGGCCAGGCCCGAAGGGCGGTGCGGCAGCAGGTTCTGCTGCACGACCTGGCGTATCACCAGCGGCGGGACCACCCGGGCCACCGCCGAGCCCGCGACTAGGACGGAGGCGACGGCCAGCAGCGACCACCAGGGTCGGACCAACCCGGCGACCTGGACCCAGAAGCACTCCCGGCGGACGCTCAGGGCGGCAGGCCGGGACATCTCCGGGGGCGCAGCCTTCACCGGTCTTGTCCGCTCAACGCCGGCCCCGGACTCGGTGTTGGGCATGGAAGATCCGCGCGTAGAGTTGGCCCGCCTGGAGCAGCGATTGATGGGTGCCCACCTCGCGGATGCGGCCGGCCTCCAGGACCGCCACCTTGTCCGCCAGGGGGAACCCCGCCAGGCGGTGGGAGCAGAGCAGGATGGTCAGGCGGTCCTGGGGCCGAGCCGGAGCCCCGAACGAGCGGCGCAGTCCGGCCAGGATCTCCACTTCGGTTTCCATGTCGACGGCCGAGAAGGGCTCGTCGAGCACCAGCAGCCGCAGCGGTCCCCCGCCGGCCGCCAGCGCTCGCGCCAAGGTGATGCGCTGACGCTGCCCGCCCGAGACCCGGGTCCCCGACTCCCCGATCTGCGTATCGGCCCCAAGGGGCATCCGGGCCAGGTCGCGCTCCAAGCCGGCCACCGCCAGCGAGCGCTCGAGGGCTGCGTCCCAACTGCCGTCGGGAGCGCGCTCCGCCCAGAGCACCACATTATCCGCGACGGTGCCGGAGAACAGGTAGGCACTCTGTCCCATGTACCCGACCCCGGCCGACCGGCTCGCCGCCTCAAGTTCGATCATCGGCCGCTGGTCGAGTTCGACCCTGCCCGAGTCCGGGACCAGGAGGCCGGCCGCAACCTTGGCCAGGGTGGTCTTGCCCGACCCGATCGGCCCGGTTACTGCCACCAGCGCTCCGGCCGGGATCTCCAAGGTCAGGTCCTCAAGGGCAGGGGTGAGCGCTCCCGGGTAGGTAAGGCTGACATTGGTGAGCCGAAGGCTGGCCGGCCCTTCAGGTGGCCGCCAGGGCATGGGCGCCGAAGCCACGAGGCGGGGCACGTGGCTCGGCCGCAGGGTCGCCCACCGGGGTTCGCCCAGGGGTGCGAGCGGATCGGCCAGCAGCGGTGCCAGGCGCTGGTGCGCGGCGGCTGCGGCCTGGACGCGATTGACCATCTGGGGAATCCGAGGAGCCCTGGCCACAAACCGTGAGAAGAGGGCGATGAGCGCCACCAGCGCCCCCAGCGAGAGGCTCCCAGCGGCGACCTCGGCGCCGCCCAGCCAGATGATGAACACGACTCCGCTGGAGAGAAGGACCATGTACGCGGCACCCAAGCCCTCGTCCAGCAGGATCGCCGCCAGCTCCGCGGCGCTCTGGCGGTGTGCCAAAAGCGACGCCTGGGCCACGGCGGCCTCGGTGCGGCCCAGAACTCGCAGCAGGCGCATGG
>JAJYWT010000196.1 GCA_021791345.1 bacterium
GGCCGCCTATCTCTACACGGCCGCCGGGGAGGGTGAGTCCACCACCGACATGGCCTGGGACGGCCAGGCCATGGTGTACGAGAACGGTGACCATCTCGCGGAGTCCGAGCGCTTCGCCGCGGAGGAGCAGCTGATCACCGCCGATGTGGACCTGAGCCGCCTCGCCGCCGACCGGCTGCGGTTCACCAGCTTCCACGACGCTCGCCGGGACCACCTGGCCCAGGTCGCCGCTCTGCGGACGGTAGAGCTGCCACTGGCCCCTCCCGCATTCCCGGTGGCGCTGGAGAGGCGAATTGCCCGCTTCCCCTACGTCCCCAGCGACCCCGCCAAGCGCAGCCAGCGCTGCGCCGAGGTACACCAGATCCAGGTCCAGGGGCTCTCCACCCGGCTGAAGGCCACTGGCTTGAACAAGCTGGTCATCGGGGTCTCCGGGGGTCTGGACTCCACCGCGGCGCTGGCGGTGGCGGTCAAATGCATGGACCGGCTGGGTTGGCCCCGGACCAACATCCTCGCCTACACCATGCCTGGATTCGCCACCAGCCAGAGGACCAGGGAGAACGCCCACCGTCTGATGGCCGCTCTTAGGGTCTCCGCTGCCGAGATCGATATCAGGCCATCCTGCCTGCAGCTGCTGCGCGACCTGGGCCACCCGGCGGCCCTCGGCGAGGCGGTCTACGACACCACCTTCGAGAACGTCCAGGCGGGGGAGCGGACCTCCCACCTCTTCCGCCTCGCCAACCAGCACCAAGCGCTGGTGGTGGGTACCGGCGACCTCAGTGAGCTGGCGCTGGGGTGGTGCACCTACGGCGTCGGCGACCAGATGTCCCACTACAGCGTGAACGCCTCGGTGCCCAAGACGCTGATCCGCCACATGGTGGGCTGGATGGCGGAGACCGACAGCCTGGGCGCGGAGGCCTCGGACGCCTTGCGGGCGATCCTCGCCACCGAGATCTCCCCGGAGCTGGTTCCCTCCGGTGACGGCCAGAGCGAGCTGCCCGCACAGCGCTCAGAAGAGGTGGTTGGCCCCTACGAGCTGCAGGATTTCCACCTCTACTACCTGCTGCGCTACGGGTACCTTCCCAGCCGGGTGGCCTTCCTCGCGCACCACGCCTGGCATGCCCCCGACCTGGGCGATTGGCCCGACGCCGGTTCGAAGGGCGACCGCACTTCCTACGACCTTACCGAGATCAAGAGGTGGTTGCGCGTTTTCCTGGAGCGCTTCTTCGCCACCAGTCAATTCAAGCGCTCCGCCCTGCCCAACGGACCCAAGGTGGGCTCGGGCGGTTCGCTCTCCCCGCGGGGCGATTGGCGGGCGCCCAGCGATGCCTCGGCCCGTGCCTGGCTCGAAGAGCTGGAGGCCAACGTCCCGGACTAGGCAGTGGCCCCAGAAGTAATGGGCGCTGGACCGCCTGCACAGCAGCTCCGAAGTCCGGGACAGCGGAACGGGTGAGCGACGGGCTCTGGGGCCGGGTGCAACTCCGAAACTCTGCCGCGGTAGAGGCCGTTGCGCGGAAGTGAAGGTCAGCCACCCGGCGGGTATCGGCGCACACGGCTGGGCGTGGTCGTCGGCCTTGGCCGGTGCAGCCGTGAGCCTGGCGCTGGTGGCATCCGGCTGCGGGTCAACGGTCGTGGCCCGACTCCCGACCAGCGTTGCGTTCTCTCCCGCCCAGCCGACCGCCCCCTCCCCCAACTGTCAGCAGAGCGCTGCGGGCGGCGGGGCCGAGGTCACCGGCGGCCCCAGCGTCAACTACGTGGTCGCCAGTTCCTCAGAGGGCCAGCTCTTCGCTTGGTGCAACCTGTTGGCGTTCCGCCGATCGCCCGCTGGCCCATGGCAGGTGCATCACCTGGACTTCGACATGACAGCTGCGGCGCTGCTCAGCGGGGACCGGGTCTTCGGACTGGGCTATCAGTTCGCGGGCGGCGGCCTCCGGCTTCTGTCTATTCAAGGCTCGCTGGACCCGGCAGTGGCTTGGACGGCGACCCCTATGTCGGCGGTCCATCCCGCGACCTATGACTCCCTCAGCTGCTCCCCCTCCGGCGCCATCTGTGCCGCCTCTCCCGGGGCAATCACTCTTTGGGCGCAACTTTGTCCGCAGTCGGGGATGGGACAGCCGCCGCCACCCAACAGCCCTTCGCCCCTGCCACTTTTCGTCTACCAAGCGGGGAGTGGGTGGTCGCAGCTCGGTAACCTGCCGGCCGGTGCGGTGTTCCCTTCTGCGACGGTGACCCAGGCCGGGAGTTTGCTGGTCGGCGGCTCCAGGGGCGGGCGCGGGCTGATCGAGCTCAGCCAGAACGGGGGGAGGACTTTCCAGGTCGTGGACTCGCCCGCCCAACCGGTGGCCGCCATCGCCACCGCGGGTCAGCACGGAGTGGCCGTGGGTGGCACTCCGGGATGCGCCACGGACCCCGCGGCGGCCGCCTCGCCCCAGGAGGTGCTGGAGACCTCCAACGGTGGTGGGAGCTGGCAGGCTGAGGATGTCAGCGGCCGCAACGGCCTTCCTTTAGCGGCAGTCGCCCTCTCCAGCTCCGGGCTGGCCGCGATCGGAGCGGGGGTGGACCCGGTGTGTGGGGAGCTGTCCATCTCCGGCTGCTACCCGTCGCTGTTGACCGTGACGCCAAGTGGAGGCCTCGCGCCGCCGACCGGTCTGGCGCTCCAGCCCTCGGCCTTCTCCGCCGGGCCGGGCAGCAATCTGCTGACGTTGACGGCTCAGGGTTTGCTCATCTCCTCATCGGACGGCGGAAGGAGCTGGCAGATACAGGAGTCGGTGACTCCCCCACAGGTCACCGCGGTGCAATTCTTCTCCGGCCACCCGCAAATCGGCGTTGCCCAGGTGCAGGTTGGGGCGACCGAGTTGAGCCTGCAGACCACGGACGGCGGCAGGGCCTGGGCGGATGGACCCGCCTTGCCGACAGCGGCCACCTCCACCATCTCCTGGGGGTCACTGCAGGTTGGATACGCGGTCACGAATTCCGGGAGTCTGCTCAAGACCACCGATCGCGGCCGGACTTGGCGACGGCTCATCTGGCCAGGACAAGGGCTCCAGGTGGTGGCTCTCATGTTCCAGAGCGCCGCCCGCGGCTGGGTGGAGGTGGATGTCGGCGCCGGCTCCGACGCAGTGGAGGTGCTTCAGACGGGAGACGGCGGACGCCGCTGGACCCCGCTGAAGCTTGCTGGTCTGGCCGGCCCATCCGCTCCCGCCGACTTCGCGGCAGCCGAGATTGGAGGCCGGACCGTGGTCGTGACCCTGTACGAGTGGGGGTGGAGAACCTGGACCGGGGACGCCGCCCCCCGGTCAGTGGCTGTGAAGGGTCCCCTACTTCCCCAGGCGGTGACCGTGAGCCCCACTGGGTCGATCTGGGCGCTGGGGATCAAGGGCTGGTGGTACAACCCGGCCCCCAGGGTGTGGGTCGGGGATCAGGGCGGGGCGGCCCCCGAGTCGTTCAGCCTCTCGGGAACCTCGGCTCCGTCCGCTATCGGGTTCACCAGCGAGGACGACGGCTGGCTGGTGAGCTCAGGAGCTCTGTTCCGAACCCGGGACGGAGGGACCAGGTGGTCTGAGGTTCCCCTTCGGTTCTCGAAGGTGGACGGCATCTCCCTCGCCTGACCGTCGCCCCGGCTGGTTGGGCCGTGGCCAGGGGATTGGTCAGTCTTGGTTTGCGGTCGTCGACGGAGATCGCGGCCCGCGACCGAATTGGCCCAGGCCCCAACTATCAGACCCGCTCTGCCCATGGGGCGCGCCCCGGCACCACCGTTTCGTTTGGGCCGCATCCGCCCGAGGGCCCCGGGCGTGCGGGACATTGGGGCCACTAGACGTCCCAAGTACGACTGGGCGGGACCCAGCCACCCACCAGCAGCCGGCTGGTCCGCGGGGTCAGCGGCCCACTTCGCGAACCCGCATCTCCGCCATCGCGCCTCCGAACCCCAGGACCACCACCGCGACCATCACCCAAAGTCCGCCCCAGTCCACGCCCGTGGTCAGCGGGGTGCCATACAGGTGGAAGAGGGAGAGGTCCAGGGCCCAGTTGGGCCACCGCAGGAGAGGCGCCAGCAAGGGCAGATAGAAGCCGGCCACGGCGACCCCCCCGAGGACTGGGACCGCGACCCTGGGGTAGCGCGCGATTACCAAGGCACCGATGGCCCCAAAGGTGAGCGCCAGTAGGGCCAGGAGTGCGGTCGCCAGTAGCAGCCGGCCGAGGTCGAGGTGAACCCCCTGGCTCGGAGCCACGGCAGCGGTCACGAAGGAGCCCAGTGCCGCCAGCAGTAACGCCCCCAGCATGAGGGTGACGCACCGTTCGGCAACCACCGCCGAGCGCGGAAGGGGCTGGGCGATCTCCATCTCCAGTCTGCCCTCAGCGTCGTCCGCCGCCCAATGGGCGGTCTGGTTGATGGCATAGGCGGCAACGATCAGGGCCGCGATGCTGAGCCAGACCATGCCCACCACGGCGGTAGCCGCGCTGCTGGTGCCCGCGGCCTGCACAAATCGCGTGAACCCCGAGATGGATCCCAGCAGCTTGCCGGTTCCCCGGGCGAGGGAGACGATCAAAGCAGCTCCCACCATGGTCCCCACCGCCCAGCCGGCGAGTCCCAGCCGCTGCTGCCAGAGGCTGCGCAGGACCGGAAGTCGCAGTAGGGCAATCGACACCTGTGATAGCCCCGCCGAGGTGGTGTCGACGCGCCCACCCAGCAGACTGGCCCCCAGGTCGCGCCGACGGAACGCCACTGCTCCAAGGCCGATGAGCCCGAAGGCGGCCAGGTAGAGGGCCAAAGTTGGCGGCCCCTGGAAGTGGCCCCCGGGAACCACAGCGGTGGTGAGGTCAGCGAGGTGGAACGGGGAAACGACCGCCACGCCGTCGAGACCCGGATTGACACGGGCCAGGGCATCGAGAGCGTAAAGGGCGAGCAGGACTGCGCCGCCCAGGCCCAGCGCCCCGCGCCGGGTGGCGGCGAGCTGGGCCGAAATCAGGCCGACTCCAAAGCAGACCAGGGCGATTCCCAGCAGCGGAAACGCCTGCTCTAGGAGCGCGTGGGAAGGTATCGAGCCCTCGCCGGCAGCCACCCCGGCGGCGGTGCCGAGCCCAGTGACCACCACGGCGGCACCCGCTGCCAGGGTGAAGGCGGCGACCCGGGAAAGCACCAGGCGGTTCCGCCCTACGGGCGAGGCGAGCCAAGCTTCGAGCAGGCCGCGCTCCTCCTCGTTGCGGATGGCTCCGGTGGCGGCGGCCAGGCCCCAGGCGGCGAAGACCAGGGTCATCCATGCCAGCCCCTTCCACCAGACGTACCCGGCAACGGTGTCGGGGCGCACCGGGAGTGGGATGAGATAGGCCAGCTGCGGGCCAAGGGCCAGCGTCTGCCGCCCGAAGCTGGCCCTGGCGGCAGCGGTCCCCGCGGCGGCCAGGTAGGAAACGCCCGTCGTGTATGGCGAGAAGAACCCCAGGAAGGCGACGCCCGCTAGGGCCCAACGGTGGGCGCGTAGTCCGTACCTCAGGGTGGTGAGGGAGGCCCGCCGTGAGCCGGGTCTGGTTGCAGTTAAAGGTGAGAGCGGGCTTGGTGGGTCCGCCGTCACGGTTTGTCCCCGGGGGACGCTCCGGCCACCTCCACGTCGTCTCGGAAGACCGCCAGGAAGGCCTCCTCCAGGCTTGGCTCGTGGGTGATCAGGTTGCGGACCTGGCCCTGCCCCAACAGCTCGAGGAGCGGTCCGAAGTCACCGCGCACCACGCAACTCAGATGATGCCCCTCCCCATTGACCTCCTCCACGCCGGGTAGAGCGCGCACCGCCTCCAGGGCGATCTCCTCGCCCAGGTCAGCCTCCAGGCGGCGGTAGCGGAGATTCTGCAGCTCGCCGAGACGAGCGACCTGGACCAGGTGGCCAGCCCGGAGGATGGCCACGCGCTGGCAGACGCGCTCGACCTCGGACAGCACGTGCGAGGAGAGGAAGACGGTGCCCCCTCCGGCCGCCTCCTCCTCGACCAGGCGATAGAACTCCTGCTGGATGAGCGGGTCCAGGCCGGTGGTGGGCTCATCGAGGATGAGCAGTGGAGATCGACCCATGAAGGCCAGCACCAGCCCGAGCTTGCGCTTGTTTCCCGATGAGTACTCGCGGTAGCGCCGACCCAGGTCCAGGTCCAGCCGCTCCGCCAGGTCGCCAACCCGCTGCTCGTCCAGCCCGCCCCGGAGTCCACCCACGTAGGCCACCACATCGCGGCCTCGCAGCCCTCCCCACTGAGGCATCTCCCCGGGCAGGTAGCCCACCATCCGCTTGACCTGGACGGGGGTGGCCCGGCAGTCGGTCGAGAAGATCTCGGCGCGTCCCCGGGTGGGCCGAACCATGTCCATGAGGAGCCGGATGGTGGTGGTCTTGCCGGCGCCGTTGGGTCCCAGGTAGCCGAAGACCTCTCCGGCCGACACCTCCAGGTCGAGGTCAAAGAGTCCGCGGCCGTTTCCATAGTCCTTGGTGAGCCCCTCAGTATGGATCGCGAAAGCCATGCTCGGCCACCTCCTCAAACGCCTTGGGAGCCTTGTCCCTGCCAGCGTCGAACCAGGGCCTGACTCGCTCTTCACTGAACAAATTCAGGGACCCAGGCGGGAGCCCCAGGACGCGCTCCATGGCCTCGGTGTACCCCGCCGCCACCTCCGACACCGCCCGGTAGGGCACCTCGTCATCCTGGCCGGCCAAGAAGAGGTCGACGGCCGCGTCCTGGGCTCCAAGCAGAAGTGAGACCAAGGCCCGGGCCGCACCGTCAGGGGATCCAGCCGACATCGAGCCCTCTCCTACTCCCTGCACGATGATCTCCGCCAGCATCGGGACGAGTGAGGCCATGAGCCGGCCGCGCAGCTTGTCCCGGGTGAGCACGTTGTCATCTGAGTGCCAGACCCGCAGCAGCGCCAGCATCAAGGGTCGGCGGTCCTCCTTCCACCCGGCTATCCCAGTGAATATGCCGCGCAACTTTGAAATGGCCGACATTCCCAACTCCGCCGTGATGGGTGCCACAGTCCCCAGCGCGCTGATGACCACGTGATCGACCACGGCCTCGAGCAGGGCCTGCTTCGAGGGGAAGTAGTGGTAGAAGGCCCCCCTCGAGGCCCCTAGATCGTCCAGGACATCCTGTACGCTCATCTGCTCGTAGCCCTTGGTCTGGATGAGGCGCGTCCCGGACCGGATGAAGGCATCCCGGCGGAGCGCACGCGCCCGTGGGTTCATCGTCCGCGGCAAGATGGGACCTCAATAACCGACCGACCGTCGGTCGCATAATACATCGAGGCATATGCGCTGAGCGTGGACGCGGGGTCCATGGCCCCAAGCGGACCACAGTCGCCCGCATCCGCTGGATCGATTGGCCCGGACCGAGCGCGGAACGAGGATGGAGCCCGCACCCTCCCCTGTCCCGGGCGTCCACCCATGCCCTGCACACCGCACCTCCTCGCCTCCTCGCACCTCGAGGAACAGGTCGCTCAAGTGCCTTTCGATGGCCGCCCTCGACCTCCCGTTCCGGATGAAGTCCCTGGATACGGTGCTGGGTGTCCCTGACGGTCCGGAGTCCGGCGAGATCAAGGCACTGAGCGTCTCAACTGGCCAGGTCGAGTGGGATACCAAGGTGACGGGGCTGCCCCTCGGCGCCGCCTCGGTGGCGGGCAACCTGGACTTCACCACCCTTTTCAACTGTGCCCTGCTTGCGCCCAATCGAGCGACAGGCGCCATCGTGTACCGGCGGCAGCTGCCTGCCCCGACCAACGCCCCGATCGCCATCGCCGGTGACAGGGTGCTGGTTCCTCTCGGAGCACCGGCGACCTCTAAGACGAAGCCCCGGGGGAAGCCTCAGCTCGTTGCCTATACCGTGCCTTAGCGCTGGTGGTGCTGATAACACGATCGGGCCGCGAGGTGTACGGGGCCCCGCGACGGGAGTTGGAGCCTCTACCTCTTCGGTGTCCGGAATGGCGAATTGCGCGCTATCCCGACTGCTTCCCGGCTCGGGGCCCGGTCGAGCTGAGTGCGCACCAACATGACGTCGTCACCCGGCGATCCCGGTCGTTCGCCACGGCCCCCGAAGCGGGCTTCCCAGCCCACCGAACACTTCAACAGGTGCGAGAGAGACGGGAGAGGTCGGGCTCTGGGACAAGATGGAAGAGGCCGGACGGGAGCCAGGGCCAATAACCTCCCCTGGCGACGACAGACTCCGAGTCCCGAGACTGACTTGCGCGCGCCAACGTCGTCCCGCGGCGCCCGGCGTCAGGCCGGCACGCTGGCGCTATTGACAAGCGTCCCCAGGCGGTCCAACCAGGGGCGGGCTCGCAAGCGTTCGAATATCTCCCGCGCCTCGGCCTGGAGCGACATCGACTGGTCCTGGCGCCCCCTGGAGGCCAGCCACTCGCTGTGCTCGGTGAGGGTGACCGCCAGGAAGAACGGCGTCTGCAGCTCCCGGAACCCAGACTCGGCAGCTTCGAATCCAGGCTCGACCAACTCGATATCACCCGTTGCAGCAGCCAGGCGGGCCGTGAGGCGAGCCACCTGAGCCCTGATCCAGGGACTGACCTGGCCCGGCAGAGCGGCCGCCACCATCGCGAGCAGCTCTTGGACCCGCTCGTGATTGCCCAGATCCAGGGCCGCCTCCACCGACGCCACCAGCGCGTTCTTGGCAAATCCGCTGCGCCACCCGCTCCCGACCTTAGCTCTGGCCGCCAGCACCTCTTCCGCCGCCGCCAGGGCCTCTGCCGGCCGGCCCTCGGCCCGCAGCACGCCGGCTGTGGATAACGAATGCAGCGCCCTCGCCTGCCAGTCCTCCGACCGCCCCACCCAAGCCAGCGAGTCCAGCAACACCCTGGCCCCTCCGACGTCCCCTTGGTGGACTCTCAGGCTGGTCAGTTCGAGCGCTGTGCCCCCGGCCGCCTCCAGGTTCGCCACCTCCTCGGCCGCCCGCAACTCGTCGATGGCTGACCTGGCCTCATCCCACCTGCCCAGCATGATGAGCACACCACCCTGCCCGCCCAGCCCTTGCAACTCCCACGCTCGGTCACCGACCCGCCGCGCCAGATCGAGTTGCTGGGAGCTGAGATCAGCCAGCTCGGCGAACCGGTCCTGGCCCTCCAACACCACTTGCAAGTTGTTGTAGGCGCGCATCGCGGCCGGGACCAGGCCATGCTCGAGCGCCACCTCAAGGGCCCGCCGCAAGAGGGTGCCGGCCTCATCCAGCCGATCATCATTCGTCAGCGCGATCGCCTTACTGCTCAGCGCCTGCGAATAGACTTCGCTCAGCCCCAGGTGCTCCGCCAGCCCGAGCGCCTCCTCAAGCAAGGGCGCCGCCTCCTCGTACCGTCCCGCCAGCGCCAGGAAGCGCCCCAGCTGCGCCACCACCACCGCCAGCTCGGGGTCGGGCACGTCACCCGTCAGTCCCGAGTAGGCAGCTCTCATGCGCTCGATGGCCCTCTCGGTGTGTCCCCGGACAGACTCCACGTCTGCCAGGTGAGCCTGCATCCGGGCCGAGCGGCGCACCTCGCCGGCTCTCTCGAAAAGGCTGGCAGCCTCTTCGTAGCGGGCGGTTGCTGCCTCCGGCCTCCCTCGCACCTCCGCCATCTGACCTGCGCGCTCCATGAGTGCAGCTCGGTCGACGTCCACGTCGGTCAGGCTAGCCGCCCGCTCGAAGGCGGAGCCCGCCTCCTCAGAGGCGGCCAGGGCCGCGGCCCGCTCGGCTGACCGCACCAGCATGGCCCGGGCCCGGCCCTTGATCTGCCCGGCATCGGCGGCCTCGGGGTCCAGATGCCAAGCTTCCAGGTAGTGGGCGGCGACCACCTCAACTATCTCGTCCGTCCCGGCGCTCCACATCTCCTCCAGGTAGCTCGCCGCCGCCAGATGCCTGCCCCGCCGCTCCCGCTTGGGCAACGTCTCGTAGGCGACGGTCCGCACCAGGTCCTGAAGAAACCCATACTGCCCACGATCCGGCGATCGGGGGTCGGCTTGGACCGAAAGCCCTTCCTTGGCCACAAGGGATGCCAGCATCGGCTCCAGTTCAGCCTCCGGGCGGCCGGCTACGACCGCCAGGCCCTGGGGGGTGAATGTCTTGCCCAGAACCGAGGCGTCCTGCACAAGCTGCCGCTCGCCGGGACTCATGCCGTCCAAGCGGGCCGCGATCAGGGCGTGGAGCGTCTCTGGAACCTCCAGGGTCTCGATCTGGCCCACCGGCCGGTAAGCGGTACCCTCCTCCACCAACAGTCCCCGATCGAGCAGCATCCGCACCGTCTCCACCGCGTACAGCGGTATCCCCTCGGCGCGCTCTTGGATGCGCTCGATCAGGGGCCGGGGAAGCCCCGGAACCAGACCCAGCAGAAGCTTGTCCATGGCCTCACGGCTGAGCGGCTCAAGGTGGATCAAAGTCGCGTTGCGGGTGGCCGCCGCCAGTCCCGCGGCCGCCGAATCAGGGCGGACCAAGCTGATTACGAAGAGGGGATAGGCCCTCGACCACTGCATTAGGTAAGCGACGAACTCCAGCAGCGAGGGATCGGCCCACTGCATGTCCTCGAACACCATCAACACCGGGCTGTCCTCGGCCAAGCGCTCGAAGAAGAGCGGCCAGGCGGCGAACAGGTCCTGCTTGTCCGGCGCGACCCTGTCCTCCAGCCCGATCAGATGGGCCAGCCGGGGCATTACGAAGCGGCGATCCTCAGGGCCGGGGACGAACTGGTCCACCATCGCCTGCAGCTTGAGCATGGCCGAGTCCCGCTCCTCGGCCTCCAGGATGCCGGCCCTTCCCCGGACCATCTCCGCCAAGGCGAAGTAGGTGACTCCCTCGCCGTAGGCCAGGCAGCGTCCCCGGTGCCAAAAGTAGCCGGACTGGAGTCCATCCATGTACTTGAAGAACTCCCAGGCCAGCCTGGACTTACCGATGCCGGCGATCCCGGTCACCTGGACCAAATGGGCTCGGCGATCCTCGGTACAAGCGTGGAAGACCTCCTTCACAAGCCTCAGCTCCCGATCCCGACCCACGAAGGGAGCCTCCAGACGCTCCGATTTGAGCAGACCGCCTCTCCCCGCCACCACCCGGAGCGCTCGGAACAGCGGCAGCGGGTCTGCCTTGCCCTTCAACTGGTGAGTGCCGGCATCCTCGTAGGCCACCGCCGCCTCGGTAGCCCGCTTTGTGGCCTCACCAACCAGGACCTGCCCCGGCCGGCTCTGGGTCTGGATCCTGGACGCGGTGTTAACCAAATCGCCCGCCACCATCCCCTGGCCCCTGGCCCCGAGCGTCACCGCCGCCGTGCCGGTGAGCACCCCGGCCCGCGCCGCCAGGGCCGGGGCAGCCACCGCCTCCCCGAGGTCGGCGACGGCTGCGACCAGGTCGAGAGCTGCCCGAACAGCTCGCTCCGCGTCATCCTCTTGGGCGACTGGGGCTCCCCAGACCGCCATGACGGCGTCCCCGATGAACTTCTCAACGGTGCCTCCGTAGCGCTCTACCAGCTCCCGGCAGACGTCGAAGTAGCGACTAAGGAGCTCACGAACCTCTTCGGCGTCCCGCGCTTCGGACAGGGAGGTGAAACCGACCAGGTCGGCGAACAAAACCGACACAACCCTGATCTCCACCGCGTCATCGGCGGCAACCGGCGGCGCGACGGCTGGCGCCAGCGGCCGGGGAGCTTGGGTGGCTAGTCCCGTCAGCCCCAAGCGGCCGGCGCCGACCAGCGGGGCGCCGCACTTGGCGCAGAACTTGGCGGTGGGGCGGTTGACGAAGCCGCAGCCAGCGCAGCCCTGGGTCGTGGGCGACCCGCACTCATCGCAGAACGCCTGGTCAGGGAGGATCGCCGCCCCACAGCTGGAACAAATCACCGGCCGGTCCTCTTCGGAGCGCTCAAGTCACGGTGAAGGTTACCCTGAGGCGGCCAGCGAGTGTGTGGCCGTCACCGGCCCGCCACCACGTAGGTAGGTGGCGGCCCAGCCGACCACTCGAGCAGCAGGACCTGTCGCCTATGGCCACCTCCGTATGCTCCGGCAGTTTGAACCATTGACCCAGTGTGCAGCGAACCCAGGCACATTCGGGCTCTGACGCAAGCCCCAGGTGATGCTGCAGTGCTTCCTCAAGCAGCTTGCACTGGTGCTTTCCGGCCCCCGCTCTGGCCACCTTCGCGCCACGAAGCAGTTGCTAGTCTGAGTAGACCGTTCTCTTCTTCCGAGTCACGGCCTCGTCATGAGAGAAAAACTGAACGCCCACGGGATCGCCCCCGTGGCGACGGGCGGCTGGTCAGCCGGGCCTCGATCCGTGTCGTCAATCCGGCGGACCAGGAACGAGGTCGGCCCCTACGGGAGCGGCGCCCTACTGGCAGCTTCAGAAGGGACCGCGGGCGGCTCACGCTCTTGGGCGCTCCTGTCAGTGGGCCCAAAGTGATCCCATCGTCCCGGCCACAGCCACTCCCA
>JAJYWT010000097.1 GCA_021791345.1 bacterium
ACCTGCTCACAGTCGACCTCCCCGCGGTGACCGGCTCCTTCACCGTGCGGGTCGACTTCAGCTGAGCTCAGGGCCCAGGTGGGCGCCGGGCTCCGACGCGGGTCACGGGTATTGGCCCGACGGGCAGCGCTGGCTCCGGGTAGGACGGCCGCATCAGCCGCCTCGTGACCCCGAGCCCCCAGCCGTCCAGGTCCTCCAGGAGGTCTCCCGACGACGCCATCCCCCCCATCTCACGGAGCTGGCGAGCCCGGCGTCCGCGACCCCCAACCTCCGGCCGCGCTAGCAGGCAGTCCGGATCGTTGTTCCACCACCTGCCGCGCATGAGGGCACGGGCCCGGGTTGCCAGATGGGCCGGCCTCCCGGGCGGCTGGCCGACATCCCCGTCAGGTGGCTCCCAGTTGGGGGCCAAGTCGGGTCCCACCCGCACCGCGGCCGCCAGCCCCACGGTGGGGAGGAGAGGAGCCCCACAGGCCACGATCGTGGCCCCCTCGCCGATCGCATCTCGGATCGCCCTCATCCCCAGGCGGTAGGCCCCGATCCCGCCCAGCTCCTCCGCCCGCCTACCCTCCAGCGCCCCGGCGTAGAGGAAGTCCAGCTTGAAGTAGGTCACGCCGAGGGCGGCCAGCTCCGCCAGCCCACGGGTGAGGTGAGCCAGCGCCGCCGCCCCGGTGACGTCCAGGGCCCGGATGCGCCCGCCCCGTTCAGCTGGGGCTGACACTCCTTCGGTCCTCTACGGACGCCAGTTCCGACAGGTCGCTGGCCACGCTCTCACGGTGACGGACCAGCGACTCTACGCCGAGCTGAGCACCCGCTACATCAGAGCCGGCAGCCCAGCCGACCGGCGCGTCGCCTTCAGCCTGGGGGATGCGGCCCGGTTGCTGGGACACCCTTCCCTTGGTGGTGAGACTCGGCGCCTGGTCCGGGACTCCCTCATCCGTCTAAAGGGGGCTGTGATCGAGTCCGCATTGCGGGACCCGGAGGGGAGTGAGGAGGTGATGGGCTGGAGCCTCCTCGACTGGTATCGAACTTCGACCCGAGGCGGGGGAAGGGGGTGGGTGAAGCTCAGCGAGCAGATCGCATATCTCATCAACCGCGGCAGCGTCACCTATATGCACGCGCCCACGTGGGATGCGATCGCCCGCCAGGACGAGATCGCGGGTTGTCTCCGGAGCTTCCTGGAGACGGAGAGCCTGGTCACCGTCCGTCGCTACCAGCTGTTCGCCAGCTCTCCGGGCCAGGTCGCCGAAGAGCGCAACCTTCCAGCGATCGCCGAACTGCTGCGGCTCGACTGGAGCGGGCGCTCGCAGGTGGCCAAGCGTGTGCGCAGGGCGCTCACCGTCATCGTGGCAACCGATCCCCGCTACAAGGCCTCCCTCATCAAGGGAAGGCTGCCCGGGATGTGGCGCCTCGAGGCGAGCCGCTCCCAGCAGCTGGCAGGCGGCATCCCGAGCCCCCTGGAGCCCCCGGTCATGGCGGCCTGGCGGCTCGTGTATGGCGCGAGGCGCCCCTCCAAGAAGCAGGTGGCAGCTCTGGCCGAGCTGACCGCCCGGCGTGGCCCTGCCTGGGTCACCGCCCGGCTCAGGGCAGAGTATCCGGACCCCTTCGGCGCGCTCCTGGAGCTGGATCAGGCCCAGCGCCGCTCCGACAACGAGGCAATCGCCACCAGGGAGCGGGCACGGGACCAAGAGCGGCAGGCCGAGGCCTTCGACTTCCAGAGCCTGGGGCAGATCCTCAAGGACCTGCGGCTCCAGCAAGGGTAGGAGCCCTTCTCCGAGTCCCTCGCCAAGGGTAGGGAGTTTCAGACCCAGGGGCAAGATCAAAAAGGGGGGTACCGTCGTATCTACCGTCGGAGACTCGCGGCGGCGAGGCTCTCTTGTGGAAAACTGACCTCACGCCCTCCCCCGGCCGCCTTCCGAGACGGCGCTAGAAACCGTGCCAGACGACCCTCAGCGTTGTCGGTAGACGTCGCGCCGGTGTCCCAGGGTCAGCACCAGCACCAGAAGCCGGTCATCGTGCACCTGGTAGAGCACCCGGTAGGAACCAACGCGCAGACGCAGGAGCCCCGGAAGACCCTGGAGCGCCTTGACTCCGGCTGGCCTTGGCTCCTCCGCCAGGCCGGCCATGGCGTCGATCAGACGGCGCTGCGCGGCACGCTCGAGTATCTCCAGCTGGCGGCGGGCAGCCGGCCGCAGACGGACCTCGTACGCCTGAGCAGGCAATCAGCGCTAAGCTGGACTCAGCGGTTCCGGGCCGAGATCCCGAGGGCAGTGCGGATCTCGGCCAGAGGGACGTCAGGCCCGAGTTCTGCCAGGGCGGCAGTGGCCTCAGCCACATCCTCCGCATCGTCGACGGCCTCGATGGCCTCCAAGACCTCCACCGGCACCAACGCCGCTACCCTGCGACCATGCCGGGTGAGATAGACCATTTCCCTGCCGTACTGGACCTGGTTCACCGCCTCACCCAGATGATCACGGGCCCGACTGACTGCAAGCTCTTCCATACCTACGGATTGTACAAAATGGGGGGGTGAAGGGGCGGCGGACCTGAGAGGGCCTCCCCGCAACTGCTTCTTCCTCCCCCGGAGCGGAGGCCCTGCCCTCCACGGAAGTGATTGCCCGCCGCGAGCAATCACGGCGAGTCTCGTTCCGCCTCGGGCTGGTCGATGAGTGTCCAGCCCGGCTCCAGCTCCACCAGGGGCTGCGCGGGGGCCTGCTCGAGCGCACTGTCGGTCTCTCGCTCTTCCTCGACTTCAACAGCGGATGAGACCTCCCCAGCCGGCTCGGCCTGCTCGAGGAGGGTGGAGGCCGCCACGGCGGGGTGGGCCTCGGCCCAGCGGGCGGCCAGGGCCTGCATGGCGGCAGGCACGTCGCCTGGGGGGTGCCGAGGCTGTCGGCGTCGGTGACCACCACCGAGGTCTCCCTGGCCCGGGTGACCCCCACGTAGCTGGAGGCCTGGTCGGTCTGCCAGCCGCCGCAGACCAGCACCTCGGCGACCGTCCTCCCCTGGGCCCGGTAGAGGTGCTGCGCGTAGGCGAGGTCCAGGGCGGAGCGGTGCTTCTCATCCACCGCCCACTCCCGGTCCCGGAGCCTGACGGTGACGGTGCCAACCTTCGGGTCGGTGGCGACCACCACCCCGGTCTCGCCGTTCTCCACCCTGCGGGTGGGCTTGCCCTGGGCCTTGACCCCGTACACGGGGCGGGTGGTCACCACCAGATCCCCCGCGTACAGGAGCACCGGAGAGCTGCCCTCCAGGTAATCGCCCAGCTCCCGCTGGCGCTCCCGCGGCACCTCCACCGGATCCCCCTGGAGTTCGCCCTTGTCCAGCCTGGCCGCTTGGGCCCTGCGGTTGAGGTCCCGGACCTCGGCCCTTGAGCCCTCGGTGGTTAGGAGCAGGTCCTCCGCAGGATGCTCAACCGAACCCGGGCGGTCAGTAGCCGGCGAGAAGGCCTTGGAGCCTGCCAAGCATCGCAGCCCCGCCAGGGGCGCGGACCCGGCGGGGATCGCCTGGGCGACGCCCCCAGATCACGAGCAGCCGGGCGGCGGGATCGCTCGTCACCGTCGGCTCGCTGGAGCCGGTGTCGGCGAGCTCGAGGTGCGCGCCTGTGGCGTCCGCCACGACCACGACGTCGGGCTCGCCGGGTGCGGCGAGAGTCAGACGCACCGCATCGCCGAGCCCGGGGTGCGATGCGCTCCCCCGGGCGAGCAGGGGCCGGCCGAGCACCGAGACGGCATGGGTGGTCAGCTCGGGTTGGGACAGCAGCAGCATACCCACCTCGTCGTCGCCGACCAGGTCGAAGCGGTGCAGCGCCAGTTCGCTGCGTAGGTGGGTGACGAAGGTAGCGACCACCATCTGACGGCCCGTCCACGGCACCACTGCGTCTGGGTCCTGTCTGAGCACCGCGTCCAATGCAGCACCCATCCGCACGAGCGCGCCGGGCAGCGCGCGCCGCACCATGGCCGCGTCGTTCGCCCGCCAGGGGGCCTCGCGCTCTTCGAAGCTGCGGGTGGCCGGCACCTGGCGCCCCTCCCCGTAGGCCTCGAGGTTGAGAGCCACCTCGATCGCCACTGCGACCAGGTGAGCCACCAGCTCGTGGGCCGTCCATCCCGCGCACGCACAGCACGCGTCGGGGGCGGTCTGCTCGAGAGCGGCGAAGAACGCGTCGGCCTCCCGGTCCATGCCGGCCGAAGGAAGCCCCGCAGGCGTCGGCGCGTCGGCGCGTGTCTCCATGGAGCCAGCGTACGCCGCCAACGTTTCATCGCCTCCTGAAATGTGCAAAGATGGCGAGATGGTCGACGACCTCGCCCGGGTGGACGTCTCCGTGGTCGCTCGCCTGCTCGCCGAGCGTCCCAGAGCCGACATGGCCGTGGCCCTGCTGGGCGGGCGGGCGCTCAGCGCTGGCGAACTCGCCCGGGCGGCAGGGGTGTCCCCCTCTGCTGCCACCGCCCACCTCGCCCGCCTCGAGTCCGGCGGCGTCGTCTTCGCCGAAGCGCGGGGACGGCACCGCATCTTCGGCCTGGCTGGACCGGCCTACGCCGCGGTGATCGAGGCGATGCTAGCCGTCGCCCCCCGCCGCCCGGTCCACAGCCTCTCCGCCGACCGGCGAAGCGAGCAACTGCGCCGGGCCCGCAGCTGCTATGACCACCTCGCTGGCACGCTCGCCGTCGCCTGCTACGAGCGTCTCTTCGACGTCGGCTTCCTCCACGCCGCTGGCCAGGGCCGGCCCGAGGTGACCGACGCCGGGGCCAGGTGGTTCCGCGGGCTCGGCGTCCCCATGGACGACCTGGCAGCCCGCCGGCGCCCACTCACCCGGGCCTGCATGGACTGGACGGAGCGGCGCCACCATCTCGCGGGTGCGCTCGGCGCCGCCCTTCTCACCCATCTCCTCCAAACGGGCGCCGTCGCCCGCAAGCCCGGATGCCGGGCGCTCACCGTCACCTGCGACGACACCGAACTATTGGACCGACTGCTCCCTCCCGCGGGTCAGGCCCCAGCCCCGGTCGAAGAGTAGAAGCGTCACCGGACCGGCTCCCTCACCCGGCCTGCTGCAGCGCTCGCGACGCCCAGAGGCGTCCAGGTTCGCCTCACCGCTCGCCCATGATCCTCGCCCCCAGACTGATCGCTGTCTGACATCCCATTCAGCAATGGTTAGCCGAGCTGGCCGGGCCGGTAGTCACTCGTGGGCCAGCGGGTGATGACGTTCAGCCGGTTCCAGGCGTCGATCTCGGCGACGAGCGACACGAGTGCGCCGAGTTGGTCGTCATAGTAGTGATCGGCCGCATCGTGCGAGGCGGCGTCGGCGATACCTTGGCCCGCTCGGTGAACTCGAGGGCAGCGCGCTCGGCGTCGGTGAACACGGTTGCTTACCGCCATACTGCGACCAGGTTCAGCCGGAGCTGGGTCTCGCCCGCGTGCTGCGCGTTCTTGACTTGCATGTCGGTGCAGAAGGCGTAGCCGTTGATCAGGCGGGCCCGCAGCCGCACCAGCCCCTGCGTGGCGGCGGGCAAGGCAGATCCGGCCACCACCCCGCTCGCCGACTGGAGGTACCTGATCAACTTCGACGCGACGGTGCCGCCAGACAGGTCGAGACGCGATTCCCTTATGTTCGGTTCCTCTGATCGTGTCTCTGAGGTCGTCATTCCTTTTACTCGGGTTCGGCCGATAGGTAGCCGGCCAGCCTGGTGGCGTGGGCGGGGATGTGTTGGTAGGTGCGGAGTTCGATGAGGTCCGCCCAGGCCATGTCAGTGTCTGCGACGCGCTGTCCGGTCTTATCGTGGACTCGTAGCACGAGCTGGGCTTGAGCTGCCTGGTCGGATATCTGGTCGAGTTCTGCGATCAGTTCGGCGGCGCTCTGGCGTACCGCCGCGACCCGGTCTTGGTGTGTGGTCGCGGCGGTCAGGGCAGCGATGGCGTCCGGGTCCATCGCCGGCTGGTTGTCCACTACCAGCGTCCCGGTCGTATCCGTTCGGCCGGAGCGGACGTCTCTCGCCGCTCGGGTGAGGATCTGGTCGCTGAGAGCTATATGGCAGAGGGTCCAGTCCACGTCGGCGCATTGGTCGGGATCGAGCGGCATGTCTGCGGTGATCGTTTGCGCTGCGTCGAGTAGGCGCTGATACGCAGCGGTGAGATCGCTTGTGTTCATCGCGAGGCGCCCTTGGGCTCGGGCGCAGCGGTCTGCGGCGTTTGCTTGGGTACCGGTGGGCCAGATCGTCGGTTGCGATGGGCGAGGATGGCGGTGAGTGCCAGACATAGTGCGGCCACAGCGAGAGCGAAGTACTGCACCGAGTGCAGCAGCCCGACCGAGGTGGCAAGGAACCCAACACCGATCACGGGCAGGCCGACGCCGAGGTAGACGATCACGTAGAAGCTGGACAGCACGTCGGCGCGACGTTCGGGTGGTGCGGATGCGGTGACCTCGGTGATCCCAGCCAGGAACACGAGGCCCTGCCCGATACCGGCGATCCCGGTCGCGACCAGTAGCAACACCAGTGACGAGGCGCTGCCGGCGGCCGCCATCAGCGCCAGCCCGGTGGCGAGTAGACAGAGCCCGAGAGTCTGCACAGTCGAGGATCGCCGGCCGTGGCCGGTGATCTGCGCGATCACCGAGCAGGCGATCATTACCGCCACCGCGCCACCGCCGAGCACGAGATTGGTGCTGTGCGCGAGGCTGGCGACGTAGGTGGGAATCAGGGCCAGGAACAGGCCGATTACCGCGAACGCCAGGAAGTTGGCGGAGCCGTTGACCAGGAACACTCGGCGGGCGGCCTCGGGAATCTGCGGGCGGCGGGGCCGCCACCGCTTCCTGGCTGTTTGCTCGGGCAGCGTCGCGATGAGCAGGACGGCAGGGAGTAGTAGAGCGATCTCGACCAGGAATGGCAGCCGCCGGGGTGCTGGGCCGTACTGGGCCAGGACGCCGCCCAGCAGTGGACCGAGACCGAGGCCGCCGACAGAGGCGGCGGTCGCCAACAGCGCGGCGCGGCGGTGGTCGGCGCGAGGCTCGGTTTCGGCCAACGTGGCCGTCAGCGCTCCCGACGCGGCTCCCACCGCGAGGCCCTGGATGACCCGACCTGCGAACAGCCATCCGGTGGAGTCGGCCAGCGCGAACACCGCAGAGCCGGCTGCTGCTGCGGTCATCGCCGGGACGAGCACGCCACGGCGGCCGATCGCGTCTGACAGTGGCCCGGCGATTAGCAGGGATGGGATCAGCGCCGCGACGTAGACGGCGAAGATGACCGTGACGACTACCGCCGAGAATCCGAACAGCTGCTGGTAGGCCCCGTACAGGGGGGTCGCGAGGTTCGTCCCTGTAAGAAGCACCAGCAAGCTGTAGCTCACCGCCCAAAACCGCCATCCGGGTCGCTTTGCTGGATGGTCGTGCGGACTGATCGTTGACGTCATCGTGCTCACTCGTGCCCTCACTCAAGATAGCGGACGGACCGTCCGTCCTATTATGGACTGACGGTCCGTCCACGCGTGAGGTATCGTTCTCGACGGCTGATACTCACCCTGAGAGGAGGCACCGCGATGGACACGACCCTGCCGGAGCCGCCGGCGCGTCGTAGACGGCTCGTCAAGAGCCCGGAGGACCGCCGGGCCGACATCCTCGCCGCCGGCCGCACCGTGTTCGCGACGATCGGGTTTGCCGAGGCTACGATCGATGACCTCGCCGCCGCCGCGCGGATTGGCAAGGGCACCTTCTACCGCCACTACGGGTCAAAGGATCACCTGCTCGGCGCGCTGTGGGAGCGCTACGTCGATGCGCTCGTGGAGATCACCAAGCACGTCTTGGCGCCCGATTCCGGTCCAGCCCGTGAGTGGCGGGTGACACTTGATCAGGTCATGAGCACGCTCATCGCGCACGCCGTGGAGAACGCCGACCTCCACCGCATCGTCTACAGCCAGGCCAACGCGGCCGCGTTGGAAATCTGCAAGCAGGCCAACCACCGCGTCATCGACCTGATCTGCGACTACGTCGACCAGGGCGCCGCGGCAGGCGCCTTCACCGCCCGCCACCCTGCCGTCGCGTTCCGCATCGCCTACCACGGCATAGACGGTCTGCTCGACGATCGTATCTCCGACGGCGGCCCCATCGACATCGACGACCTCACCGCGGACGCCCTGCAACTCCTCCACCGGTCCCTCGGACACCCGGGTGACGCGTCCGGCACCGCTCACCGCCCCGCCAGAACGAAGAGCACCCGAACGCGAACTACCCGGAACGAGTCCAAGCTTTGACCGGCCCTGTCGACACCACCCCCGGCCCCGACGAGCTGCTGGCCATGATGCCCTGCGACGCCGCGCTCGGCATCGAGCTGCATGAGGCCACCTCGACGATGCGGACCGGCGGCCTCGCTTGGACGCCCGAACGATGTGCCGCGGGCGGCATCCTCCACGGCGGTGCAACCATGTCCCTCACCGACGACGCACAACGAGAGACAGTCACCAGCCCATACGCGAGCCCCGCGAGTACGAGGAGTCTAGCCAGCGGTCCTGGCCTTGAGGCAGCCATCGTCGGTAGAAACACCAGCTACCAACGACCAATCACAAGTGGTGGGCGGAGCCCTCTCCGACGTCAGGCTCACTGGCACGCGCCGATCACGAACTGGGGGGAGGAGGCGCTGAGCACCGCATGGGTTGAGGGCGCGTGCCAGACTCTGAGCAATTCCTCGCCGACCTGGGAGACAAGCTCACGGATCTCATGCTGCGCTGTGAGGTGCATCGCCTCCGCCACTATGAGGACCGATCGCGTGCTGCCGCTCACGGCCGACAGGCCGCTCTGGTGACTGGTCCACCGTCTCGCGTGGGCGCGACCTGCCGGGTCGGCAAAGATCACCTCGCGAGGCTCGGGTTGCTCCACCTGACCGCCGAGGGTGAGGAACGTCTCGTTGCCCTCCGCATAGCGCACTTCCAGCGGGAAGACGACCTGAGCGAGGTCGAACACGGCGATCGGGATCGCGTGTGCGAGCGAGATGGCGTTGCAGAGGTCGACCAGCGGATGGATTCGAGGGAGGTCTCCGCTTCGCCGATAGCGCCGCAGCAGCGACTCGGCGGCGCAGCGATGCTGGGTCGGCTTGAGACCCATCCTCGTGAAGGCCCGGCGCCACGCCTGGATCTCGGGCATCTCCGCCTCCGTGTGAGCCGAGAGACGCCGGTCGGCGATCGCCGTGAAGGTGGCGATACGCGAGTCCACAGAGGGCGAGGACGTGATGCCATCGGTGAACACGACGCCGGCTACCAGCTCGGGGAAGTCACGCCAGATGTCGGGCGAGTGCAGGAAGTGCATGCCACTAACCGCTGATGGTCTCACCGGGCGACGCGGACCCCGAGAGTCCGGTCATCTGAGCCGCAGCGATGATAAGGATGCCCAGCCAGCCGGTGACGCGGGGCAGGCCAGCGCCGGAGAGCATGCCGACCACCGCTGCCGAGACCGGGGCGATGCCGGTCAGAAGCCCCGCCCGGCCGGAGCCGAGGCGGCACACGGCGGAATACCAGAGAACAAAGGCGACCGCTGTGACCATCACCGCCAGGTAGGCGATGGCCAGCCAGTCCGCTCCGCTCAGTCTCAGCACCGCGTCGGGGCCCTCGGTCAGTAGGGCGAGGATCGTCAGGATGAGACTCGCGATCCATATGGAGTGCACGGAGACCGCCCACGGCCCGAGGCGAGGCAGCACCGGCACCGCCAGCAGCGTGAAAGCCCCCTCGCACGCGAAGGCCAGCACCGCCCAGGCGATCCCCGCAGCGTCCGTGCGGCCAGTGCCGATGACGAGGGCACTCCCCGCGGTGACGCCGATGGCGGCCGTGACCAGGCGACGAAGTGGTCTCTGGCCAACGGCGAGCGGCCCCACTACCGCTAGAAGCACGGGGACGGAGGCGACCGCAACCGCCAGGACCGCCGGCTCTGCGTGGGCCACACCCCGGACGATGGCCACATTGAAGAGCACCAAACCCGTCACCGAGATGCCCACCAGCCACAGCCAGTCCCGACCGCGGGGTGCGGGGAGCCGGGAGCGGGTAGAGGCGGCAAGAACGAGGAGCGCCAGTGTGGCGACGCCATACCGGATCGCCTGTGCGGTGAACAGGGGGGCGGCGATCAGGGTGCGCGAGACGGCGACGCTGCCGCCCACACACACCATCGCCGCGCAGCCAGCCGCCACCGCCACATGGGTTCGGGGCCAGACCTGAATTGGACCGGGCATCTTGATCCGATCATAGAAGTAGTATGGCCCGGTGGACAGTGCCAATGCCGACCATGCCGACCGAACCATAACTGGTTCCGACTTTCTCCAGCT
This sequence comes from bacterium, assembly GCA_021791345.1. Next base: position 10,287 of record JAJYWT010000097.1, read on the forward strand.
GGACCCCTCCGAGTCGGCACGGGGTGGGCTCACTGATTGGCTGACCACTCGGGTCCGCGCCGCCATCGCTGATGGGCGCCTGCCGGTGCGAAGCCGGCTCCCGGCGACCCGCGGGCTCGCCCAGGAGCTCGGGCTGTCGCGGGGCGTGGTGATCGAGGCCTACCAGCGCCTCGCGGCCGATGGCATCGTCCTGGGGCGCGGCCGTGCAGGGACCGTCGTGGTGGCCAGACCGCCAGCCGCGAGCCCTGCTCTTGTGAGCACTGCGCCGCTGCCGCGAGGCCGCGAGTTCCCCGACCCAAGGCAGCCTGATGTATTCGAAGCTCTCCGCGCAGTGCCGGCTCGGATCGATCTCTCTCCGGGGGTGCCGGATCTGGCAGCGTTCCCCCGCGCGGCGTGGCTGCGTGCGGAGCGGGCGACCCTGTCGAGCCTCGGCCCGTCGACCCTCGGGTACGGAGATGCGCAGGGGGAACCGGCCCTGCGTGCCGCCGTCTCCGGCTGGCTCCGACGCAACCGCGGGATCATGGCCGCGCCGGGCGAGGTCATCGTCGTGAGTGGTGTGGCCCAGGCGCTTGGGTTGGTGGCCCGCGTGCTCCTGGAAATCGGCATCACCGAGGTCGCAGTCGAGGACCCAGGATCCCTTGGTGCCCGCCAGCACCTCCAGCATTGGGGTCTGGCGACGCCGCCCGTCCCGGTCGACGGGCACGGGATCCGCACCGACCAGCTCCGCAAGCTGGGCGCCTCAGCGGTCCTGCTTACCCCGGCGCATCAGTTCCCGACCGGCGTGGTCCTGGACGGCGAGAGGCGCCGCGACCTACTTGGCTGGGCCGAAGCCGGGGGCTTCATCCTCGAAGACGACTACGACGCCGAGCACCGGTACGACCGCCCTCCAACTCCGGCTCTTCGCTCGCTGCTCGTGGACCACCTCTTCTACATGGGAAGTGTGTCCAAGATCCTCGCACCGGCTCTCCGCACAGCATGGGTGGTGGCACCCGAGAGGCTCCGTGAGGCGGTCATCTCGGCGAAGCGCTTCGCGGATCTGGGGAATCCGGTGCTGCCACAGCTGGCCCTGGCCCGGCTCATCGAGTCAGGAGAGTTGGACCGCCACATACGCTTGATGCGCCGCCACCATCGCAGACGTCGTGACGCCATGATCGAGGCGATCGAGCAGCATCTTCCGGGCGCCCGCATCCACGGTGCCGCAGCCGGCCTGCACCTCACCGTTAGCTTGGGGTCGCCCGTGGATGACACTGAGCTGGCCGCCCGCTGCCTGGCTCACGGGGTGCGGGTCCACCCCCTCTCCTGGTACGCACAGCGACGCGGCACACCAGGGCTGGTCCTCGGCTATGCGATGAGCCGGTCCTCCGAAATCGCCGAAGGAGTGGCAACGGTGGGCAGGGTGTACGGCGCGATGGCACCGGACGGCAGTCTCACCACTGGGAACGGTTCCGCGGGAGGGAGGCCGCCGCATCGCGGCCAGCTTCAGCGGTGCCCGGACGATCCCCGGATCGCGGGTCACCGTGGCTTGAGCGGCCGGCCGCAGCAGGGGCCAATCGGCCGCTCCGGCCGACCCTCTCACCGGTGGCTCCCCGGCGGCCAGCTCCGCCTCAGCTCTGGCCCGAGACCAGGGGGAGGATCTCGCTGAGGCTGGTGACCGCCTCACCGGACCAGCTCTGATCTGGGTCATAGCGCATGTGCTCCAGCGCCAGGTGGTTCCCATACAGGATCCGGCGAGCGGCCATCCCCACGGCCTCGGCGCCGCTCAGCTCCTGGCTGCCGCCGTCGCCAACGTATAGGCAGTCCTCGGGGGGGAGGTGCAGCAGGCGGAGCGCCTTGAGGTACAGCTCCGGGTCGGGCTTCCGGCGTCCCTCGACCCAGGAGAAGAGCGGGGCCTCCACCGGCAGGTTCCAGCCCAGCTCCGGCCAAAGGC
>JAJYWT010000032.1 GCA_021791345.1 bacterium
AGCCCCACCACCACCCCGGCCGCCATTCCGCCAATCCCGACCCAGGCCGGCACCGGAACCTGCCGGGCCACCCGCAGCACCTCCGGCATCAGGTCGTCGCTCTGCCGCCGGAGGTTCGCCTCGGAGAGCGCCCGCTCAAAGATGTGCGCCCTGGTGTGCGGGTGGAGCGGTCGGGGAGCCAGCGCATCCACCAGCAGAACGGCGGTCTCGGCGATGGCCCGGGTCGCGGGATCGCCATCGGGCATCCCCTGCTCGCCCTCCAGCCAGCCGGCGAGGTCGCCGGCCATCCGCTTCTCATCACGACTGGTCATCAGTTCCCTCCTCGGGGCTGGGTGGCGGAGCCACCGTGAGCCGGGGTCCGAACCCCGCCTCGAAATCCGGTCCGAGGCGCTTCTCCAGCGCCCGCAGCGCGCGGAACACCAGCAACTTCACCGCCCCCTCGCTCTTGCCCATGACCTGGGCGACCTCGGCATTGCGCAGACCCGACCCGAAGCGCAGGGTGATCGCCTGGCGCTGATCCGGGGACAGCCGGCGCACCGCCGCCTGGACCCTGCGCACCCGCTCGCTGCGGACCGCGGCCTCCTCCGGGCCCTCTCCGGGATCGACCAGCCCCTCGGGAAGTTCAATCCATCCCGGGTGTCGATGGTCCCGCAGAACCAGGTTGGAGGCGACCCGATAGAGCCAGGCCGAGTAGGGCACCCCCCGCCACTCGAACTTGCCGATCTCGGCGTAGGCGCGCATGAAGGTGGTGGCGGTGACGTCCTCGGCCCGCTCCCAGCTCCCGGTCTGGTGGTACACGTAGGCGTGGATGGAGTCGACGTAGCGGTCATACAACTGGGCGAACGCCGCCGGGTCCCGCTTGGCGGCCTCGACGAGATCGCGTTCCTCCTCCAACTCCTCCGGTGACCGGGGGCCGCGCCGGACGCTCAGGGGCCGGTCACCCCGCGGCGCGGAGCCCTCCACCGACTTCAATTCGGGCAGGCCGGCCATGGTTACGCCGGGCTGGCGCCGACCGCCGGATGCAGCGGCAGTCCCAGCGTCCGAGCCGAGTCCGCGAAGGCCTCCAGCGCCCGGTCCAGCTGCTCCTTGGTGTGGCTGCTGGTGACGATGGTGCGGACCCGGCCCTGGTCCCGGGCCACCGTGGGAAACCCAATCCCCTGGGCGAAGACTCCCCGCCTGCGCAGCTCGTCCGAGAGCGCCATGGCCTGGCGCGCCTCCCCGACGATCACCGGGGTGATGGGGGTCTCGCTGTGACCGCAATCGAACCCCAGAGCCAGCAGCCCGGCCTTGAAGTGGCGGGCATTGTCCCAGAGGCGCTCCTGCAGCTCCGGTTCAGACTCCATCACGTCCAGGGCCGCGATGCAGGCGGCGACCACGGCGGGCGGATGGGAGGTGGAGAAGAGAAACGGCCGGCCCAGGTGGATCAGGGTGTCCCGCAGCTCCTGCGAGCCGGCCACATAGCCACCCAGGACCCCGACCGCTTTGCTGAGCGTGCCCACCTGGATCGCCACCCGACCCTCCAGGCCGAAGTGGTCGACCGAGCCGCGGCCGTTGCGGCCCAGGACCCCGGAGGCATGGGCGTCGTCGACCATGACGGCGGCCCCGAAGGCCTCGGCGCGCTCCACGATCGCGGGCAGCGGCGCGATGTCACCGTCCATGCTGAACACCCCGTCGGTCACCACCAGCACCCTCCGCCGGCCGTCCCGCCGCGCCTCCTCGAGACGCTGCTGCAGCCCGTCCAGATCACGGTGCGGGAAGAGGTAGCGGCTCGCCTTGGTGAGCCGAATGCCGTCGATGATGCTGGCGTGGTTCAGGGCGTCGCTGACCACCGCGTCGGTCTCCCCGAGGACTCCTCCCAGAACCGCCAGGTTGGCGGTGTAGCCGCTCTGGAGGGTGAGCGCCGCCGGGGTTCCCTTGAAGGCCGCCAGGCGCGCCTCGAGCTCCTCGTGAATGGACTGGGTGCCGGCGATGGTCCGCACCGCGCCCGAGCCCGCCCCCCAGGTCCGGACCGCCTCGATGGCCGCCTCCTTGAGGCGGGGGTGGGTGTTCAGCCCCAGGTAGTTGTTGGAGGACAGGTTGATCAGGCGGCGTCCGTCGATCACCACCTCGGCGTCCTGAGGGCTCTCCAGCACCACCAGGGGCCGGTAGCGCCCCTCCTCACGCAGCCGGTCAAGGTCCGTGCGCAAACTCGTGTCCAGATCAGTCATGCCCATTCGCCCTCCGGAGGATAGAGAACCACCTTGCCCACGGCCCCGGCCCGCGCCAGCTCGGCGGCCGCGGCAAACTCCAGGATCGAGAATCTGTCGGTCAGGATGGGGCTGACGTCAACCGCTCCCGAGGCCAGATACGCGGCGGTCTGGTCCCAGGTCTGGAACTGGCGCCGCCCGGTCACCCCGAACAGGGTGGCGCCTCGCATCACCACCAGGGTGGAGAGGTCGAGGGGGACCGTCCCATCCCCGAGGCCCAGCAGGCTCACCCATCCCCCCGGGGTCAGGGCCAGCAGGGAGCTCTCGATCAGCGCGGGGTGGCCGGACATCTCCAGCACGACATCCGCGGTGCCGCGGCAGGCCCGGCGCAGCGCGCTTCCCAAATCGCCGCTGGAAGTGGTGTCGATCACCTCGTCCGCCCCCATCGCTTCGGCGATCGCCAACCGGGCTGGGACCCGGTCGACGGCGACGACCCTGGCCGCGCCCTCGGCCTTGGCGATCCCCACAGCCGCCAGCCCTATCGGGCCGCACCCAGTGACGACGACCACGCGGTCCCGCAGGGGCCCCTGGGAGGCCGCGTGGACGGCGTTGCCCATGGGCTCCTGGAAGGCGATCACGGCAGGGTCGAGCCCGGCCGGGGCGGGGCGGCAGTTGCGCGCGGGAACCACCACCAGTTCGGCAAACGCGCCATCGATGTCGACCCCCAGGATCCTGGTGTTCTGACAGACGTGGTAATCGCCTCGCAGACACTGGGCACAGGTGAGACAGACCACATGGGTCTCGACGCCGACCATCTCTCCGATCAGCGGCCGCTCCACCCCCTCACCGAGCCGCAGCACCAGCCCCGCCATCTCGTGGCCCATCACCCGCGGCGGCCTGACCCGAGCCGCCGCCCAGGCGTTCCAGTCCAGGATGTGCAGATCGGTGCCGCAGATCCCGGTCGCGACCGGCTTGAGCAGCACCTCGCCCGGACCCGGGCGGGGATCGGCCACCTCTCCCAATACCGCCCCGGGACCCGATCGCCCCTTGAGAACTGCTCGCAAACTCTTGCCTCCCTCGCCTGCTGGTGAAGCCGGGCTCCCCGGTAATCATGCAACTACCACCACGGACCGGGACGCCCACAGCTTCCCCCCCGGAGGTCCTCAGCCGGCCAAGGAGGCTGGCGAGGACTTCGGCCGGCCGCAGGCAACTGGAGGAGCGGTCCACCTCGATCAGTTGGGCCGCCCCCGCAGGTGGCTCTCGCCGCGAGATCTTCCCTGAGCGGCAAGGATCGGATATGGTCACCTGGAGGGCCCGGCGGGGCCAGTTGAAAGGCAGAGGAGGGAGGTCATGGTGCGGGCGTACATCCTGATGACACTGGAACCGGGCAAGGCCATGGATGTGGTGCAGCGGCTGCGCAACGAGCCCGGGGTGGTTCAGGTCGATGCCATCACCGGCGAGTACGACGCGATCGCCCAGGTTCAGGCGGATGACGTCAAGGGGATCGGGACCCTCATTGTGGACCGCATCCAGAGCTTCAGCGGGGTCGCCCGCACCATCACCTGCCTCGCGGTGGAATGAGAGCGGGGCCCGCGCGGAGGGACCGGTCGACCTCCGCTCGCGATCTGGAGGGCTCGACCACCACCAGATCCCGGAAGTAGGCCCGGTAGAATCCGCGATCCCGGGTCAGCAGCCGGTCGGCCACGTCCAGCGCGTGGGCACCGACCAGAAAGTCGGGGGCAAGGCGGCGCCGGTCGCCCCCCCGCCTCTGGTACTCCCGCTGGATCCTCGAGGCCCGCAGCGCCGCCTCCTCCGAGGTCGGCAGGTAGTGGATTCCCAGCTCGGCCAGGACATGTCGGGCCTCCTCCTGGTTCGCGAAGAGCCCGGCGACCTCGGAGTACACGACGTCGCAGGCGACCAGGGAGCCGCGCCGCCGACTCGCTCCCAGGGCCTCCCAGGAGGCGGTCCCCCGGACCCTGTCAGGGCTCAGCACGTCGATGAGGATGTTGGAGTCGACCGCCGTGATCACAGGTGGTCCACCGGCCCGCGCAGCTGCTCCATGAGAGCGTCCGTCGAGACCTCGAGCCCCAGATACCCGAACAGCTTCCGGTCGAGATCTCGAGTTTGCTGACCCTCATGGCCGCCCACCCTGGATCCCGCCGGCCCGGCCCCTTTGCCATAGCCGTCCCGCCCATCGCGCCGATCGCTCGAGCTGTCCATCCCCCTCCCCTGGCGGCAACCGATGAATCCGGAGCTGCGAGGGCTCGCCGCCACCTCCCCCACTGGGCATGGGTCCGGTGGGGCAGCCGCACGGGTGCGTCCTAGCTCAGATAGGGAGCGGCGCCGTGCCCCTGCTGCGCGGCGTCCATCACCACCTCGCTCACTGTGGGATGGGCGTGGATGACATCTCCCAGCTCCGCCATGGTGAAGCCGTCGCTGATCGCGACGCCCACCTCGTGGATCAGCTCGACGGCATGCGGCCCCATGATGGTGGCGCCCAGCAACCGGTCATCCCCGGCGTCGGCCACCAGCTGGACGTAGCCCTCCGGCTCGCCCTCCGCCAGCGCCTTGGCCTCGCCTACGAACCGGGCCTGGCCGAGGCGCACCTCGTGCCCGGCCTGACGCGCGAGGTCCGCGTGAAGTCCCACCGTGGCTATCTCGGGACTGGTGAAGATGCAGTTGGGCACGACCGTCCGATCCATCGGTCGCATCCGCGCCGGCTCGAGCGCGTTCTCCACCGCCCGGGCGGCCTCCGCGCTGGCCAGGTGGGCGAGCTGCAGCCCCCCGATGCAGTCCCCCGCCGCCCAGATCTTCGGGTTGGCGGTGCGCAGGTACTCGTCGACCTCCACGTGACCACGGGAGTTGAGCTCAAGGCCCGCCTCCACCAGCCCGATGTCGGCAGTCTGGGGTGTTCTGCCCACCGCCACCAGCAGCAGGTCGGCGTCCACCTTCTCACCTCCCGTGAGCGTCGCCTCCACCCCGTCGGCGCGGTATGCCAGCTCCTCGACCTTGGTCTCCAGGTGGACCTTGACGCCGTGGCCCTCGACCAGCTTCTGGAACTGCTGGGCGGTGCGCCGGTCCACCCCCGCCAGGAGCTGGGGGAGCATCTCCACCATCGTGACCTGCGAGCCCAGCGGGCCGAAGAGGCTGGCGAATTCGCAGCCGATGACGCCACCCCCGATGATCAGGAGGCGCTGGGGAATCTCGCTCAGCGTCCAGACCCCGTCCGAGGTGATCACCCGGGGATGTTCCATGTCGATCCCCGGCAGCCCGGAAGGCTCGGTCCCCACACATACCACCAGGTGGTCGTAGGGATAGCTCACCCCCCCGGCCACAACCGCACCGTCCTCCAGATGGCCCTGCTCCCGGACCACCTTGACCTGGTGGCGCTCACAGGCCAGCTCGACCCCGCGCCGCATCTTGAGCACGATGTCGTCCTTCCGCTGCTGCATCTTGGGGAAGTCGAAGGAGAGTCCGTTGACCACCAGACCGAACTCATCAGCGCGCTGGATCTTGCTGGCCAGAGCCGAGATCGCGAGCAGCGCCTTGCTGGGCACGCAGCCGCGGTTGAGGCAGGTCCCCCCAAGGTCGCGCCGCTCGACCAGCACCACCTCCGCCCCGAGCTGGGCGGCGCGCAGCGCAGCGACATCCCCTGCCGGGCCTCCCCCCAGCACGGCCACCTTGGGCGCGGTCACTCCGGCACCGCGGGATCGGTGGTCGCTCCGCCCATGACCGCCTCCCTGATCAGTCGCTCCTGCTCCTGCTGGTGCGCGCTCATGGATCCTTCGGAGGGCGATGCCTGCGCGCGCCGGCCCACGTAGTGGAGCGCAAGGCCCGGCCGCAGCAGCGGTTGCAGCCGGGGCACCAGGTAGCTGTAGGCGCCCATGTTGCGCGGCTCCTCCTGGACCCAGAAGACCTGTTCCACCCCGGCGTAGCGCGCCAGGATCTCGGCGACGGCCGCGGCCGCGAACGGGTACAGAAGTTCCAGCCGCACCACCGCGACCTCCGCGCGCTGCTCCTTGTCCCGGCGCGCGATCAGCTCGTGCGCCACCTTGCCGCTGGCCAGCAGCAGTCTGCGCACCGATTCGGGGCCGGGTCTGCGCGGATCATCCAGGACCGCCTGGAACGATCCCTCGGCGAGCTCGGCCGGGCTCGACATCGCTGCGGGCAGCCGCAGCCCACTCTTGGGGGTCAGCACCACCAGCGGCCGCCGCTCATCCGCCAGCGCCTGCAGCCGCAGCAGATGGAAGTACTGGGCGGCGGTCGAGGGATTGGCCACCCGCATGTTGCCCTCGGCGCAGAGCTCGAGGAAGCGCTCGACCCGGGCGCTGGAGTGCTCCGGGCCGCTGCCCTCGTAGCCGTGCGGGAGCAGCAGGGTGAGGCGCGACTCCTGGTCCCACTTGGCCTGACCCGCCGCCACGAACTGGTCGATGATCACCTGGGCGTTGTTGAAGAAGTCCCCGTACTGGGCCTCCCAGATCACCAGGGCGTCGGGCTTGGTCACTCCGTAGCCATACTCGAAGCCCATCGCCGCCACCTCGGAGAGGGGGCTGTTGTGCACCTCGAAAGCGGCCCTGGCCCCGGCAAGGTGCTGGATGGGGGCCCAGCTGGCGCCCGTCTCCACATCGTGGAGCACCAGGTGGCGCTGGCTGAAGGTGCCCCGAGCGGTGTCCTGCCCGGTGAGACGGATCGCGACCCCGTCCTCGATCAGGCTGGCGAACGCCAGCGCTTCGCTCTGGGCCCACAGCAACCTGCCGTCCGGGCCGAACGCCTGCGGGCGTTGCGCGAAGAAACGGGTGAGCTTGGGGTTCAGCTTGAAGGACTCAGGGGTCGCCGCCAGCTCGAGGTCCAGCGCCCTCAGGCGGTCCACGGAGACGGAGGTCTCCACCACGGGGAGCCCCGACGGCTCCGTCATGGTCCCGGCCGGCTGGGCGGCCGCCGCCAGCTCCTTGCCGTCGGCGAGCGCGCGGGCGTGGGCATCGACCATCTCCTGGTAGGCGACCTGCTGGGCACGCTCAAGATCGGCCTCGCTGACCACCCCGCGCTCGACCAGGCGGGCTCCATAGACCTGCACGGGGGTCGGATGGCGGCGGATCTTGGCCATCATCACAGGCTGCGTGTAGGCGGGCTCGTCGCCCTCGTTGTGCCCCAGCCGGCGGTATCCGATCAGGTCGATGAGCACATCTCGTTCGAAGGTCGCCCGGTAGCTGACCGCCAGCCGGACGGCCTGCAGGCACGCCTCCACGTCGTCCCCGTTCACATGGATGATGGGTATGTCGTAGCCCTTGGCGACGTCGCTGGCATACCTCGTCGAGCGCCCCTCGCCGGGTTCGGTCGTGAAACCGATCTGATTGTTGGCGATGATGTGCACGGTGCCGCCGACCCGGTAACCCTCCAGGCTCTGGAGGTTGAGGGTCTCGGTCACCACGCCCTGTCCGGTGAAGGCGGCATCCCCGTGGATGAGCACCGGAATGGCCCAGCGGGTGTCCTGCTGTATCGCGCCGGCCGCGGTCTGGCGAGCCCGGGTGCGGCCCTCGACCACCGCGTTCACCACCTCAAGGTGGCTGGGATTGTGGGTGAGCACCACCTTCACCTCACGGTTCTCACGGGTCCGGGCGACGCCCTCGGCCCCGTAGTGGTACTTGACGTCCCCGGTCGACGCGCCCCCCAGGTACGCGCCTGACTCGAACTCCGCGATGATGTCCTCAAGGGAGCGGCCCACGATCCGCGCCGTCACATTGAGGCGGCCGCGATGGGCCATCCCCAGCACCACCTCCCGGGTGCCGTCCCGGCTGAAGAGGTCGATCAGCTCCTCGAGCATCGGGACCAGCGCGTCCAGCCCCTCGATCGAGAATGTGTGCTGGCCGAGATAGGTCTTGCGCAGGAAGCGCTCGAACGCGTCGACCTGCGCCAGCCGCTGCAGGAGCTGACGCTGCTCCTCCTGACTGAGCGGGACCAGATGGGCGCCGGACTCGATCTGGCTGCGCAGCCAGGTCCGCTGCTCGTGGCTGCTGATGTGCTCGATCTCATAGGCGATGGTGCCGCAGTAGGTCTGCCGCATCCGGGGCAGGGCGTCTGCCAGGGTGGCCCCCGGCACGGCAACCCGGAGCATCTCCGCCGGCACCTGGGTCATGAGGGTGTGGTCGAGCCCCACGGTGGCGGGCTCGAGGGAGGGATCTCCGGGCGGCTCCGAACCCAAAGGGTCGAGATGGGCGGCCAGGTGGCCGTGAGTCCGATACGCCTTGACCAGCGACATCCCGGCCGCCACCGCCCGCATCAGCTGCTGGTTGGGGGTCGCCAGCGCGGATCCGGCGCTGACGGTCAGTGGCGGCGCACTCGCGACCTCCGGGAGCGCGGGCAGGTCAAGCTGCAGGCTCCTGAAGACATCCTCGTAGAAGCCCTGCCCTCCCGCGAGCAGGACCTCCATCTGACGCAGGAGCATCCCGGACTCCAACCCCTGCACCAGCCGATGGTCGTAGGTGCTGGTGAGGGTCATGATGGGGCGGATCCCCAGAGCCGCCCTGGCCTCCGTCGAGAGCCCCGAGAAGCCCGCGGGGATGCCGATCGCGCCGACCGCGATGATCGCGGACTGTCCGGCCATGAGCCGCGGCACGGACCCGACGGTGCCGACCCCGCCGGGGTTGGTGAGGGTGATGGTGGCGTCCGCGAGGTCGTCCACGGACAGCCCTCCGGTGCGGGTCCTGCGGACCTGCTCCTCGTAGGCGGCGCGGAACCCCGCGAAGTCGAGCCGGTGCGCACCCTTGATCACCGGAACCAGCAGGAAGCGGGAGCCGTCAGAACGCTCGACGTCCACCGCCAACCCCAGGTTGACGCCGTCACGAATCACCTTCTGGGGCTGACCGTCCCGGCGGGCGAAGCCGGCCGCAAAGGCAGGCATCTCCCGAGCCGCCCTGACCAGGGCGTAGGCGACCAGGTGGGTGAAGGAGACCTTGAGATCAGACCGCCCCGCCCGCTGCAACGCGGCGTTCAACTGGCTGCGGCGGGCCTCCAGGACCGGCACCTCGATGGTGCGGAAGCTGGTGGCGGTGGGAATGGTGAGGCTCTCCTCCATCGCCTCCACCAGCTTGGCCGAGGTTCCCTTGATCGGCACCACCGTGGCACCCCCCGCAGGGGCCGCCTCGGACCGGACCACATCGTCGCGGCGCACCATTCCTCCAGGACCGGTGCCCTCAACCCGGCTCAGGTCGACCCCGTCCTGGACTGCGCGCCTTCTCGCCAGTGGACTCGCATCCGTCTCCAGAACCGAGGCGGTGGCCTCGCCGCTGAGCTTGGGCTCGGGAGGCACGGGCACCGATGCCGGCCGGTCGCCCGCCGGTGTCCCGGGCTGAATCGTGGCCATCACCGTGCCCACGGAGACGGTCTCACCCTCCGGGACCAGCACCTCGAGCACGGTCCCCCCGATCGGTGCCGGCACCTCCGCGTCCACCTTGTCGGTCTGGATCTCAACCAGGGTCTCGCCGGCCGCGATCTCATCTCCCGGCTTCTTGTGCCACGTGCCGACGACGCCCTCCGTCACCGACTCGCCGAGCGCCGGCAGCGGCACGGGCACCGGAGCTGCCGGCTCCGCGGCAGGGGTCGTCGACGAGGTGCCGAGAGCGTCCCCGTTGCCGGACTCAGGCGCCCGGCCGGCCGCCGCCTCCCCCGGCGCGAGCTCCGCCAGGGTCGCGCCAACCGCGACGACCTCCCCCTCGGGGGCCACGATCCGGACCAGGACGCCATCGGCCGGGGCGGGCACCTCGGCGTCGATCTTGTCGGTCTGGATCTCGACCAGGGTCTCGCCGGCCGCCACCTGATCACCGGGCTGCTTGCGCCAGGCTCCCACCACCCCCTCGGTCACCGACTCTCCCATCTGAGGCAGAGTCACCTCCATGGTCTTACTCGGCAAGGTGTCTCCCTGAATGGCGGGGCGAACGCCGACGGCGTCTCACTTCGCAGCTCTCGCTGCTTATAGATACGATTCTAGGGAGGGCTGGACGTGCGAGCGGCATGCTCTTGACTATTTGACGCTGAGGGCCCAAGATATTGCGCCTAGGCCCTGTGACACCCACCACATATGGTTCGGAAGCCACCTAGAGCCCTCTAGTCAACCACCGCGCGTCCTGCAAGGAGGAAATTTGTGGACCGACCCGCCAACGACCCAGACCCTGTAGCTGCCGCCACGCCAGACGGCTCCTCCGACCGGCCGACCGCAGGGGCCGCGAATCCCACTGCCTCGGCCCGAGGCCTGCGCGTGGAGCGCCACTTCACCCAGCCCGGTGTCCATCCGTTTGACGCCATCGCCTGGGAGCGGCGGACCGCCGCCATCTCCAATGAGAAGGGCGAGGTGGTCTTCACCCAAGAGGACTGCGAGGTGCCGGCGAGCTGGTCCCAGCTCGCCACCAACGTGGTCGTCTCCAAGTACTTCAGGGGCCTGCAGGGCGGCGGTCAACGGGAGAGCAGCGTTCGCCAGCTGATCTCCCGAGTTGCCGACACCATTCGTGACTGGGGCCGCCAGGGTCAGTACTTCGCCTCCGACGAGGATCTCGAGATCTTCCACGCCGAGCTTTGCGCAATCCTGGTGAACCAGATCGCCGCCTTCAACAGCCCGGTCTGGTTCAACCTGGGGGCGGAACCCAACCCTCAGGTCAGTGCCTGCTTCATCAACTCCGTGGAGGACACCATGGAGGCGATCCTCTCCCTGGCGAAGACCGAGGGGATGCTCTTCAAGTACGGCTCGGGGACCGGCACCAACCTCTCCACGATCCGCTCCTCCGTCGAGCACCTGGCCTCGGGTGGCACCGCCAGCGGACCGGTGTCCTTCATGAAGGGCTTCGACGCGTTCGCCGGGGTCATCAAGTCCGGCGGGACCACGCGGCGTGCGGCCAAGATGGTGATCCTCAACGCCGACCATCCCGACATCGTCGACTTCATCAACTGCAAGGTCCGCGAGGAGCGCAAGGCGTGGGCCCTGATCGAGGCCGGCTACGACGGGTCCTTCACCGGCGAGGCCTACTCGTCGGTCTTCTTCCAGAATTCCAACAACTCGGTGCGGGTCTCCGATGAATTCATGCGGGCGGTGCTGGAGGACAAGGAGTGGCGCACCTACGCGGTGACTGATCGGAGCCGGGTGATCGGCACCTACCGGGCCCGCGACCTGATGAAGCAGATCACCGAGGCGGCCTGGGCCTGCGGCGATCCGGGTCTGCAGTTCGACACCACCATCAACGAGTGGCACACCTCCCCCAACTCCGGGCGCATCAACGCCAGCAACCCCTGCTCGGAGTTTCTCTACCTGGACGATACCGCCTGCAATCTCTCCAGCATCAACCTGCTCAAGTTTCTGAACGACGACGACACCTTCGACATCGAGGGCTACCGCCACACGGTCCAGGTGATGCTGACGGCGATGGAGATCCTGGTCGGCTACGCGACCTACCCGACCGAGAAGATCACCGTCAACAGCCACAAGTTCCGTCCGCTGGGGCTCGGCTACGCCAACCTGGGGGCGGTGCTGATGGCCCTGGGGGTGCCGTACGACAGTCCGCAGGCCCGGGACTACGCGGGCGCCTTGACGGCTCTGATGAGCGGCGAGGCCTACGCGCAGTCGGCCCGGATCGCCAAGGAGGTGGGGCCCTTCGAGGGCTATGACGTGAACCGCCAGCCGATGCTCCGCGTCATGGACAAGCATCGGGCCGCCGCCTACAAGATTGCACCAGACCACGTGCCCGCGGGGCTGCTTTCGGCAGCCCGCAAGGCCTGGGATGACGCCCATGAGCTGGGCGCAGTGCACGGATACCGCAACTCCCAGGTGACGGTGCTCGCCCCCACCGGGACGATCTCCTTCA
>JAJYWT010000024.1 GCA_021791345.1 bacterium
TCATTTCCGTCCACAACCGTGCCATCCGCCAGTTGCGCCCGGCCCTCTCCCATCAGAACCAGCGACATGTGCGCCAGGGGCGCGAGGTCGCCGCTCGCCCCCAGGGAGCCATGCTCCGGCACGACCGGGGTGATCCCCGCATTCAGCAGGTCCACCAGCGCTGAGGCCAGCTGGGGGCGGCTTCCCGAGAAGCCCATGGAGAGGCTGCGAGCGCGCAGCAGCATCATCGCTCGGACCACTTCAGGTTCCACGGGCTGGCCCATCCCCGCTGCGTGCGAGCGGATGAGCGCGTGCTGGAGGTCCGACCGTCGGTCCGCGGGAATCCAGGTGTTGGCGAGCAGGCCAAAGCCGGTGGAAACCCCGTAGACCGCAGCGGAGCTGGCGCCGATCGACTCCACCCGCTCCCGGGCGGCGGCCATCGCTGAAACCGCCGCCGGGGAGATGCTGGCCGGGGCCCCCTCGCGAGCGACCCGGACCACCTCCTCTTGACTGAGCCCCTGGCTTCCCAGGGTCACCGGTTCCCCAGCGCTCATGCGCGAGTCCACTTCCGCTCAGGAGCGGCCCCGGATTCCCACGGCGCCGCTGCCGTTCCGTCGCTCCGTCTCCTGGTGCGCCGAGCCATGGCCCGGATCATGTACTGGTTCATCTCCACTCCATTAATCTCCGCCCGCCAGATCCTAAGCGTAGGGCCGCAGGGATCGCCGTGGAGGTCGACTCCGGCAGGGGTCGCTGGCCACGTCGGGCAGAAAGCTGGCGGGACGCCGCGATAAACCCGAAGGGGATGGGCCCCGGATCCTCGTCCCGGCCAGGGAGTGGGTCGGAACGGTCGCATAGGGGCCGCCCCGCGGCAGTGTCGCGGGCCGCGATGCCAGCGTGCTGGGATCCGCTGGCATCGCGGCCTGCCGGTTAGGACAGCGGCTACGGGTAGTTGATCGGGGTGCCGAGGCCGGTGACCAGGTCGTACCCGGGGCCGGCGGTGCAGTCGGTCCCGCAGCTGCCGTTGCTGCCGCTGGTGATGTCCGTCAGGTTGGTGGAATAGCCGCCAGAGTAGATCGCCGCGTCCCCCTGCAGCGCGGTCTTGCCGGCCGCGGCCCCCGCGGCCAGGATGCCCGCCCAATCGGGGGCGCCCACGCTGGTCCCCCCGATCGTGAACCAGCCCGCCTGACCGTCATAGCGGGTGCTGTCATAGACCGAGACCCCGGTGTTCGGGTCGGCCTCGAAGGCGACGTCCGGGACACCCCGGAATCCGCCGGTGAGGGCGTTGATGCTGCTGGCGCCGTAGACCGGTCCCGAGTAGCTGGACTGGTAGCCCGGGATGGACTCATACGAGGATGCGCCACCGCCGGATCCCGACCACGCCGTCTGAACGGAAAAGCCAGCGCAGGAGGTTCCCGAGCAGCCGTTGAGGGTGGTGCCACCGACCGCGATCACGTTCGGCGACGCCGCCGGGTACTCGGTGCCGTGCCCACTGTCCCCGGCCGAGGCCGTGTAGAGGGTGCCGGGGTTGGTGAAGTAACTGTCGTAGCTGGTCTCACCGCTGAACTCGCTGCTGCCGAAGCTCATGGAGACCTCAGTTGCCCCCAGCCCGTTGGCGTACTGGACCGCGCCGAAGAGGTTGGCGTTGGAGTTGCTGGCCGCCTGCACCAGGACGATCTTGGCCCCGGGCGCTTCGGCGTGCGCCCACTCGATGTCCAGCGACTCCTCCAGCACCCAGCCGCTGTTCACCTTGGGGGTCCCCTGCGGGTTGACCTGCTCAAAGCAGGGGCCGTTCTGGCCGAGGCTGGTGCAGGTGGTCAACCGGGGATAGCCGTACTGGGCGTTCCAGGTGTTGAGGTCGCTGAGCGCGTTGGGGTCCCTGTAGGCGTCGATCAGGGCGATGATCTGCCCGCTCCCGGCCTCGGAAGTGGGTGACAGACCCGAGAGGTTGTAGACGCTCTGGATCGCCGACGGCGAAAGCCCGCTCGGCGACGACTTGGAGAGTTTCGGCTTGCCGTTGGACAGGTATCCCAGCACCTTCACCCGAAACGGCGGGCTGGCGAAGTGCTGGCGCGGGGCCGTGCCCGCGGCTTGAACCGGGATGCTGAACAGCCCTGCGATCAGGGCCGTGCCGACCAGGACGGGTGTCCAAGCTCTCATGAAGATCTCCCCGCAGCTAGGGTCGCCGCTTGAGTGTGGGTCAGATGATGGGGCGGCCCGCGGGAGGTGTCAACGGCTCTTGCCGGTTGTGACCGGTTCGTGCATTCCGCAGTGCCCGTTCCGGGACCGCCCATGATGGGCTGGCAGCTGAGCCGTCGCACCGAGCCTGAGGAACCTGGTCCGCCATCGGCACGGGACTATCCAGGTCAGCTTCTTGCCGCGCCCAGCATGGCCCCGGCTGCGGCGACCATCGCCTGCACCCCGATCCCCAGGCAATCCTCGTCGATCGCGAAGAGGCCGTGATGGTGCTGGCGGGTCAACCCCTGAGCGCGGTTGCCCGCGCCGACGTAGAAGAAGACACCGGGCGCCTCCCTCTGGTAGGCGGAGAAGTCCTCCGCTCCCATCGTGGGCTCAGCCGGCACCACCGCGCTCTCGCCGAGGGAAGCTGTGATCGCCGACTTCACGAGCGCGGTCACGTGGGGGTCGTTGACCACCGGCTGGTAGCCGTACTGGTAGTCGAAGGAGTAACCAGCGCCGTGGGCCTCGGTTATCCCCCGGATCACCCGGTCCATGCGCTGCTCCGTCTGGCGGCGCAGTTCGTCACGGAACGCCCTGACCGTGCCCACCATCTCCACCTTCGGCGGGATGACGTTCTCGGCGGTGCCCGCGTGGAACATCGTGACCGACAGAACCAGGGTGTCGAAGGGGTCGGTGTTCCGCGAGACCACCTGCTGGAGCGCCGAGACCACCTCAGCGCCGGTCGCGATCGGGTCGACCGCCAGCTGGGGGTAGGCAGCGTGACCACCATCCCCCTTGATGGTGATCCGAAACTCGTCGGCGGCGGCCTGCACCGGCCCGGGGCTGATCGCCACCTGGCCGACTTCGAGCAGGGAGCGGAGGTGCTCCCCGGCGACCATCTCGACTCCGTCCATGACCCCCGCTGCCACCAGCTCCCGGGCACCCCCCGGGGCCAACTCCTCGGAGTGCTGGAAGATGAAGCGCACCTCGCCGCTCAGCTCGCCGCGGTGGGCGGCGAGCAGGCGGGCCGCCCCCAACAGGATCGCGGTGTGCCCGTCATGGCCGCACGCGTGCATCACACCCGGAACCTGGGAGGCGAAGGGGAGCCCCGTCTCCTCGGTCACCGGAAGCGCGTCCAGGTCCGCCCGCAGCGCGATCGTCCGCCCGGGCCGGCTGCCTCGCAACCGCGCCAGCACGCTGGTCCTGGTTGGGTGGCTCACCTCCAGCCCCCCGATCTCCGCGAGGATGGCGGTCACGTAGCGGGCGGTCTCGTGTTCCTGGAAGCCCAGCTCCGGATGCTGGTGCAGGTGCCGACGCCAGCTGACCACGTCGCTTCGAATCGCGGCGATCTCCGGGTCCAACGCAGGCAGCATCAGCCCTATTGCCACCGCGTTTGGCGGGAGCGAGCGGCCTCCCCCCGCCAACCATCGCTGCTAGCAGCTCTGCGAGCTGACTCTGGCGAGCTCACGAGGCGAACGAGTAGTCCTGCGGGTACAGCTCGGTGAAGACCCCTTGCGGGAGCAGCCCGCGCAGGTTGCTCTTATACATCGTGAGCTGGAAGGGGCCGTTAGGGAGGTAGAGGAAGGGGAGCTGACGGGCGACGTAGTCCTGGTAGCGGTACAGCGCCGCCTGCTCTGCCTTCTGGTTGGGCGCGGTGTGGGTGGCCTGAATGTTCGCGTTGTTCTGCGCGCTCTGGTAGTCACCGGCGTTGACCGCGCCGGGGGAGAAGAAGACCCCTCCGGTCGGCAGCGCTCCGGTGTAGGTCCAGGTGGCGGTGACGCCCCAGTCGACCACGTCCCAGCCCGGGCAGGGCGCGCTGAAGGTGCAGTTGGTGAAGGCCTCCCCGATCACCTCGGCGAATGAGGCCTGGGACAGGGTCACGGCGATCCCCGCCTTCGCCTTCAAGGTCGACTGCAGCGTCTCCATCTCGTTGGTGAGCTGGGTCGAGCCGCTGTCGTAGAGGATCTTGAACGCGGCCGGCTGGTTCGCCTTGACTCCCGCGCCGCATTCGTTAGCGGCCGAGCCAGGCCGGATGCAGACCGAGGTGCCCCCGGGGTTGACCTTCCAGCCGTGCCCGCTCAGTAGCGCGACCGCCTTGGCCGGGTCGTAGGGGTAGACCTTGCCGCTCTTCTCCAGCGGGCTGATGTCGGGGTTGTTGGGGGGATACGTGGGCACCGGGCCGTCCGCGATCGAGCCCTGTCCGTCGGCGAACACCTTGATGTACTGGGGCTGGTTCACCAGCGACTGCACCGCCTGGCGGAAGTAGAGCTGGCGGAACATCGGCCCCACGGTCGGGTTGGTGAAGTTGTAGGGGGAGACGTTGACCCCGAAGACGTACCAGGGCGCGTATTTGTATCCCTGCCTGGCCTCCAGCGCCGCCCTCTGGCCGAGGTCCTGCGGGGGGATGTAGCCGATGGTGAGCGAGCCCTGGTTGAGGGCGTCGTACTCGGCGGAGTCGCTGGTGAAGGGCAGCTCCTCAAAGGCCGAGATCTTGGGCTTGGGGGAGCCCGAATAGGCGCGGTTCGGCACCATCTTCACGAACCCGCTGGAGGTGAACTGGGTGAGGTGGAACGGGCCATCCACCACCTGCCAGAGGGGATTGGTGGCGTAGGTGGTGAGGTCCTGAGACTGCACGTTGAGGAACTGGGCCACCCCGAGCGCCCCCGAGGAACCGGTCCCGGGATCGCGAGGGACGTAGCAATCAGTGCAGGTCTGCGACGAGCTGGTGGCGAGCAGCATGCGGCTCTCCGCGGAGGCGTCGTAGTTGCCGAGCGTACCGGTCAGGGAGAGCCGGTCCCAGGAAGAGGTCGGCAGGGGAAAGATCTGGCTCAGGTTGTTGTCCAGAAACCAGGTGGGGTTGTAGGAGGCGTTGAGCCGGAAGACCAGGGTGTAGGTACCGGTCTGGCGGTAGCTCACCACGTTCTCGGGAAAGCCACCCGGGCTGAACTCACCCCAGCCCGGTCCTGGAGCGCTGCTGCTACCCAGAGTCGGGGCATTGGGGTCGGTGACCGCGCTCAGCAGGTTCATCCAGAAGATCACGTCGCGCGCCGTGACCGGCTTGCCGTTCGACCAGACCCAGTGCTTCATGGTCACTGTGACCACGGTGTTGTGGTCCGAGAAGACCGGGGGCAGCGCCAAACTTAGCGCCCGGTTCAGGACCGGCTGGCCGTTGTCCCCGAACCAGTAAAGGGGTGGGTACATGATCCGGGAGAACTGCCCGGCGTTGTTGTCATCCAGGTACACCCCGCTCTCCAGCGGCAGGATGTAGTTGGGCGGGGTGAGAGGAAGCTCGGCGTAGGTGACCACCCCTCCCGTCGCGTGTGTAGAGGGGTGTGAGGCGGTGCTGGCGCAGGCAGAGACCAGGACCGCGAGCAGGGCGGCTGGGACGGCGGTTCGAAGCAGGCTTGCCTTCATAGGGGAGGTCTCCTCGAGGCGGCGACGGTCCGGAAGGGCCCTATGTTAGCTCGAAACAGTAGGTGACCCCAACAAGCTGTCGTCCAGATGATGGTCCGCCGTCTCATGACCTCTCCACCTGACCGCAGCAGATGACAACTGGTAGGGATCGGCCCCCCACGGTGCGTCCCGTCCTGCCGCCTGTCTACCTGGCCAGGCGGGCACGGAGCGCCTGCTCCGCAGAGGCGCGTTCGTCCCACGGGACAGGCCCAAGGGCGCCGATGATGGAGCGCTCGTGCCCCTTGCCGGCCAGCAGCACGGTGTCCCCGGGCAAGGCGATGGCGACGGCGTGGGCGATCGCCTCCGCGCGATCGGCAATCCGCTCCAGGTTCTCGCCCTCCAGCGCCCCCGCCGCTGTGGCTCCCTCGCAGATCTCGGCGATGATCTGCTCCTCGTCCTCTCCCCGGGGGTCCTCGGTGGTCACGATCACGTGATCGGCGAGCTGGGCCGCGATGCGCCCCATCTCGGGGCGCTTGGCCCGGTCCCGCTCACCGGCACTGCCGAAGACGACTATCAGCCGTCCGGGGGTGGAGGCCCTCAGCTCGTAGAGCGCCAGCTGCAGTGCAGCGGGGGTGTGCGCGTAGTCGACGATGACGGCGAAGGGCTGGCCCAGGTCGACCGACTCCATGCGACCAGGGATCGAGCCCAGGTCCGTCAGCCCATCGACCAGGCTGGAAAGCGGCTGGTCGAGCAGCAGCCCGGCTGCGAGCGCCGCCAGCGCGTTGCCCACGTTCCACCGGCCGGCCATCCGGAGTCTCACCGGGGTGCTGCCCGCCGGTGTTCGGGCGGTGAACGCGAGGCCGCGCCCATCGGGCACGGCAGGGGTGGCGCTCAGGTCGGCTTCCGGGTTCCCCTGGGCCGAGTAGGTGAGGACCGGCCCGCGGGATCGCAAGCGGAGCCGGTCGTAGGCGAGCGGGTCGTCGCGGTTGAGCACCGCGAACCCCCCCGCGGATCCGGCGCAGTCGAGCAGGGTCGCCTTGGCGGCGAAGTAGTTCTCCCAGGTGCCATGGAAATCCAGGTGCTCGTGGGTGATGTTGGTAAACACCGCCCCCGCGAACCGGATCCGGTCCAGGCGGTGCAGCGCCAGCCCGTGCGAGGTCGACTCCACCACCGCAGCTCGGCACCCGGCCTCCACCATCCGCCGCAGGTGCTGCTGGATCTCGGGGGCCTCCAGGGTGGTCTGCCGGGAAAGGTTGGGCTCGACCGTCGAGCCGATGCGGAAGTCGATCGTGGTCAGGCTCCCGGCGCAACCGGTCGAGGCGGTGAGCGCCGCCTGCAGCATGGTGGTCGTCGTGGTCTTGCCATCGGTGCCGGTGACCCCGATGACCGGAAGTTCCCGCGAGGGATCGCCACTCACGGCGGCGGCCAATTCCGCCAGGGCGGCTCGGGAGTCGGTGACCAGTAGTTGGCGCTCCGCTGGGCAGCCGTCCACCAAGCGCTCGACGATCGCGATCGGAGCCCCCGCCTCGAGCGCCTGAGCCACGAATCGATGCCCATCCTGGTGGGCCCCGGCAATCGCGATGAAGATCACGCCGGGCGCGACCCGCCGGGAGTCGTAGGTGACTCCCTCGACCTGGAAGTCATATCGAGGAGATGGTCCCAGCGCGACATCCAAGTCCGACCACAGCATGCGCCAAGCGTAGCGTCCGCCCCCAGGATCGCCACCGGCCTCGGTGCACAATTGCAGGCATGCAGGCGATGCGGCTGGAGCAGCCCGGCGCCGTGGAGGATGCTCCCCTCCAGAAGGTGGAGCTTCCGGATCCGGTCCCTGGCGCTGGTGAGGTGGCGATCGAGGTCGAGGCCTGTGCCGTGTGTCGGACCGACCTGCAGATTGCCGAAGGGGATCTGGAAGCCCACCGCAGCCCGGTCGTGCCCGGGCATCAGGCGGTCGGACGCGTGGTTCAGGTGGGTGAAGGGGTTTCGTCCGATCGATTGGGGACCAGGGTGGGGGTAGGCTGGCTGGCTTCCACCTGCGGCCGGTGTGACATGTGCCGCCGCGGCCTGGAGAATCTGTGCCGCGAAGCCACCTTCACCGGCTGGGACCGAGACGGAGGCTATGCGACCCGCCTTGCCGCCCGCGCCGATTTCTGCTACCCGATGCCCGATGGCCTCGCCGCGGAATCCGCCGCCCCGCTGCTCTGCGGCGGCATCATCGGATACCGCTCCTACCGGCTGACGGGGGTGGGTCGTGGAGATCGGCTCGGTCTCTACGGCTTTGGCGCATCCGCGCTGCTGGTGTGTCAGGTGGCGGTGTACGAGGGTTGCGAGGTGTACGTGGTCACCCGCGGGCAGGAGGCGCGCGAGCGCGCGCGGGCCGCGGGCGCCGCCTGGGTCGGGGATCTGGGACAACGGCCGCCGGTGCCTCTTCAGGCCGCGATCACGTTCGCCCCGGTCGGGTCGGTGGTGGCCGCGGCGCTCCAGAGCTTGGACCGGGCCGGGATGGTAGCGGTCAACGCCATCCATCTGGACCACATCCCGGAGTTCCCCTACGCCGATCTGTACTGGGAGCGGCGGCTTCAGAGCGTCGCCAACTTCACTCGCCAGGACAGCCGAGAACTCCTGGAGCTGGCGGCTCGCATCCCCATCCGCACTTCCATCGAAGTCCACAAGCTGGCGGATGCGAACGTGGCGCTGCAGCGGCTGAAGCACGACCAGGTGGCGGGGGCCGCCGTGCTGATCCCCTGATCAGCTCTGCTGAGAGAACTCTTGCTGGAGGCGAAGCACCGCCTCGCGAGCCGCACCGGCGATCTCTTCCGCGAGCCGCCGGTCCAGCTCCAAAGCCGGGGTG
The DNA here is from genome assembly GCA_021791345.1 of bacterium. Next base: position 8,396 of record JAJYWT010000024.1, read on the forward strand.
GTCGTGAGCTCGCGCAGGCGCAGCTCAAGGGTGTTGAGCTGCGCCGCGATCTCCGCCGGGGTAGCCAGCGCCGCCAGCCGCCGCGCTTCCAGATCGACCGACGCCGACCGCTGCGCCCTTTGATATTCGCCGAAGGCCGCACGGTCCCGATCGGCGGCCAGCAGCAGCCGCACGGCGGTTTGGCCCGAGCCGGCGATCTCCGCGGGGTCCCGGTGCATGCGGCAGAGCCCGTCGAGGGCCGCGGCGAGCGCTCCGGTGATCGCCGCGGCAGCCGCCCCGCCAGCCGGATCGCGGGGGGACAGAAGCCGTGCGACGGCCTCCAGCAGTGACCAGGAGGCGACCGGACCGGGGGGGATCGAGGCGAGCTCGGTCAATGACAGCAGGGCGCAGACCGAGGTGATCCGGCCCACCCCGCCGGGGACAGGGGTGTACCGGCCCGCCCGCAGGGCAGCCTCCGGGCTCAGGTCGCCGCGCAGCTGGTTGGCGACCATGGAGGTGCCGACGTCGAGCACCGTGGTCCCCGGGTGGATGACCGAGGCGGGGATCACACCCGCCTGTCCCACCGCGGAGATCAGGACCTGATAGTTCGGCAGCGGGTCAAGGGCGTCGATCTGACGCTGCACCACGGTGAGCTGGGCCCCTGCCGCGAGCAGCCGCTGGGCGATCGGCCGGCCGCCGGTCGGCCCGTGCCCCACCACCAGGATCGCCGCCTGCTCGAGGTTCACCCCCAGGTGGACCAGGGTGGCCAGACATGCCTCGGCGACCGGCGTCCCGCGGCGAACCCCCGCCGCCGCCGCCGCCAGCGCGGCTGGGGTGATCGCCTCGACGTCCTTGCTGGCGGGCAGGTGCGCGGCCACCACCGCGGTCGGCAGCGAACGCACCGGCTGCACCACCACGACCCCTGCGATGGTCGGGTCCACCACCAGTTCGTCAAGCAGGATCAGGGTCTGCTCAGGAGCATCGGGCTCCGCGACCCGGTGCTCGACGGCGATCCCTGCCAGCTGCGCCTCCTTCTCGAGCGAGCGGGCGAACGACCCACCGGGGACGTTGCCCCGTTCCACCAGCACTCCCAGGCGGAGCGCGCGGCGTCGGTCGCGGGTCCGCCCGGTCAGTTCGGTTCGGAGCTCCTCCAGCAGCGGGCCGAGGTCAACGCGGCTCATGCCGTAGTGACCGTGGGCTGACCGTGGTCCAGCGCGCTCCTCGGGCCGGCCGGGGGGGTGGGGCGGCTCTGCGGGATGGTCAGCGCCACCCCGGCTCCGACCACGGAGACCAGGGCTGCGACCGCGATCGCCATCTCGGGCGATGCCTGGGCCAGCACTCCGCCCAGGCCGCCCCCCAGGGCGCCGCCGGAAGAGTTGAGCGTCATCGACACAGCGATGGCGCGACCGTACCAGGCGGGATCCACGGCGCGCTGACGCAGCGAGAAGAGCGCCACATCCCCGGGGCCGAGGCAGCTGCCCAGAGCGGCGGCCATGACAAAGGTCATGGGCACGCTGGGAAAGGCCGCCGCTGCCACGATCAGCGGAACCGGGCCGGCCATGGAAAGGGCCAGCAGCTTGCGCTCCCGACCGCGGGTCCCGAGCCGCCCGATGACCAGCGCCGAACCCAGGCTGAAGCCGCCCACGATCGCGAAGACCCAGCCCACCAGCGCGGGCCCGGCCCGCAGTGAGTGCAGCAGAAGGACGGGCACCGCCACCATGAGGATGCCCATGCTGGCGTTGGAAGGCACCATCGCCAGCGCCAGCCGCCGCAGCGAGCGGTTTTCGAAGAAGTAGCGGACTCCTCCCAGCGCCTGGCGCAGGAGCGGCTGGGGTGTGGCGCGGGCAGGGCCGGGTATCCCCAGGACCAGCACTCCGGAGACCAGGTAGAGGGCGGCGATCACCAGCAGCGCCGGCAACGGCCCCAGCAGGCCGAAGATCGTCCCGGCCAGCGCCGGGCCGGCGATGACCGCGATCACCGAGGTGACGCTGTCGACCGCGTTGGCTCGGTCCCAGAGGGGGGCTGGGACCAGCTGGGGAAGCAGTGCCTTCACGCCTGCTCCGCTGAAGGGCCAGGTCATCGTCCCCAGCAGGATCAAAAGCAGGAAGAGGCCGACGGGGAGGAGATGCGCCCAGTAGAGAACCGCGATCGCGCCGGTGACCACGCAGGCGATCAGGAAGTCGATCGCGATCATCACCGAGCTTCCGAGACGGTCGACCAGGGCGCCTGCGAACGGCCCGACCGGGACCGCCACCAGCTGCACCAGGACCACGCCCCCGGCCAGCACCGGGGAGTGGAAGAGCCGCAGGGCCAACAGGATCAGCACCAGCGACGTCATCTGGTTTGCGGTCCGTCCCATGGTGGTGCTGACCAGCAGCGGGCGCACTCCAGGGAGGTGGAGCACGGCCGAATAGGAATGGGAGCGCGCGGTGGCAGACATTGGGGGAGCGGGCCTCGCTGGGGGCTGGTTCTAGCCGCGGCCGCGAATCAGACTCCACGAGTTTAGGGTCGTCCGGTAGGCGCGGCCACCCAGCGCCTACCATGGGCGGCATGAGCGAGGAGTGCATCTTCTGCCGGATCGTCGCGGGCGACCTTCCCGCCCAGGTCATCCACCGGGAGGAGGGGTTGCTGGCATTCATGGACATCCACCCGGTTGCCGACACCCACGCCCTGGTGATCCCCGAGCGGCACATCGCCGACCTGCGTGATCTCGGCCCCGAGGACGCGACCCTGTGGTTGCGCCTGACCCAGGCCGCGCACAAGGTCGCCGCGGATCTCGGTCATCCCCAGGGATACCGCTTCTACGTCAGCGTCGGGCCCGGTGGGGGCCAGACGGTGCCCCACCTACACGTCCATGTGATGGCAGGTCCGATGCGCCGACTCCCCGCCTGAGGGACCCCGACTGCGCTCAGGGCGCTATTCTTAGGGCGCAAGTCGGATTTGTGTTGGGCCACCGGCCCCGCCCCCAGTTGGAGATGAAGCGACGATGCCCCTCAGCTCTAGAGACCTTCTTGATCAGGCGCGAGCGGAGATCCCCGAGGTGGACGTCTCTCAGCTCAGCGAGATCGCGCAACGGGACCCGCGGCACGTGGTCCTGGACGTGCGCGAGCCGGACGAGGTGGCCCAGGGGCTGATTCCTGAGGCCATCCACGTGCCTCGCGGTTTCCTGGAGCTGCGGGTGGAGACCCTGCTCCCGGACCGCAGCCGTCCGATCACGATCTACTGCGCCGGAGGGGTGCGTTCCCTGCTGGCGGCCCAGACCATGAAGGCCATGGGATACAGCGACGTGAGGTCGCTGAAGGGCGGCTTCGGCGCCTGGAAGGATCAGGGGATGCCCTTCAGGGTGCCGCGGGCCCTGACCGCCGAGCAGAAGGAGCGCTACAGCCGCCACTTCCTGCTCGATGAGGTCGGTGAGGAGGGGCAGGCCAAGCTCCTGGACGCCAGGGTCCTCCTGATTGGAGCCGGCGGGCTCGGAGCTCCGGTCGCCTATTACCTGGCCGCGGCAGGCGTCGGCACGATCGGGCTGGTGGACTTCGACCGCGTGGAGCGCAGCAACCTGCAGCGCCAGATCTTCCACACCGAGGATCGGATCGGGATGTTGAAGACCGAGTCGGCCGCGATCGCGCTCAGGGCGCTCAACCCCGAGGTCAA
>JAJYWT010000163.1 GCA_021791345.1 bacterium
CTCACCGTTCACCAGCAGCAGCCCGTCAGCGGGCATCGACTCCAGCAGCTCGAAGTAGGGGGCCCGGTAGGCCGCCAGGTCGGGGTAGATGTCGGGGTGATCGAGCTCCAGGTTGAGCAGGGTGACGACCCCGGGGTTCCAGTGCAGGAACTTGGCCCGCTGGTCCAGGGCGGAGGTCGTGTACTCATCGCCCTCGAACACGAAGGGAGTGCGCAGATCGCCCAGCCGGACCGTGGCCTGAAAGTCACGGGAGGTGGACCCCAGTCGGAACCCCGGTCGCAGCCCCGCCCCCTCGAGCATCCAGGCGCACAGGGAGGCGGTGGTGGTCTTGCCGTGGGTGCCGCAGATCACGGCCCGCGGCCGGCCCGCGGCCAGCAAGCCCTGCGCCTCGGCCTCGCTCACCAGCGGCAGCCCCCGAGCCCTGACCGCGGCCAGCTCGGAATTGCCCGCCTGCACCTGGTTGCCGAGCACCACGAGCTGGGGGGTGCCCCAGCGTTCCAGGTTCTGCTCGGTGTGGGTGTCGGCGAATTCGACTCCGGCCGCGCGCAGGATGTCAGTGGTCGGAGGGTAGGCGTCCTCGTCGGCCCCGGTCACCCGATAGCCCAGGTCGGCCAGCGCCAGCGCCAGCCCGGAGACGGCGTAGCCGCAGATCCCGAGCAGGTGCAGGTGCGCGGGCGGAGGAGGCAGGCTGACAACCCCGGCCTTCGCCACGGTCACCTCCTCCGCGCCGCGACCTGCGCCAGCAGCTCCGCCACCTGAGCCGCGGCCTGGGGCCGGGCCAGGGACCAGCTCGCCCGGGCCATCGCCTCCCATCGGGAGGAATCGTCCAGGATCGCGAAGACCTCGCTTCGGAGCCGCTCGGCGGTGAGCTCGGGGTCGGGCACCACGACCGCCGCGCCCGCCTTCGCAAACGGAGCGGCGTTGGCGGCCTGGTGGTTGCCCGCGTGGGGGTAGGGGACGAGGACCATCGGCTTGGCGAGGCAGCTCACCTCCGCCAGCGAACTGGCCCCGGCGCGCATCACCACGATCCCAGCCGCCGCCAGCTCCGACGCCATGTCGTCGGAGAACGGCAGGCAGCGGTAGCGGCTGCGGTCGATGCCGAGGCCGCCGGCCACTCGGGCCACCCGACCGTGGTCGCCGAGCCCGGTGAGGTGGGTGACCTCCAAGGGCGGGGCGGCCTGGAGCAGCCGTGGCAGCGCCTCCAGAATGACGTCGTTGAGATGCGCCGCCCCCTGTGACCCCCCCATCACCAGCAGGCGCCGGGGCCGGTCCGTCATGGGGCCGGCAGCCGCCAGCTCCGTGAACTGGCGCCGCACCGGGTTTCCGGTGCACACCACCCGTGCCCCGGGGAGCAGCGCCGCAGTCTCGGGAAAGGAGGTCGCCACGGTGACGGCCCGCCGGGCCAGCCAGCTGACCGCGCGCCCGGGCAGGGCGTTCTGCTCCATGAGCAGGACCGGGATGCCCCGACGCTCGGCCACCAGAGCGACCGGGACCGACACGTAGCCGCCGGTTGCCAGGACCACCTCGGGACGGAACCGGCCCATCACCCGACGCGCCTGCTGGTATGCGAGGGGCAGGCGGGTCAGCAGCCTGGGAGTGGCGGTGAGGCGGCTCGAGCCCATCCGGCCCAGGCTCAGTCCCATGAACTCGATCCCGGCCCCCGCCACGATCCGGGCCTCGGGGCCACCGGCACGGCCCACGTAGGTCACCGCCCCTGCGGGGTCAGTCGAACGCAGCACCTCCGCCACGGCCACGGCCGGGGTGCAGTGTCCGCCCGTCCCGCCTCCGGTGATCAGCACGCGCATGGACACTCCCCGATCGGCGGCGTCGAGCCGAGATGTTGAGCAGAATCCCGGTGGCGGCCAGAGAGAGCGCCATCGAGGATCCCCCGTAGCTTATGAAGGTGAGGGGCACCCCAGTCGACGGGATCGAGTCGGTTACCCCGCCGATGTTGATCAGCGCCTGGCCGACGATCCAGATGGTGGCGCCGCTGGCGAGCAGCATGCCCAGGTGATCAGGCGCCTGCCGGGCGATCTTGTAGCCCCTCCAGGCGAACATGGCGAAGAGCGCCAGCACCGCCAGGGTCCCGATCAGCCCCATGTCCTGGCCGATGACCGCGAAGATGAAGTCGTTCTGAGCCTCCGGCAGCGCCTGGGCGGTGGGCACCGGGCTGGCGAAGCCGGTGCCGAACAGCCCGCCGGCGCCGAAGGCGTAGAGTGCCTGCACCGCCTGGTAGCCGGTGCCGAGCGGATGCGCGAACGGGTTGAGATAGGCCAGCAACCGGGCCACCCGATAGGGCTCGGCCTTGATCATCAGGGCCCCCAGGAGCAGGCCGGCTGCGCCGAGCATGCCGAGATAGCGCAGCCGGGCGCCCGCCAGCACCAGCAGCCCCAGCCCCAAGACCGCCACCACCATGGTCGAGCCCAGGTCCTTCTCGAGGATGACCAGGACCGCCACCACCCCGATGCGCCACGCGTAAGGCCACACCCCCTCGCGGAAGTCGCCCATCGACCGGCGGTGCTGCTCCAGCCAGACCGCGCCGTAGACCACGATCATGAACTGCGCGATCACGCTGGGCTGGATCTGGATCGGGCCCGCCCCAATCCAGCGCCGGGCTCCCTGGATCTCCACCCCTATGTGGGGGACCAGGACCGCCACCAGCAGGAAGACGCTCCCGCCCGCCAGCCAGGGGGCGAGGGACCGCCAGTTGTGGTAGTCCATCCGCAGGCAGAAGACCAGAGCTGCAATCCCCAGCAGGACCCAGACCAGCTGGTGCTCGAAGTAGTAGGCGGGGTTGCCGTTGTCCCAGGTGTAGGCGAAGCCCTCGCTGGAGACGTAGACCATGATCAACCCCACACTGCAGAGGGCGGCGGTGGTGAGCAGCAGCCAGATGTCGCAGTCCGGGAAGGCGGCCCGGCGCAGAGCGGCGCCCGGCGCGCGCTTGGCGTGGGCCGCGGGGATCCAGCGGTCGACCCTGGAGCTCACCGGGGGTGCCCCCCGAGCCCCGACCAGAGGCCCCATCCCAACACCAGACCAGCGGTCAGCAGGGAGACGGCCCAGAGGCGAAGGTCGATCGCCCACTCCCCCAACCCGCCCAGCTCCAGGTGGTGGTGCAGCGGGCTCATGCGCAGCAGCCGCCGGCCCCCGCTGAGCTTGAAGTAGCCGACCTGGGCGATGACCGAGACCGCCTCGCTCAGATACACCAGGACCAGCAGCGGCAGCAGGATCAGAAGGCCGGTCTCGACGCTGGCGACGGCCACCATCAGGCCCAGTGCGAGCGACCCCGCGTCACCCATGAAGACCCGCGCCGGAGGCAGGTTGAAGCACAGAAAGGCCACGACCAGCGCCGCCGCCGTCCAGCAGGTGGTGGCCAACAGCGAGTGGTGCTGGAGCGCCGCCGCCACCCCACACACCGCCAGTGCGGGGATGGCGCAGCCGGCGGCCAGCCCGTCCACCCCGTCGGTCAGGTTGGCGGCGTTTGCGGTGGCCAGCAGCGCCAGCGCTGCCAGCCCGATCCCGGCCGGCCCCAGGTCGCGCATGCCGAGGCCGGGGATCAGCTGCGAGGAGGAGTGGGTGGCGGCCAGGGCCACCCCGAGGATGGCGGCGCAGAGCGCCAGCAGCAGGAATTTGGGAACGACCCGCAGGCCGGCGCCGCGCCTAACCTTGGTGAGGTCGTCCCCGAACCCCACCGCCGCGCCCAGCAGGCCGGCGGCCACCACCACCGCCCCGCCGGGGTTCCTGAGCGCCACCGCCCAGACCACGGCCAGCAGGAGGGTGAAGAGCAGGCCGCCAGCGGTGGGGGTGCCCGCCTTGACCAGGTGCGAGGAGGGCCCCTCGCTGCGCTCCCGCTGACGCATGCCGAAGCGTCCGAGCGCAAAGATGGCGGGGGGATAGAGCACCACCCCGCCCACGAACGCGCCCGCCACGCTGAGTCCGTTCACTCGGGGCATGTTAGGGGCGCAGCTTGAACCGGGCGATCAGCGCCTCGGTCACCAACTTGGAGGTGGGCGCGGCGTCGTAGGCCCCCTCGCGCAGGGCGGGCGGCACCTGGGGGTAGCGGATGATGCAGAGCATCGAGTACTGGGGGTCGCTGGCGGGGAAGAACTCCACGAAGGAGTCGATGGTGTTGTTCCCGTAGACCCCCTTGCCGTTGGAGACGGATGACGTCCCGGTCTTGCCCGCGATCTGGCCGTACCAGGCGCCCCCCATCTTGGCCTCGAAGCCGGACGCTCCAGGGACGTCCACCACCCCGACCATCATGTTGGCCAGCGTCTGAGCGGCCGCGGCGCTGATCGCCCGGTGGGTCCTGGGCTTGATCCGGGTGGTCGGCAGTCCCCCGCCGGTGATCGCGGTCACCACATGGGGCTGGACCCAGACCCCGCCGTTGGCAACCGTGTTGACCGCCGCCAGCATCTGGATCGGGGTCACCACGTAGCCCTGGCCGAAGCTGGCGGTGGCGAACTGCACCGGCTGCAGCTGGGAGTACGGAGGCAGCGGCTGGTTGGAGGCGCCCGCCAGGTCGATCCCGGTGGGGACCCCGATCCCGAAGGCCTTCATGTTCTGGTAGAAGGGCTTGGCACCCTCCCACTGCTGGATGTGGACCGCGCCCACGTTGAGGGAGTCCTCCAGGACCCAGTTCATGGTGATGACCCCGTGGGCGCGCAGGTCCCAGTCCCGGATCTGCCAGCCCTGGACGGTCACCTCGCCGGTCTCGTCGAAGGTCTCGTTGGGGGTGATGACGTGCCGGTTGAGCGCGCCGGCGAAGGTGATCACCTTTCCCACCGAGCCGGGCTCGTAGAGATCCGCGACCCCGGCATCCTTGAAGAGCTTCACCGGGGTGGTGGCGTAATTGTTGGCATCGTAGGTCGGGTAGTCCGCCCAGGCCACGATCCCCCCGGTGTGAACGTTCATCACGATCATCGTGCCGGAGGCCCCGTTCACCTTCTTGACCTCGGCGGTTAGGTCGCGCTGGACCGCCGCTTGGATGGTGGCGTCGAGGCTGGTCTGCAGGTTGCGCCCGTTGACAGCGGGCTGCTGGGGGGCCGAGCTGAGCGCGACCGGGTTGCCCTGGAGGTCGTAAACCACCGACTCGTGACCGGGACGCCCGGCCAGAACGTTGTTGTAGTAGCCCTCCAGTCCGTACTGCCCCTGGCCGTTGGCGTTGACAAACCCGAGCACGTTCGCCGCCAGGCTCGTCCCCGGGAGCGCCCCGGGGCCATACGATCTGGTCTCCCCCTGGAGGGCTCCGACCTGGCTCAGGTTGAGACGCGCGACCTGGCTCTCCACCTGCGCGGACTGGTTCTTGGCCAGATAGACGAAGTCGAGCGGGCGGGAGAGGGCGGTCAGGATCTGGTTGGCGCTGACCCCCAGGATCGGCGCCAGGCGGGTCGCGTAGAGCAGCCGCTGCTGCTTTGGGATCAGGTTGGGGTCGGCCCAGATGTCATAGACCGGGACGTTGCCGGCCAGAACCTGCCCGGTGTCGTCCAGGATCAGCCCCCTGGTCGCGGGGATGGTGACCTCCGAGACCTGCTGGGAGACCGCCGCGGCGGCCAGCTGTGGGCCCTGCTTCAGCTGCAGCTCGATCAGTCGGGCTCCCAGCCCGAACACCGCCACCATCACGATCGCGGTGACTGCCGCCAGCCGGCGCTTGGGATCGGCCGCCACCGGCAGGCCCCCGCGGCCGGCCAGCTCCGCCGGACGGCGCCGGCCGGTGGCGGAGGGGCGACGGCTGGAGTAGGGGCGGCTGGCCACCGCCTCAGGCGCCCTTGAGGGCGGCCAACGCCGGCAGCAGGGGGTCCTTCACAGTCGACGGGGGCGGGGTTATGACCCGCCAACTCGATTGCGGACTGAGCCCCAGGGTGGCCGCGGCCGCGTTCAGCGCGCCGGCGCTGTCGGCCGCCTGGAGCTCCTGGGCGAGGACCGCGGAGATGTTCGCCAGCTGTGCCTTCTGGGCCTCCAGGGACGCCACCTGGTAGGTGAGCGCGGTGCCCGAGGCGGTCTCGGAGATGTAACCGGTGGCGGCCAGGGTCAGCCCGGCGATGAGGGGGAGCGCGACCCAGGCGACCCCGGTGCGAAGGCGTGTGCGCTCCCGGGCGCGGTTGGGTTGCGCCTCGTCCTCGTCAAGCGGGAGATACGCGGTGCGACGTGCCGGACGGGGGGCGGCGATGGTGGTCATGGCTGGCTCTGTACTTGTTGCTGGATTGTTGACTGGGACTCAGGGGAAGACGGTCGGGACTGGCGGAGGGCTCAGGGGTCGGCCGGGGCCAGCTTGACGGCGGTGCGCAGCAACGCGGAGCGCGCGCGCGGGTTGCGCGCGATCTCCCCGGCCGTGGGGCGCAGCGCCCGTCGTGAGGGAAGGTGGAGGGAGGCCCGGTGGGCGCAGGTGCAGATGGGCTGAGGGGGAGGACATACACAGTTCATTGCAAGGTTGTGGAGAAGACGCTTTGCAGTGGTGTCCTCAAGGGAGTGGAAGGAGATTACCCCCAAACGCCCACCGGGCCGAAGAATTTGAACAGCAGCGAGCAGTCCCGCCTCGAGCTCGTGGAGCTCGTTGTTGACCGCGATGCGCAGGGCCAGGAAGACCCTGGTGGCGGGATGGATGTGCGGCGGCCAGAGCCGCCTGGGAATCGCCTGGGCGGTCACCGCCGCAAGCTCGGTCGTGGTCAGCAGGGGAGCGGTGCGGCGCCGCGCGACGATGGCCCTGGCGATCGCCTTGGCGTGGCGCTCCTGACCCAGCTCGAGGAACAGGCCGGCGAGCTCATCCGCGCCGAAGGTGTTGACGATGTCGGCCGCGGTGCTGCCGCCGGAGCCCGGGTCCATGCGCATGTCGAGCGGACCCTCGGCCTGGAAGCTGAATCCGCGGGCGGGGTCATCCAGCTGCACAGAGGAGATGCCCAGGTCCATGACCACGACGTCCGCTACCAGCTCCTCCTCCGCGGCGATCCGTTCCAATTCAGAGAAGCTGGCGACTCGCGCCGAGAACCCCGACCCGTAGGAGGCGAAGCGGTCCCGGGCTCTAGCGACAGCGACCGGGTCCCGGTCCAATGCCAGAACCCGGCCGCCTGGGAGGATGCGTGGCAACAGAGCGGCGGTGGTGCCGCCCCCACCGAGGGTGGCGTCGACCACGAGTTCACCCGGCTTGGGGCGGAGCTGCTCCAGCAGCTCCGCGACCATCACCGGCTCATGGGCACCGGCGGGGGCGGTGAGCCGCCGTGGCCGGGACCGATCCTTGGATCGGGGAGTGGACATCACCTCCAGCATGACGCTCATCCCTCGACCACCGACGGTGGCGGCGGGGTGGGGCTCTGTCCCAGGGCGATGGCTGCGCGCTGGCGGATCCTCTCCCAGGACTGGGGATCGACCCGCTGGGATCGCTCCTGGAAGTGCTCCTCACTGTAGATCTCGACCGCCTGGTTCATGCCCACGAAGACGGCGTTGCGGGAGAGCTCGGCGTGCTCCCGGAGCTGGGAGGCGAGCAGGAGCCGGCCCTGCGCGTCCCAGTTGATCTGCTGCGACGAGGAGAAGAAGTGGAAGAGATAGTCGCGGTAGTCGGGGTCGGCGACGTCGGAGTAGGCGCGCTCACCCACGAGCTGCTCCCAGTAGGCGGGCGGGTACATCACCAGCGCATACCCCGGGCCCTTGGTGACCACCCCACCCAGGAGCGCTTCGCGGAACCGGGCAGGGACCGCGATCCGGCCCTTCTCGTCAAGCGTGTGCAGGTACGAACCGTAGAAGGCCACCCGCGCCCCTCAGCTTCCCAGCCCATCGCCCGACGGCTCCGTGCGGTTGTTCACCACTTCTCCCCACCACTAACAGGATGGAGGGACTGTATCAGTTCGACAGCTCCAGGTCAACTGGGGGGTCTGATTGCCTTCCGCAGCTACTTCTAATCTCGGTGGGGAATCATACCCACAGCGTCCCTGCAGTCAGGACTCGCTTCCCGCCATTGGCGGCGGGGACCGGAGCGCCCGCTGAGCAGGTGGTAGCTGCCCGGATCGGGGACGGGCTGCTGAGGAAGAGGCTCCGGCGCCAGCCGCGGCGGGCTGCCCTCAGCCGGTGCGCGGTCGCAAATGCAGGTCCGGACCCACCCGCATCCGGCCCCGGCGACCGCGCCAGGTCACCTCTTGGAACGCCGCCGGCCGGAACGGTTCCGCAGGCCTGGGCAGAAGACGCCAGGGATCCAAAGCTTCGTGGCCCGGTCCCCAGGCGCACCGTCCCGCACCAGCCCGTCCCCCTTTGGTGGGCTGCCGCCGTCGCGCCACCACAGGAGGTGGCAGGACCGGTTCGGGGTCATGACCCTGCGGAGCTTCTCGAAGTCGTCCCGGCCGAACTCCGTGAGCGGAACCACCTCGAAACCGGCGCCGCCTAGCCGCGCCACCTGGTCCAACAAAGCCCTCGATGGCCGCATCGGCCGGGGTGGCGCAGGGGGGCGGAGCCCCCCTGCGGGGAGGGGTGCGGCGGGCGGTAAGCCGAGTTCTGTGCCCCCTGGGGCCGCCCGCGCGGCGGGCCTCCCCCCCAGGGGCGATGACCATCCATCTACACCGGTGGTTGCCCACCGGCTCCAGCGATCCACCCGAGTGCTGCCGGACGAGCAGCCCGGGGATGTCAGCATCCGCACTCTGCCGGATCTTGCTCCGGGCGGGGTTTGCCTGGCCGGCCGGTCACCCGACCGCCGGTGGGCTCTTACCCCACCATTTCACCGTTGCCACCGAGGCCGGCGGCTGTGTCTTTCTGTGGCACTCTCCCTGAGGTTTCCCTCGCCGGGCGTTACCCGGCGCCCTGCTCTTCGGAGCTCGGACTTTCCTCGGCCGGGCGGCCCGGCCGCGGCCATCTGCCCGCCACCCGCCGCCATGTTAGGGCAACGAGCCGGAGCCAGGCATCGCTCGTCCGCATCCGACATGTGCAAACCCGGGGAAGTGGGGGTCAGCCGCATTTGGTGCAAGCGCGGGCGCCCGGCGGATACGGCCTCGCAGATGGGATCACGCAGCCTTGGGGGTCGCCCCCGGATCAGGCAGCGGGGCGGGACGCCACCAGAAGAGTCCGCCCCGTCGAGGTCTCCACCACCAGCTGCCTGATGCTGTGGATCGGCAGCATCGCCGCCAACTCCACCACCTCCTGGCCGCGGCCGACCGGCCGCCACGACCCGACCTCCAGCTTGGAGCCTCGGAGCGGCTCCACGTAGGCGAGCAGGGGCTGCCCAGGGCTGAGGCCGGACATCTGCAGGGACAATTGGGTGCCCCATGGCCTGGCCTCGAAGGCGACGGTGCCGGTCGCACGCGTGCTCCCGCCGACGGCCCGGAGATTGGACGTCGGGACGGGGCGGAACAATGGCGGGAGCAGCAACGCCGCCACCAGCACCGCCGCCAGCGCCAGCGCCATGCCGGCTCTCACCGCGATCCGCCGCCGGTGCCTCCGCTGGAGGTGCGCCGCCAGGCGGAGGAGCAGACAGCGTTCCCACACCGCCGGATCGAAGTCACTGCTGGCGGCGGGCCTCGCCTGCCGGTAGAGCGGGAGCAGCGGGCGTAACTCCTCGAGCTCGAACCGGCACTCCTCACATGTGGTCAGGTGGAGCTCGAGCTCCCGCGCCTCGGCCGGCGAGGTCTGGTGCAGAAGGTGAGCGGCTAAATGCGCGCGGACTTCGCGGTGAGTGCTCATCGGCTGTCATCCATCTCGTCGAGGATGGTCCGCAACGAGCGCAGTGCGTAGTAGGTTCGTGACTTCACCGTGCCCGCCGGTATCCCCAGCTCAGCGGCGGCTTCCGCCACCGGCAGCTGCCGCCAGACCGTGGCATCGAGCACGGCCCGGTGGTCGGGGCTGAGACGGGCCATCGCTCGGACCATGACGTCGTGCTCCGCCACCTGCTGGAAACGGTCCGGCTGCGCCCGGGCCGCCTCGGCCCCGGCTCTGTCCTCGACCGCCAGCCGCCTGCGCTGGCTGCGCCAGTGGCCCCAGAGCAGGCGGCGGGCGACCGTCATCAGCCACCCCCGGGGGGCGCTGTTCTCCGCACTGAAGGCGTCGGGGTGCAGCCAGGCTCGGAACAGGGTCTCCTGAACCACATCCTCGGCCAGCTGACGATCTCCGGTGGCCCGCAGGGCGAAGGCGAAGAGCGCCGGCCCGTGCTCGGCTATGAGGGTTCGCAGCCGCCGGTCGTCGGCTGACGCGGCGCCCCCGGTGCGACCCGGACCAACCCGAGCGTCCCCGCCCGGCTCCGCCCGCGCTCCGCGGGACTCGCTGCCCACTGTCAGCTGACCGCAGCCGGGCCGGACACCGGCGCCGGATCGAACATACCCCCTCACTGTAGCGTCGACGTCACGGGTCGACGCGTCGTCGCTCAGCTGCAAAGGCCGCGCCTCCCGCACCAGGCCACGGACCACCGGGAACTGGGTGAAGCGCAATCCATCGGCGTGAACCGAGCGCCGGAAATCCGGGCGTGGCCAGCTCGGGTCCAGCCAACGTGGTGGGCAGTGGCCGTCTCCGCCAGGCGACTCCGTTCGACCGGCGGGGGCACCGCGGCGGCCAGGGGCCGCGGGGAACAGCGCAGTCGGCCGTGGGCCGACCGCCGCTGTTCCCCCCATGACAGAAGCGTGGGCGCGGAATCGCTGGTGGCTCAGCGGTTTGGGCTGGTCACGGTCCAGACGATCGGCTGGAAGGTCGCAAAGGTCAGCACGCCATCTGCGGAGGTGCTGGGAAGGAGCTTGGGGTACGCCTGACTCGTAGTGGAAAAGTTGGGGTTGTAGATGTAGACCTGCGAGCCGCCGGTCGCGATGGAGATGGTCACCAGCTTGTTGCTGGCTGTGCCGAAGTCGACGCCCATCCCCTCATACGCGGAATACGCCAGGGTCATCCCGTTGATCCGTTCGCTGCCGGCCGGCGAGCTGGGGAAGTTTCCGAACTCGCTGGTGCAGTCGGTGGGGGTGCCGGTCGAGTCATCGCACACCTGCAGCGAGAAGGTCTTGACCGCCTGACCACTGGGAGGGGTCACATCCTGCCCGTTGGGCCAGTTGCCGAGGATCACCAGGTCGTTCTGCGCCACCGCACCCGGGGCGAAGGTGGCGGTGATCCCAAAGCCGCTGACCGAGCCACCCGCCGGACCCACGACTCCGGTGGCAAACGCGGTCGCGGCGGCGGGAGGCCCGGCGGCCAGCGCGGTGGAGGCGGAAAGCCCCCCGATGCCGGCAACCGCCAGCAGCATGAAGAGGTAACGGACGCGCAGGTGAGACATTGGCACACTCCTTGATTTGGTCGCTCTCAACCAGAGAAAGACCGCTACCTCGGGTTTGGTTCAAACCCCCGAGCGCTCGGGTCTCAAGCTGGAAGCGCGAAGGGCCGCGGGCCCGGGCAAGAGCCACAGCCCGCTACCATCCGCCCATGGCCCCTCTGGCGTTGGTCCATGCGCTGCTCGACCGCGAGCACACGCTCTCGGTCGCAACCGTGGACGAGCACGGCGCGGCCTGGGCATGCAACCTCTACTTCGCCCGCCTGCCCCCGCCGGGGCTGTCGTTGGTGGTGCTGACCGACCCCAGAAGTGCGCACGCTCGCCACTGGACCGACGGCGCCGCGGTCGCTCTGACAGTCTTCGCTCACCCCGATACCCCCCGCTCGGCGGTGAGCGGAGTGCAGATGCGAGGTGTGGTCACCGGCGGCGACCCGGTGGCGGCGGAGCGGTTCCTGGCGAGGTTCCCCGGGTCTGAGGAGGTCGCCAGCCGGCAGCGCTTCTACCGCATCAAGGTTGGCTGGATACGGCTCCTGGAGCGGTCATCCGGCACCCTGGTCGAGCTCGACCCTGCTTCA
>JAJYWT010000144.1 GCA_021791345.1 bacterium
CTTCTTTCCCATGGCTGACAACCTCGAGGTGGCGGCCGCAGGCGGTGTCACCGCCGCGATCCACCCCGGTGGTTCGAAGCGTGACCAGGAGGTGGTGGATGTGGCGGAGCGGGTGGGAATGGCCCTGGTGGCAACTGGCACGCGGCACTTCCGGCACTGAGAGCCCGCTCTTTGTGGGCGGTCTCGAAGCCTGCTCCCGCCGACGGGACCGCAGCGGCGAACTGAGGGGACAATGCCAACGCTGCCACTCAACGTTGCCTGCGGCGACCGCGCTACTCCGAAGACTGGCGCACCTGGGTGGCTCCAAACCAGGAACGCCCGAGCGCGTCGGGAAGTGACAACGGGATGGAAACCGGCCTGCCTCCCGCGGTCGCAGGGGTGGGCCGTGGTCGGCGGGCGGCTCCGCCACTGGCCGCTCAGCGGCGCCGCCCGTCCAGAATGCCCGACCAACAGGCGAACGACACGACCAGGCTAGTCTGGCGAAGTCGTCAATCGCAGGCCGTTGCCTCGATCCGATTTGCAAACAACGCTTGGAAACGGCTTGACGCCTTCACTCGTGAGTTGATAGCATACCGCCGAGCACGCGAGAGATCGACGCAGAATTGCCGTGGCGGCACCTCCGGTCTATGCGCGTCTGAGCGTGTAATGGATCGGAGGTGCCGAGATGTCAGCGATAGCCCACAGAACTCGCCTCTTACTGGTCGCAGTGGGCGCGCTGGCGGCCTTGGCACTAGCTGGCTGTGCCGCCGCCACCACCCCGGTGCACTCATCTAAAGGCGCCGTAGTCACATTTGCCGAGCAACCCAGCGCGCCGCCGAACTACATTTTCCCGCTGGAGAGCGGAGCATACTTTACATTTGCAAATGGCCAATTCAGCCCGCTCCTGTATCTTCCCCTGTACTCCTTTGGGGTGGGTGGCAAGCCGGTCTTCAACGAGCCGCTCAGCCTCGCGTACGCACCCACGTTCAGCGATGGCAACACCGTTGTGAATGTCACCATGAAGCACTGGTTGTGGTCGAACGGAACGCCCGTGGCGGCACGCGATGTTGTCTTCTGGATGAACATCCTGGCGGCTGCCACTGATCCAAAGGCTCCTGCCGTTGGCTCCAACACCGCACCCGGGCCAGGGTGGGGCGCGTCCGTACCGGGGGGGTTCCCCGAAAACGTCGTGTCGTATCGGCAGACCGGGACCTATACCGTCTCCTTCAAGCTCAACGCCGCCTACAACCCAACGTGGTTCTTGTACAACGAGCTCAGTCAGATCTATCCCATTCCGGCGGCCTCGTGGGACAGGCTGTCGAGCACCTCACGAGTGGGCAACTTTGACGCCAGCGCAGAGGTGCGAACTCCTCTTGCGGGGACGGACCCAACTCAGTACGTTCCGCAAAACCCTGGCACCGCCTCGAGCGGTGCACTGGGAGTGGCGCAATTTTTAAACAGCCAGTCGCAGGCCACGAATACGTACCAGGCGAATCCTCTTTGGCGAGTGGTGGATGGCCCGTTCAAACTGTCCGCGTTCACGACGAGTGGGTTTGTGAAACTAGTGCCCAACCCCGAGTATTCAGGTGCCCCTAAGGCGACCATCTCCGCGTTCGAGGAGTTGCCGTACACGAGTGCAACTGCCGAGTTCAATGCGGTCCACAACGGGAGTGTGACCATCGGCTACATCCCCACCCAGGATCTCGGTCCCCAGCTGAAGTCGCTGGAAAAGAGTGAGGGGTATGCGTACAGCCCGTGGTACACCTCGGCGTTCAATGCTCTCGACTTCAATTTCACGAACCCGACCGTGGGGCCGATCCTGAGGCAACTTTACTTTCGGCAGGCGTTTCAGTCGATGATTGATCAGCGCGAATTTATCAAGGACTTCAATGCTGGCGTGGGTACGATCACTAACGGGCCCGTGCCCGGCTACCCGCCCGGAAACCCAGATGAGAGTCCCTTGGAAGCGAACGGTCTAGTGTATCCCTTCAGCGTCAGCCGAGCGGCCTCCTTGCTGCGCGCGAATGGCTGGGATGTGGTCCCTGGTGGCCTTAGCTATTGTGCTCGAGCGGGAAGCGCGAAGGGTGACTGCGGACCGGGGATCAAGCCCCATACCTCATTGACGCTTCAGCTTTTGTATCCGACAGGGAGCCCGGCGCTCGACAACGAAATGGCGGCTCTGAAGTCGACGATGCAGAGCGGTGCGGGTGTCGATGTACAGCTTCGCGAAGAGCCAGTCAATCAGGTGACGGGAGTGGTGTCGGCGGGGTGCACCCTCGCTGCGCCATGTTCGGATTGGCAGGTGGCGACTGAAGCGAATACAGGAGTCTCATGGGTCTATGATCCGGACTATCTGCCGACGGGGGGTGAGCTCTTTTTACCGGGCTCGAACAGCAATCAGGGTGACTACTCCTCCAGCGTGGCTGAGGCGTTGATCGCGGCCACGCACACTGCTCCCACAGCGAAGGCGGAGATCAGTGCCCTGTTCAAGTATCAGGACTATTTGGCCAGGCAGTTGCCCGTCGCGTGGTTCCCGACCTCACCCTATCAACTGACGGTGTACAAGTCTGACCTGCGCGGCTTGGTGCCGCAGGGGGTCTTTTCGGAGATCACGCCTCAGTACTACCGTGTCGGCTGAGCGAGCGTCGGACGCCCGCTCGTTGGGTAAGGTCGGGCGCGGGCTCTGGACCGGACGATGGCCCGTAGGGGGCAAGGGCTGAGGTGAGGGGCCCTGGCGTCCCCCAGGCTCCGGTGTTGCGGGTGAGTGGCGCGAAGCGTGATTTTGGAGAGGAGTGGGCCGCGGCCGTGCGTGCCACGGTCCTGGGTGCCCTGGGGTGGGCGTGATGGCCGGAAGGCGGCACCGGGCATCGCACTTGCTGACGGGTGAGGCACCGGCAGGCCCTGCCATGGAAGTCTGCGAAGTGGCGGCAGCCTGATCCCGCAGGCGGGTCCTGATCATCACCTTAGGCTTGAGGATCTTGCTGGCTGCCAGTTGCCGGATGCCCGGGATAGCCGCTGGTCGTTCTTGTGTAGCGTGTTGGGCCGGTCGCGCACCGATGACACGCTTGGTGTTTGCCGGCCCGGTGCCAATGGTCCACGTAGGCGTCCGTGACCGCCCGACTCGAATCGCCAACGATCGTGCTGGCTTGCCCTTTGGCCAATGCGCTCGTGCGGCCGCTCCGTCGCTCCGGCCCACTCGCCAAGCTGCACCTGCACCCGCCGCGCTCCCCTGTGCTTCTCCCGTGGCTTGATGTGACCGCGACCCACGGCCCCTTGAGGACCATCCGGGCCACCCACTCCGGCGTCCCCTGTGCTACCGTGGCGCGCTGAGATGCCCGCCCGGACAGGAGAAGACCCGTGATCAGCCACGTTTCCCACACCACCGTCTACGTGCTCGACCAGGACTCCGCCAAGGCGTTCTACACCGAGAAGCTGGGCTTTGAGGTGCGCGTCGACATCGCCATGGGAGAGGTTTTCGAGGGGGCCGGAGCGGGATTCCGCTGGCTCACCGTCGGCCCCAAGGGGCAGCCCGACTTCCAGCTGATTTTGGCCTCATGTGACATGGGGCGCCCGCCGGAGGCGGCGGCCAAACTCCGAGAGCTCGTCCGCGCCGGCGCTATCCAGGTGGGAGTGCTGGCGACCGACGACTGCCGGCGCACTCACTCGGAGCTGGTCGCCCGAGGCGTGACCTTCGTCTCCGAGCCGACCGAGAGGCCCTACGGAATCGAGGCCACCCTGATGGACGACTCGGGCAATCCCATCAGCCTCACCCAGCAATTCGCCTTCCAGGCGCCGGCGGGCTGACGCCCGTCCCGGTCGCCGCCGGGTTGGCGATGCGGAGCAGCCGCCCACGGTCGTGTACCACTGTTTGGTGGACCCGATCTATTGACAAGCGGGGCTCGGCCCCGTAGGGTCAGCGAATGGACGCCCGATAGCAGCCGGGGAGGAGGGATTCGGGTGTCCGGGCGGCTGGCGGCAGCGCCGCCCGAGCTGTGGGCGCCCGGCTCACCACCGCCCGGCCAAGCGGGCACGGCTCGGTCAAGGGAGGCCGTCGATGGCTGCCAACGGCGCTGAGAAACGCGGCTGGGCGGGTGCGGAGGAGCTGGAGCAGGAGTGGTCTGGCCTCCGTTGGAAGTCGGTCGAACGCCCGTATTCGGCGGCCGACGTGGTGCGGCTGCGGGGGTCCTTTCCCATCGAGCACACGCTGGCCCGGCGGGGGGCCGAGCGTCTCTGGGAGCAGTTGCAGTCGCGGTCCTACCTGCCCGCGCTGGGGGCTCTGACCGGGCAGCAGGCGGTCCAGATGGTTCGCGCC
Organism: bacterium; assembly: GCA_021791345.1. The sequence goes on from JAJYWT010000144.1 coordinate 4,292, forward strand.
GGCCTGGAGGCTATCTACCTCTCGGGGTGGCAGGTGGCGGCCGACGCCAATCTGGATGGGGAGACCTATCCGGATCAGAGCCTGTATCCCTCGAACAGCGCCCCCAGCCTGGCGCGCCGGCTCAACAAGGCGATGCTCCGGGCCGACCAGATCGCCTGGGCCGAGGGCCAGCACGACCGGGAGTGGGTGGTCCCGATCGTCGCCGACGCTGAGGCCGGTTTCGGCGGCCCGCTGCACGCCTTCCAGCTGATGCGCCAGATGATCGAGGCCGGCGTCGCCGGAGTCCACTTCGAAGACCAGCTGGCCTCCGAGAAGAAGTGCGGCCACCTGGGCGGTAAGGTGCTGGTGCCGACCAGCCAGTTCATGCGGACCCTGGCGGCGGCCAGGCTGGCCGCCGATGTGGAGGGTGTCCCCACCCTGCTGGTGGCGCGCACCGACGCGCTCAGCGCCACCCTGCTCACCAGCGACATCGACCCCATGGATCGGGAGCACCTGACCGGGGAGCGAACCTCGGAGGGATATTTCCGGATCCGCCCGGGGCTGGAGCCGGTCATCCAACGGTCCCTGGAATACGCCAAGATCGCCGACGCCCTCTGGTTCGAGACCTCCACGCCCGACCTGGAGGAGGCGGCTGCCTTCGCCAGCGCCATCCACGCCCGGTTTCCCGGCAAGCTGCTCGCCTACAACTGCTCTCCCTCCTTCAACTGGAAGCGCCACCTCTCCGATTCGGAGGTGGCCAGATTCCAGCAGCGGCTCGGGGAGCTCGGTTACCGCTTCCAGTTCGTCACCCTGGCCGGCTTCCACGTAGCCAACGCTGCCATGTTCGAGCTGGCCCACGGGTATCACGCGGAGGGGATGACCGCCTACGTCCATCTCCAGCAACGCGAGTTCGAGCTCGAGCTTCAGGGTTACACCTCCACCCGCCACCAGGCCGAGGTCGGAGCGGGTTACTTCGACCAGGTGCTGGAGACCGTGACCCAGGGCGCCTCCTCGACCGTGGCGCTCAAGGGCTCAACCGAGGAGGCGCAGTTCCACCCCACCCCGACCGGATGAGCGGGAAAGGCGTCGTGGGCCTCTCGGTCTCGGCGGATGCGGGCAGCGCTCAGGAGCTGGTGCTGACCGATCGCGCGCTCGGCTTCCTCGAGGGGTTGGAGCGGCGGCTCAGGCCGCAACGCCTGGAGGTGCTGGCCGCGCGGCAGGCGCGCCAGCTCGACTTTGACCGCGGTCTGCTGCCCGACTTCCCAGCCGACTCAGAGGCCCTGCGACAGGATGATGGCTGGCGGGTCGTCCCCGCCCCTGCTGACCTGATGGACCGGCGGGTGGAGATCACCGGGCCGGTCGAGCGCAAGATGGTCATCAACGCCCTCAACTCCGGCGCCCAGACCTTCATGGCGGATTTCGAGGATGCCAACTCGCCGACCTGGAGCAACTGCGTCGAGGGCCAGCGCAACCTCATGGACGCAGTCCGGCGCACCATCACGCTCTCCCGGTCCGGGAAGCAGTACCGGCTCGGCAAGCACCCCGCCACCCTGCTGGTGAGGCCCCGGGGCTGGCATCTGGAGGAAAAGCACGTGCTGGTCGACGGCCGCCCGATGTCGGCCAGCCTCTTCGACTTCGGCCTCTTCGTGTTCCACAACGCGGCTGCGCTCCTCAGGCGGGGCAGCGGTCCCTATCTCTACCTGCCCAAGCTGGAGGGCCACCTGGAGGCCCGCCTTTGGGAGCTGGCCTGCCAGCTCGCCGAGGAGGAGCTGGGCCTCCCCGCCGGCTGCATCCGCACCACCGTGCTCATCGAGAACATCCTGGCCGCCTTCGAGATGGACGAGATCCTCTTCGAGCTGCGCTCCCGCTGCGTGGGGCTGAACGCCGGTCGCTGGGACTACCTGTTCTCGGTGATCCGGAAGTTTCGCTCCCGTCCTGACTTCGTCCTGCCCGATCGGGCGGCAGTCACCATGACCGTCCCGTTCATGCGCGCCTACACCGACCTCCTGGTGCGCACCTGCCATCGCCGGGGGGCCCACGCCATCGGCGGGATGGCCGCATTCGTGCCCAATCGCAGCGACCCCGAGGGGACCCGGCTGGCCCTGAAGCGGGTCGCCGAGGACAAGGTTCGGGAGGCGGGCCAGGGGTTCGACGGCACCTGGGTCGCGCATCCTGACCTGGTGGCCACCGCCCACTCCGTCTTCGAGGACGTGCTTCGGGGCGAGCCCAACCAGCTCGGCGTGCTGCGAGCGGACGTGCAGCTCGATGGCTCCGCGCTCCTGAACGTAGCGGCGACCCCCGGCCAGGTGACTCGACGAGGCATCGAGACCAATGTCTCGGTCGCGGTGCGCTACCTCGATTCCTGGCTCGGCGGACAGGGCGCGGTGGCCATCGACAACCTCATGGAGGACGCCGCAACCGCCGAGATCTCCAGGTCCCAGATCTGGCAGTGGCGCAAACACGGACGCCTGGACGAGCGGGTCACCAAGCTCGCGCTCGATCGGCTGGGAGAGAACCCGGCCCGCCGGCCGGCCCTGGAGCTCTTCACCGAGGTCGCGCTCGGCCCCGACTACATCGAATTCCTGACTGTCCCCGGTTACAGCCGCCTCCCATAGCGGGGGCACATCCTCGGGCGGTTCGACGAAGCAACTTCCGGGTCGGGCTGGCACCCGCCGGAGGGCGCCTGGAGCGGTCGGGAGAACTGACGAAAAACGCACTCGCGGTGACCGTCACCCCACATCGCGTCGCACCCTGCAACGAGCTCGCCGCTAGGGGTTGCGAACGGCCCTCCTGATGGTCCAATCCGGGCATGAGGGAGCGCTTCACGAGATGGTTCTGCGTCGGTGTCATCGTCGTGGGCGGCATGGCGGCGGGGATGGCCCAGGGAGGCATCTCGGCCCTCGCGGCGACCACCGGCGGAGCCTACCAACCCCTTACTCCGACCCGCCTTCTGGACACACGGGCCCACGGAGGCCCGTTGGGGCCGGGTGCGAGCCGCGACCTGCAGGTGGCGGGCACGGCGGAGGTCCCGGTCGGTGCCACTGCGGTTGCCCTGAACGTCACCGTCACGGGCACGACCGCAGCCGGCTATCTCACTCTCTACCCCGCGGGAGAGAGCGCACCGCTCGCCTCCAATCTGAACTGGAGCGCCGGTGAAACGGTCGCGAATCTGGCGATCGTCCCGGTGGGAGTCGGAGGCGCCATCGTCATCCACAACTCCACCGGCGCAACCCAGGTGGTGGTGGATCTCCAGGGCTACTTCGCTCCTGCGGGTGGGTCGACCAACAGCTCCTACGTGGCACTGACGCCGAGCCGGATCGCCGACACCAGGCCGGGGAGTGGCGAGGCCGACTCCGGCCGCACCCTGGGCCCGAGGTCCTCCCTGGCCATTCAGGTGGCGGGTCGAGGCGGCGTCCCCAGCAGCGGGGCCACCGCGGTGGTCCTGAACGTGACCGCGACCGACACCACCTCCGCGGGCTTTCTGGCCGTCTACCCAGGTGGGGTGGGTTGGCCGGGAACCTCCAACCTCAATTGGCGCTCTGGCGAGACGGTGGCCGCCCGAGCGATCGTCCCCCTCGGCCCCGCCGGCACGGTCTCGGTCTACAACCAGAGCGGCTCGACCGACGTCGCGGTCGACGTGAGTGGCTACTTCACCAGCGACGCCAGCACTCCTGGTGCCAGCCTCTTCTACCCCGTGTCGCCCCGGCGGATGGTCGACACCCGGGTTGACGGGGGCACCCTGCGGACCGGCCAGTCCCTGACCGCCCAGATGGCGGGAGTCGGGCCGGTCGCCGGCGCGGCGACCGCGGTGGTCGCCAACCTCACCGTCACCAACACCACGGTGGCGGGGTTCCTTTCAGCCGGGCCGTCCGCCTCGACCGCTGGCACCTCCGACCTGAACTGGGCCGCGGGGGAGACCGCCGCCAACCTCGACATCGCGACCCTGAACACCGGCGGCGACCTGGCGCTGCAGGACTCCGCAGGCAGGGCCGATGCGGTGGTGGATGTGTTTGGATACTTCGCCCCCAGCACCGGCACCGCCAGCGTCCCTGCCACCTGCACCAACCTGGAGGTGGCGGTGACCAACGCACCCAGCTTCGGGGGCCAGATCACGGTGACCGCCAAGGCCACCTGCCCTGATGGCACGGTCCCCGCCTACACCTTCTGGTACCAGTCTCCCGGCTCCACCGGTTGGCAGCTGGGGGCGGCCTCGATCAGCGAGTCCACCTTCGGGTACCCGACCAGGACTATGGCGTTGGGCACCTACCGGATCCTGGTCTGGGCGAGCTCGGAGCCCGGGGTCTTCCAGGGGGTGATGGCGAGCGCCAGCACCACCGTCACCAGCAACCCCGAGACCAATCTGCCCGACTCATTTGCGGGCACCTGCTTCAACGACGGGTACACCGCCAGCGCCTGCCTCAACGCGGAGCTGGCCGCGATCCGGGCCGCCCAGGAGGACGAGGGGGTGCCCGCCCTGCAGCTGCCCTCCGACTTCGCCAGCCTCAGCCAGCCGGTCCAGGAGTTCGTGCTCGCGGATGCGGAGCGGGTCAGCCGGGGCCTGCCCGCGATCCATGGGCTCACCTCGGCCGCCAACTCCAACGCGCAGCAGGGAGCCGACACCAGCTCTGACCCCAACGGGCTCGGGGTGCGGGGAGCGATAGCGTTCGCCAGCGTGTGGGCGGAGGACTACGGTGCCGCCGGGGCCACCTTCGACTGGATGTACAACGACGGGCCGGGCTCGAACAACGAGGACTGCACCGCCCAGAACTCCGCGGGCTGCTGGGGGCACCGGGACAACATCCTGCTGAACACCGGATCCGGCACCTGGGCCGCGCCCGCGGGCTACACCTGGGTCGGAGGGGCGGCCTGCGCCCCGGTCGCCGGGATCAGCTTCTTCAACTCCTGCACCCTGGAGTGGGTGCTCGTGCCCAGTTCGTCGGTGTCCTACGCGTACACCTGGGCACAGGCGGTGGCCGCCGGAGCCTGATCGCCGGCTGGTGGCGCGCCCTCGCGGGGCCGCCGCGCGGCCGTCAGGTCATGCCTTCCCCGGGGCTCGCTCCGACTGGGCCAGCCCGGGTGTGAAGCGGCTCAACGCTCGCCCGAGGTCCGATCGAGCGCGGGCCGCAGCGGAAGAGGCGACCAGCTGAGGTTAGACTCGATCCGGTGATGGCGACCACCTACTGGAGCGAGGTTGCCCCGGGTGTGCTGCGGCATGTGGGCGCGCCCGTCGACGTGAACTGTGTGCTGGTGCTGGGCGAGGATCGGGCCCTGGTGGTCGACACCGGCAGCTCCGCTATCGAGGGACAGCGCCTGCACGAGGAAGTCGGCGCTCTCGCCGGCGCTCGACCCCAGCTGGTCGTGAACACCCATGCCCACTACGACCACTGCTTCGGAAACTCCGCCTTCGAGGGCTGCGAAATCTGGGCGTCCAGGGGATGCGTGGCCGACCTGGCGGCCACCGGACCCCAGCAGCGGGAGGATGTCGCGACATGGTGGCGGAGCCGCGAGCCCCGGTTCGCCCGGGCCCTGGAGATGACTCCGATCCTCCCGGCGTGGAGGGTCGTGGACAGTCGGCAATCACTTGATCTCGGCGGCCTGGTGGCCGAGCTCCAGGTGGTGGGACGCGGGCACACCGATCACGACGTGGTCGTGTGGCTGCCTGGCCGGTCCCTCCTGATCGCGGGGGACCTGGTGGAGGAGAGCGGGGCGCCTCAGCTGGAGGACTCGTATCCGCTCGGCTGGGCGGACCGGATCGACCAGCTGCTCCAGCTGCACCCGTCCATCATCGTGCCCGGGCACGGGGCCCCGGTGGATCCGCTCTTCGTGCGATCCCAGAGTCGGGCGCTGCGCCGTCTGGCCACCTGGTGCGCCTCCAGAAGCGGGGAGGCGGTGGCCGGCCCGCCGCCGCGCGGCTGGACCCGGGAGAGCGCCGAGGTGGCGCTGCGCCGGTCGCTCTTCGAGGCGGGTGATGAGGTGGCGGGCGCCGGTCCGGACTGAAGGTTCGGTCACATCTTCGCGGACTGGGGGCTGCCGCGTTGTGATCGCGCTCTCCCTCTGCTATCTTGCCTCCAGTTCCGGCCGGTTCTGCCGTGCAGGGCGGTGGACCCGGCTGCCGGCAAGCGCATTCAGAGGGGGCCCTCTCGAGATGGCCAAGAAGTCGGCGACCCCGGACCCGGAGCCGGAGATTCGCTACGGTGAGGCGGAGGCCGGCGGGTGCGACCACCCGGGTTGCCCCAATCAGGAGGCTTACCGCTGCCTCTACCGCGACCGGCGGGCGGTCGACTGCTCCTGGGTCGCCTGCAAGGAGCACCTGAAGGTGGTGGACGGACGCGCCTACTGCCTGCGCCATGCCAGCATCGTGGAGGTGCTGATCATGTCGGAGCGGCAGGGCAATGCCCTGCTGCCACCGGACCTGGACGACCGCTGCGCCTCCCTGGTGCTGGCGGTGGCCGCCGACCTGGACCAGCCCGTGGTGGAGCGGCTGGTCCGCTGGGGCGATGCCAACACCAGCATCATCAACGACCCCGCCATTCGCTACTCGCGCCCCAACCGGCTGCAGCGCGACCCCGGACACTGGGAGCGGGTCTGGGCGCTGGCGACCAAGACCGGGATCCTGCTGCGGGTGGGCTTGCGGGTGGAGGACACTCGCCCGGAGACCGTCATCCTCACGGGCGGCGGCACCCACTTGGTCGAGCTGATCCCCCCCTGGATCCAGCGCCGGCTCAGTGGCGGCGGGGGGCTGGGCTCGCAATCCCAACTGGTGGAGCGGCTCACCTTCCAGCACCAGCTCCTCCAGGCGCTGGACGCCTACGTGGAGAAGTACGGGATCATGTACCCGGGGCACGGGTTGCCCGCCTCGGTCTGAGTCCCCGCTTCCTCCATAATCGTCCGCATGGCCTACGACGCGGTGGTCCCGGCTCCGGCCGGGGTGGCCACCCGGCACCGTCCGGAGTACCACCAGCGCTACTTGACCTTCAGCCGCAGCTACACGATCGACGTCACCTACCGCTGCTACCGTCGCTGCGGCTACTGCGAGTACCGCCGCGACCAGGGGGGGCTGATCAGCTGGGAGGAGGTGGACCGCCACCTGGCCAGCGCGGCCCGGTGGGGCTGCCGCGAGGTTCTGATCATGTCGGGCGAGCGGCCCTGGCTGTTGCCGGACCTGGGCTTGGGGGGCGAGGCCGAGTTCGTGGAAGTCGTGGTGGAGGTCTGCCGCCGCGCCATGCGCCTGGGGCTTCTGCCCCACACCAACGTGGGGCTGCTGTCCAGGGAAAGCCTGGTCCGCCTGCGCCCCTGGAACGCCTCTATGGGGCTGATGCTGGAGACCG
>JAJYWT010000057.1 GCA_021791345.1 bacterium
GTCCGCGTAGACCGGGAGCAGCTGGTCGAGAAGCAACAGGGTCGACAGGCCGGGCGTGGTCCCCTTGGCCAGCCTCAGGTAGCTGACCGGCCCCAGCAGGACCGGTCTGGTCTCCATACCCAAAGCGAGGGCCTCCTGGAACTCCTCCACCGGCTTGAGGGAAGCCAGAGAGAACTCCTGGCGCGGCCCCAGCTCAGGCACCAGATAGTGATAGTTGGTGTCGAACCACTTGGTCATCTCCAGCGCCGCGAGCTCACGGCCGCCGACGCTGGCTCCCCGGGCCATCGCGAACATGAGGTCCAGGGGATCACCGCCGCGCAGCGCCTCGAAGCGCTCGGGAACCACCCCCAGGGTCAGCGAGAGATCCAGCACGTGGTCGTAGAGCGAGAAGTCGTTGCTGGGGATGTGGTCGATGCCGGCGGAGCGCTGCTCCTGCCAACGGTCCGCCCGCAGGGCCCGGGCACGCTCGACCAGCTCCTCGCGGCCAAGCTTGCCGGACCAGTACCCCTCCAGCATCCACTTGAGCTCCCGGCTTCGGCCGATGCGCGGGTAGCCGAGGTTGGCGGAGACGATTTGAGTCGAAGGTGTGGAAGACATGGTCAAGTGATGATCCTGAAAGCGACCTGTGGGCGCCCCGACGAGGGCTCCACGAATCGTGCTGGCTGAGCCTTCCAGTCTACCGACCGACGCGGTCGGCGAGGAATCACCGGGTCGAGATCAGGCGCTGACAGCCTGCGGCTCGTCCTCGGGGAAGAGCTCCGGCTCGGTCGACTCCAGGATCGACTTCTCGGTGATCACACAGCGCTTGATCTCCGGATGCGAGGGCACCTCGAACATGCTGCTCAGCAGCACCGACTCCAGAATGCTCTTGAGGCCGCGCGCTCCGGTGCCCAGAGCCAACGCCTGGCTGGCGATGGCGCGCAGGGCCGCCTCCTCGAACACCAGCTCGACGTCGTCGAGGGCGAAGAACTTCTGGTACTGCTTGACGAAGGCGTTCTTGGGCTCGGTGAGGATCCGGGTGATGTCGTCCTCATCCAAGCTCTGCAGCGCCACCACGATGGGCAGCCGCCCCACGAATTCCGGAATCAGTCCGTAGCGGAGCAGATCCTGGGCCTGGAGCTGCTGCAGGATCTGGGTGCTCTCCTTGGTCCGCTTGCCGCCCGGGTCACTGCTGAAGCCGATGGTGCGGTGGCCGACCCGCTGCTCGATCAACCGCTCCAAACCCTCGAACGCGCCCCCACAGATGAACAGGATGTTGCCGGTGTTGATCTGGATGAAGTCCTGGTGAGGGTGCTTGCGTCCGCCCTGCGGGGGCACGTTGGCGATGGTGCCCTCCAGGATCTTCAGCAGCGCCTGCTGCACCCCTTCCCCGGAGACGTCCCGGGTGATCGAGGGGTTGTCGGACTTGCGGGTGATCTTGTCGATCTCGTCGATGTAGATGATCCCCCGCTCCGCCCTGGCGATATCGAAGTCGGCTGCCTGGATGAGCCGGAGCAGGATGTTCTCGACGTCCTCGCCCACGTAGCCCGCCTCGGTGAGCGAGGTAGCGTCGGCGATCGAGAAGGGGACGTCCAGGATCTTGGCCAGGGTCTGCGCCAGCAGGGTCTTGCCGCAGCCGGTCGGACCCACCAGCAATACGTTGGACTTCTGCAACTCGACGTCGCTGGTCTCGCGGGCGTTGTTGATGCGCTTGTAGTGGTTGTAGACCGCCACCGCGAGCACCTTCTTGGCCTGGTCCTGACCGACCACGTACTGATTCAGCGAATCCCAGATGGCCTGCGGGCTGGGCACCGCGTTGGTGCGCGGACGGCGCGCCGCCGGGCCCTTGTTCTCCTCCTCCAGCACCTCTTGGCAGAGCTCGATGCACTGGTCGCAGATGTATACCCCGGGCCCGGCGATGAGCTTGCGGACCTGCTCCTGGCCCTTGTTGCAGAAGGAGCACCGGGTGTGGCGGCGGCGGTCCGTCGAGTCGGTCACGCGGCGTCTCCCCCACCCTGCGGATGAATGCGGCGCGCGGCTTCCCCGACGCAACGGCTGCAGATGGAGACCTGGCGGCCCTCCCGGCTCGACTCCACGGCGACCGCCAGCGCCAGCCGGCCGCAGAAATCACACCGCGACCCCACCCGGCGGACCAGCCGCATCACCCCGCGGCGGTCGCGACCGCCCCGGGCCGGGCGCCGCCCGAGGTCCTTCAGGTCTCCCATCTCCGGTGCTCCTCAGTGCCCCGCCGGGGCCGCCTCGGCCGCCTTCTCCGGCAGCGCCTGCGGCTTGCCGTTGGCACTCTCGCCCGCCGGGTGCTCCTTGGTCAGGATGTGATCGATCAGCCCGTACTCCAGCGCCTCCTCCGGCGACATGTAGAAGTCCCGGTCGGAGTCGCGGGTGATCTGCTCCACCGGCTTGCCGGTGTGATGCGCCAGGATCTGGTCGATGGTGCGGCGGAGCCGCAGGATCTCCTGGGCCTGGATCTGAATGTCCGACGCCTGCCCCTGGAAGCCGCCACTCGGCTGGTGCATCATGATCCTGGTGTTGGGCAGGCTGAAACGCTGCCCGGCCTCGCCGCCCGCCAGCAGGATGCATCCGAAGGAGGCGGCAAGCCCCATGCAGAAGGTGCTGACCTTGGGCTTGACGTACTGCATGGTGTCGTAGATGGCCAGCCCCGCCGACACCGACCCGCCGGGGCTGTTGATGTACAGGCTGATGTCGCGCTCGGGGTCCTCGCTCTCCAGGTAGAGCAGCTGGGCCATGACCAGGTTGGCGATCTGGTCGTCGATGGCGGTACCGATGAAGATGATCCGGTCCTTCAACAGCCGGGAGTAGATGTCAAAGGCTCGCTCGCCCCTGGTGGTGGTCTCAACGACCATCGGAATGAGGGCCATGGTCTCCTCCTGGAATCAGCCCGAACTCATCAAGAGGTCACGGTGACCTCCGAGGCGAGTATACCCGCGGCCGCGAAATCAACTCCCCGTGGACGCTTGGTCGGTGCTGTCGCCGCGGGCCAGCGCGGCCACCAGCTCCCGCGCCTTGCCGATTTCGAGTTCGCGGCGGAACGCCTCCCGCAAACGCTGCCGGTCCGCCTTGGAGGATCCCTTCGGGATCAGCCCCGCCAGAGCGGCGTCCACCTCCTCGTCCGACACCGAGATCTGCTCGCGCCGGACCACCTCACTCAGGGCCAGGTCCAGGCGCACGGCCTGCACGGCGGGCTGGCGACGCTCCCCCCGCAGCTGCTCGAGGCTGGAGCCCTGGGCCGCCAGGAGGGCCTCCAGGGTCAGCCCCCCCTCCTCCAGCCTGCGGCTGAAGTCGCGGAGCTGGTGGTCGATCTCGGCCTGGATCATGCTCTCGGGGACATCCACCTTGGTGATCCCCAGAAGTTCCTCCAGTGCCGCCGCGACCTGGGCCTGCTCGGCTTCCCGGACGTTCCCCGCGGCTATCTGCTCTCTGATGTACTCGCGCAGCTCGGCCAGAGTCTCCCCCCGGCCGACGATCGCGGCCAGATTGTCGTCCAGGGCCGGCAGCTCCTTGGCCTGCACCCGGGTCACCTTGGCGGTGATGGTCACCAGCTCGCCGCGCAACTCCTCCCGCGAATAGTCCTCGGGCATCGTCAGGGTGATCTCCACCGGGTCTCCACCGGCCACCGCCCCCACCAGCTGCTCCGCCATCCCCGGAATCAGGCCGCCTCGCTCCAAATCCAGCGTCTGAACCTGATCGGGGGCGCCCACCGGCTCGCCGTTGTGGAGCATGGTCAGCTCGGCGGTGACAACGTCGCCGGCCTCGACGGCGCGGTCCACGTCGACCAGCTGGGCATACCGCTGGCGGAGCTCGGCGATGGTCGTGTCGATGTCCTCATCCGCCACCCGCTTCACCTCCACCGGAACGCGGAGCTGGTGATAGTCGCCCAGCGTGACCGGTGGACGCACACCCACCGTCACCACGAACCGGAAGGGCTCCCCGCGCTCCAGCTGGGCCTCCGCGACCTGAGGTTGTGAGACCGGCTCGAGATCGGCTTGACGGATCGCCTCGGCGTAGAGCTCGGGCAATAGCAGATCGACCGCCTCCTGCTGGATGGCCTCCCACCCGACCGCCCGCTCCAGGACCGCGGCGGGTGCGTGGCCGGGCCGGAAGCCCGGGAGCCTCACCTGACCCGCCAGCCTGCCCACAGCCCGGGATATCCCCTTCTCCACCCGCTCCACCGGAGCGACCACTGTCAACTTGGCCTGGGAATCGGGGAGTCGCTCCACCTCGACGTCAAGGGCTGGAGCGTCGGCGGGACGTGGGGTCATGGTCCTTCTCAACCTCTCATATGTGGTGCGCGGACCGAGGGTCGAACTCGGACGGGTTGCCCCACGGGGTTCTAAGCCCCGCGCGTCTGCCAGTTCCGCCATCCGCGCCGACCGCTGGCGGCAGGGCCGCAGCGCGCGCCCGAGTATATCCAATTGGGCGGCGGAGATCCGGAACCTCGAGCCCGCTCCGGCGCGTCGGCCAAGCCGCCGGGGTCAACGCTGAAACTCCCACGGCGAGGAGGCGTTGGTGGAAGTGGGGAGCGGTGCCGGCCGACCGCGGGCGCCCGCCTTGACCCAGCTGGCGCAGATGACTCAAGGAGGACTCCGCACTGCCTGCGAAGCTCGACCGATCCCTGTTTGGCCCGATGGAGCCGTCCCCGGTCGACCGCGCCCTGGTCGGCGCCGCCCCCAACTCCTCAGCCGCCACCGCTCTCCACCGTGGTGGGGGAGCGAAGCGGCGCTCCAGGCCCGAGGGCGCGTCCCGCCCCGACCCCACCAGTCCCATTTCAGGCAGTCTGGCTCAGGACCGGGGCTCCCGGCTGCGGGAGCTGACCTGGCTCGCGGCCACGGTCGCGGACCTGTTCCTCGCGACCGCCTTCCTGTTGCGAGCCGACGGCCCTGGCCGGGGCTCGTTCGTGACGACGGTCGCTCCGGTCGGCAACTCGCTGGCGTCGGCGCTGCGGGGGATCGCCAGTCCCGACGCTCCACGGGTGGGGCAGGCACACGACTGGCCCCGGGTGCTCGCCGTGATCGCATACACGGTGGCGGCGGTGTTGGTGGCGTGCTACTTCATGCTCACCTTGGGCGGGACCCAGAAGTCCAGGCCATGAGTTGCAGCCTCGCCAATGACGCCGGCACCGGGGGGGACCGATAGATGCTCTTCGACCTGATGCTGGCCGCGGCGATCACGTCCGTGGTGGCGACCGTGGTCGCCATCTTCCCGGGCGCGGTGCGCGCGACCGCGCTCTTCGGCGCACCCCTGTCCCTGGTGGTGCTGGCCGCCTCCGCCTGGCTCACGAGCTGGATCACCGGCCAGTCCCAGCTGGCAATCGGGGTCGCGATCGTGCTTCTGGCCGCGACCGTGGCGACCCGCGCCCTGCTTCGCGGATGGAGTTGGCTGGCGCGGCTCCTCTTCACGTCGGCGATGGCGGCCTTCCTGCTGTACCTCGCCTACTCCATCGCCGTCACGGTCTTCCAGGCGGTGATCCCGCACCTTTTGGTGGTGGTGCTGCTGGGGTCGGTGCTGATCGTGGTCGCGGAGATCGCCGCCATGGGCCTGGCCCTCTCCTATCTCTTCGAGATCCTGGACGTCCTGGGACGGAGAAGAGTGCCCGTCTCCCCCGCGCCGGCGCCCGAGGGCTACCTGCCTCGAGTGGCCGTGCAGGTGCCGATGTACAACGAGCCCGTCGAGCTGGTGCGCGAGACCCTGGTCGCGCTCTCCCGGCTCGACTACCCCAACTTCCTGGTCCAGGCGGTGGACAACAACACCAAGGACCCCTCGGTCTGGATGCCGATTCAACAGCTGTGCCAGGAGCTCGGCGAACGTTTCACCTTCCTCCACCTGGACCCTTGGCCCGGCTTCAAGGCCGGCGCCCTCAACGAGGCCACCCGCCAGCTGCCCGCGGACGTCGAGGTGATCGCGATCGTGGACGCCGACTATGTGGTCCAGCCCGGGTTCCTGCAGGCGACGGTGGGCCACTTCGCCGATCCCTCGGTCGGTTTCGTGCAAACCCCCCAGCACTACCGCGACTGGGAGGACGACACCTACCTGCGCGGACTCTTCCACAGTTACCGGTACTTCTTCGACATCACCATGCCCGCCCGCGCCCACCGCGACGCCATCATCTTCTGCGGCACCATGGGGCTTATCCGGCGCTCGGTGCTGGATGAGATCGGGGGCTGGAACCCCGATTGCATCACCGAGGACGCCGAGGCCAGCCTGCGCATTCTGGGCCGCGGATATCGCGGGGTCTATCTGCAGCAGACATGGGGCGAGGGACTCATGCCCCTCACCTTCGACGGGCTCAAGAAACAACGCTTCCGCTGGGCCCTGGGGGGCATCCAGATCCTCCGCCAGCACTGGCGCGAACTGGTGCCGCTGGCGCCACACCGACTGCGCCTGACCAGGGCGCAGCGGGCGCACTACCTGGTGGGAGCCATCCAGTGGTTCGGGGACGCCATGCTGGCGACCTTCACCCTGCTGCTGCTGGGCACGGCGGTCGCCACGGCCGCCCATGACCGTCTCCCGGTGGCTCAGATCACCGGAGCGGTCCTGGTCATCCCACTTCTGTTCCTCGTCTTCGGCCTGCTCCGGGCGGTGTGGGCGCTCCGTGCCAGCGGTCGCCTCACCTGGAGGGACGCGGGGGCGGCCCTGCGCGTTTGGTTCGCGCTCAGCTGGACCGTGACCTTGGCAGACATCCGCGGGCTGCTGGTCTCGCGCGCCAGCTTCCTGCGCACCCCCAAGCGGCGGGAAGGCATCAGCAGCTGGGCCCAGGCGCTGCGATCCTCGCGGTTCGAGACCACCCTGGCGGTCGCGGCCGTGCTCGCCGCTGCGGCGATGGAGGTGCGGGCCTTCAGCTTCACCACGTCGGTGCTGGCGGTGCTGCTGCTCTTTCAGGCATCGGTGTACCTCTGCGCCCCCTGGGCCAGTCTGGCGGCGGAGGGGATTCACCTGACCCCGATGCGGCGGATATACCTCAACTCCTCCCGGTCCACTGGGAACGGGTATCAGAGCCGCTCCTCGATCGCGGCGATCCCCCTGGGCCTGGCGGTCGCGGCCTTCGCCAGCCTGATCATCGCCTTCGCCGCGGCCAGTCCGCCGGGACCCCAGCCGTTTGGCGGTGGAAGCGGCGCGGGAAGCCTACCCGCGGTCCTGAACCCGCCGCCGGCGGTCGGGGTCGTGAGCAAGCCCACCCCCACCGCCGTGCCCAGCCCGTCGGCGAGCCCCTCGGCCAACCCTTCCCCGAGCCCGTCCGCCAGTCCGTCGGTGACTCCTTCGCCCAGCGCTTCCGCATCTCCCAGTACCTCGGCATCGCCGAGCCCGTCGCCATCGACGTCTCCAAGCCCGTCCCCCTCGCCCTCGGCCAAGGCGTCACCGACTGCTTGACGAGCCACTGATTTGGATCTGCGGCCGACTTTCGCCGCACCCATCGCGGCCGGGTGGCTGAAGGAGCGCAGTGGGAAGGGGAAGGTCATCGACATCCGCCAGGGTCGGCGATAGGATGGGGGAATCGGGGGATCGGGCCAGGCCTTCCGATCAGTGCGCCGCGACGGGTTCAGGAGGAGGCGTCATTTGGAGAGCGTAGAGGCGATAACCGCGACCAGCCCGGCGGCTCGAGAGCTAGTCGCCAAGATCGAGCAGAAGGCGCTCCAGCTCTCGGCGCTGCTGCGGGAGCTGGACAATCATCCGATCCCCTTCGACCAGTCGCTGCGAGAGGAGCTGATCGCCGCTCTGGACCAGGTCGGGTGCCGGATCGCGGCGACCAGGGCCCTGGAGGCAGGACTCCAGGCCGGCGACAGCTAGGCAACCGGCAGGGGCGTTCCTCTACCAAAGGTTAGAATCGTACTTCCGGCGCCCATAGCTCAGCCCGGATAGAGCACCAGACTACGGATCTGGGTTTGCGGGGGTTCAAATCCCTCTGGGCGCACCACTCCAGTTCAAATGAATTGGGAAAAGCAGCGCCAGACTCGCTTGCAATCCAGCAAAAGGCGGGGGTAGACTCACGGTGTCAAGCGCTGCTGAACAGCGCTTCCCTCTCCCAAAGCGCTGGACACGGGATTGCGCAAGGCAAGCCTCCCTCCATCAAGACCTCTGACCTCGCTGGCCCAAGACTTCGTCGCTGACTGCCGAGCCAGGGGGCTCTCCGTGCGGACGGTCGACTGGTATGACGCTACCCTGAATCGCCAGTTCCTGCCCTGGTGCGCAGACGAGGGGGTGACCGACCCGGGTGACCTCACGCCCCAGGTCGTGGGCCGCTTCACCGCCCGTCTGATCGAGCGCCAAGGAGCACACGGGCCCCTCAGCCGCTCGACCGTCCGCTCCTACGTGAGAGCGGTGCGAGTGTTCCTGGCCTGGGCCAAGACTCCGGAGGGGGGCGCCGCTGACGTCGGCGCCAGCCCCAGGCTTCCTCGACCGGAGCAGAAGGTCTTGGACGTACTCACCCGCGAGGAGATCCAGGTGATGGAGAACGCGGCCAAGACGGAGCGCGACAAGCTAATCGTCCGGGTCCTCGCGGACTGTGGGCTCAGGCTGGGCGAGGTCCTCGCCCTGCGCGCCGAAGATCTCTGGGAGCCACGGCGCGCCGAGTTCGCCCTCAAGGTTCGAGGCAAGGGTAGTCGGGACAGGGTGGTGCCTCTGGCGCCCGGCCTCTACCGCCGCCTGCGCCGTTACCTGGGGGCTCGCGGAGCTGAGCGGCGCGACCCCGTCTTCGTCGCCTTGCGCAAGGGAGCCGACGGAGCCTACCCACCACTGACTAAGAGCGGCTTGGAGCAGGCCGTCAGGGCGCTCGCCCGCGAGGCGGGAATCGAGAAGCGTGTGTACCCCCACGTCTTCCGCCACAGCTTCGCTACTGAGTGGCTGCGTCGCGGGGGCAACATCATCAGCCTGCAGCGGATCCTGGGCCATTCCGACCTGACCATGATCCAAGGGGTGTACAGCCACCTCGACACCTCGGACGACTACCAGGCTGCGATGCGAGTCCTGCTGGGCCACGAGTAGGCGACGGACCCGAAGTTCGGTCCGCCGATTGAATTCGCTGCGAGCCGGTACTAAGCGCGAACCCGGGGGTCTCCGTTCCGATGCCGTTATCGCAGCTGGCCAGGCTCCGCGGGCAGGATCGAATCCACCGCAGCGAGTGGCGGGGCGGCTGCCAGGGCCAGGGCTATCCTCCGGAGCGTCCGCGGAGCGATCGGCCTTCCCGAGAGCGCCGCCCGCACAGTAGGCGCGCTGACCCCCGCGGCTCGTGACAACTCGGCCTGCCCCCAGGCGCGGCGCGCGAGCTCGATTCGCAGCCTGTCCGACGCCAGCGTGATGCTCACGACTGGAGTCTCTCGTTGCGACTGGGATGCACCCGTGTCCGCTCGCCCCAGGGTCCGTGGCCGAAGCCACCGCGGTCGGCTCGGCCGTCAGACTCTTGGTCGTACGTTGCAGAGCTTCTTGCGCCGACGACCTCGACCCGCTGGCGGCGCTTGCGAGCCACGATGGCGGCGAAGTCCTCCCCCTTCCGCTCGAGGTAGGCGGGGATGCCGGGCACCGTCCTGGCCAGCGCCGCTCCAAGTCCGGGTGCCGCCCCCAGAGCGGCCAGGCTGGAGGCGTAGCCCACCAGCCCCCGGATCATCCGCAGCTCGTCAGCCGACCGGACCAGGTCCCGCACCAGCGGTGATGCCGGCGACCCTAGCTGGGCTTGGCGGATCACGGTCCACGCCGGAGCCTCCGGCCAGCGGGACCGGTTCGAGTCGGTGGTGGGAGTCCGCAGGGAGAGCCACTGGGTCGCGTAGCGCCAGAGCTCCTGACGGCTGGCGAGGGCCTCGGCCGGAGTCGAGCACCCCAAGGAGACCAGGGAGCGGCGGCGGAACTGGAATTCGACCCGCCAAACGGGCTGACCTTGGTCCCAGTCCACCCACAGCGCCTTGGGCCACTCGGAGCTGCGGACGCTGAGCTCCAGGGTCTTGTCGTAGCAGCGGGCCATCAGGTCGCCGCCTCCGAAGACGAAGCCGCTCGCCCTGCGGCCCCTCAGGTGGGCCTGGTCGTAGGCCGGCACGGAGTAGGTGCGCCGACGGACGGCCCGGCAGTGGAACTTGTCGAAGTCCCCGACGGCTGGCAACCAGCCCTGGGTGTCGCAGTACAGGTCAAGACGGGAGATCGCGAGCTGGGGCTCGTCTCGCATGACATTGGCGGCCAGCCACCGGGAGATCTCAGACACCGCCTGGTCCGCTCCTCTGGAGTGCAGATAGGCCGAGTGCGCCTGGATGAAGACCGGCGGGAATGGAGGGGAAGCCCCAATCGCCACCTCGATGTTGGGAGAGCTGGCCCAGAACGGATAGCTCCTCCAGCCGTGGGGACGCAGGGCCACCGAGAGGGACTGCTCGCCCCAGGTCACCACCTGGAGCTCCTTGGTACGCTGAGACTCGTCCTTGAGTGCTTCGAGGAACACCAGCAGCCCTTCCTGGAGCTCCCCCCGGACCGAGCAGTGGAGCGTGTCCACCCCAGCGCTCAGAATCTTGAGCTCTCCCATTACGATGGGTCCGAGAGTTCGTCTGAACTCGGACATGTACTTTCCCACCACTGTGTGACAGGGCCAGTGGTGGGTGAGACGCTCCTCGAACCCCACCTCGCCAGCAGCAGCCGGCGGCTCTCCTCCAGCGAGCAGTCAACCGCTTGGAACTCCTCCACGGTCTCGTGAGCGAAGAGCGCCCGTCCCGGGTGCGGCGGCAGCAGGGAAGCCCGGTCGCTGTCGAGTAGGATGAAGCTGTTGACGGCGGCTCTGACCCGGAAGGCCACCGTGCCATCGAGGTTGGCCTTCAGCTGCCCCGGCACCGCCTCGGCATCCGGACGCTGGGTGCAGCAGACGAGGTGGATGTTCACCGACCTCCCCAGCCTGGCGATCTCACAGATCCGCCCTGTGGCCGCCTGTTGGGCGGCACGGGCGGCCCGGTCGTCGCCGAGGTCGCGGACGGTCATCTCCGCCACCTCGTCCACCACGACCAGGATCCGCGGCCAACCGGCTGGGGCAGCTGAGTCCCCCGCCTCCACCGCGCGCCTCACCACGGTGAGCCGCCGGTCCAGCTCCTCCCGGACCAGGCTCAGGGTCTCCGCGGCTGCCGCCACGGTGTCCGCCACCGGGTAGAGGGAGTGGGGCAGGTAGCTGAAGTGGGCGAGCTCGACGCCGCCTTTGAGGTCGATGAGGGCAAGCTGGAGCCGCTCGGGTGGGTGTTCGCAGCAGAGGAAGGTCAAGGCCTGGCGCAGGAAGACGCTCTTGCCCCCTCCGGTCATGCCGCCCACCAGCAGATGCGGGCAGGAGTCCAGGTCCACCCAGAGCGCTCCCCGCCTCCCCCTGCCAAGGCCCAGAAGACAGCGTCCGTGAGGACGGGGCCCGGAGTAGAAGGCGCGGTAGGGGACCTCGTCTGGGATCCGGTGCCGGAGCACCTCGGGTGACGACGATCCCGG
>JAJYWT010000236.1 GCA_021791345.1 bacterium
TCGGGTCGAAGCTCGGCGTCGCTGAGCGCTGGTTTCCCTCCAGCCAGGTACACCACGGTTGCGGTTGCCGACTGGTGGCGAAGCACAAGCTCGACAAGATGCTGGTGTGTGCGGTCACCGGGGAACTGGTCGACCGGGACGTCAACGCGGCCCAGAACCTCCGCGACTGGCCGGATCATGCCAGTTGTGGCTCAGTTGGAGCCACGGCCCCGTTCGTTCTCGGGCCATCTCGGGATGGTACAGGCGACGGCTCGGATGCTCGGACGACCGGGCACCTGGGGAGTGGATGTAAGACCAGCGCTTCGGCGCGGGCGGTTCGCGGTGAGGCCAGAACCGAACCCAGCAATGGGGGAGGAACCCCGCGAGGGGTGTCACCAGCAGTGGGCTCACTGGAGTTCACGCAGTGGCAACGGATCTGCCATCCCGATGATGCCCGCCAAGCGGTTGAACACGGTCTTGACGGCGTGATCGTATCCAACCATGGCGGGCGGCAGGTGGATGGAGCCAGGCCGGCCTTGGACTGCGTACCGGAGGTCGCCGCCGCGGCGCCCGGCCACCTGGTGCTCTTCGACTCGGGATTCCGGGGCGGGGCGGACATCATCAAGCCGCTGGCGCTGGGAGCCCGGGCCGTGCTGCTGGGCCGGCCCTTCGTCTATGGGTTGGCGGCTGGCGGTGGTGACGGGCTGCGCCACCTGTTGCGCTGCCTGCTGGCCGACCTCGACCTGACCCTTGGTCTCAGCGGGATCGCCTCGGTGGATGAGCTGACGCGGGACTGCCTGGTGAGAGCCCGGCGCAGCTGACGCGTCGGCGACAGATCCCCAGGCCGGACCCGGATTCCGATGCCGTCGCCGACGGATAAGAGGCAATCAGACCGTGGCCGGGCCGACCCTGCCCGCACCCGCCGGACGGCGGCGGACCTCTTGGGCCACCAGATCAGCTGGCCTCTGCCAACGGGGCACGGCACGGGCGGCTATGCCGTGCCACGGGTGGCGCAGCCCAGAGGGCTCAGAAGGCCCGCTGAGTCGTGGGCCTACCCCCGACCGAGCGGGGGACTGGACCCGTACCGGTACCCGGCATCGGGATAGCGGGTGCCAGCGGCGCTGCCGGGCGGAAGCAGGCTGGAGAGGCGCTCCTGCTCCCCCGGCGTCAACACCACCTCGATCGCGGCCAGGTTCTCTTGAAGATTGGTCCTCCGTTTGGTTCCAGGGATGGGAACAACGTCCTGGCCCTGCGCCAGCAGCCATGCCAGAGCCAGCTGAGCGGGGGTGATCCCCTTCTCCTCCGCCACCCGCCGGACCAGATCCACCAGGACCAGATTGCGCTGGAAGTTCTCACCCTCGAAGCGAGGATTGTGGCGCCGGAAGTCATCCTCCCCAAAGTCCTTGGCGGAGGTAATCTTGCCTGAGAGGAAGCCCCGCCCCAGGGGGCTGTAGGGGACGATCCCGATACCCAGGCGGCGGGCCACACCCAGCACCTCCTCCTCCAGATCGCGCGTCCACAAGGACCACTCGCTCTGCAGAGCCGAGATTGGATGGGTCCGAGCCGCCCTCTCCAGGGAGTCGGCGCTCGCCTCCGAGAGCCCCAGAAATCGGACCTTGCCCTCGTCCACCAGCTCGCCCATCGCCCCGACCGTCTCTTCGATGGGGACATGGGGATCCACGCGGTGCTGGTAATAGAGGTCGATGTAGTCGGTCTGGAGCCGCTCCAGTGACTCCTCACAGCATTGGCGGACGTATTCGGGCCGGCCGCACACATGAGTGTTGGACGTGGAGTCATGCACGATCCCGAACTTGGTCGCCAACTTGACCCGAGGGCGGCGACCGCGGAGAAACCGACCGAGCAGCCGCTCGTTGTGCCCATCACCGTAGGCGTTGGCGGTGTCGAAGAAGTCGACTCCACTGTCGAACGCCGCTTCCAGCGTCGCCAGGGACTCACCCTCGTCAGCCTTCCCATACGACTGGGACATGCTCATGCAGCCGAGTCCCAGCGCAGAGACTGAAAGCCCCCGACGACCCAGGGTGCGATGGGGTAAGTGGTTAACGGTCATCGGTCCAATGTAGCGCACACCCACCGGCGCACGGCCGAACAAGGGGAGGCCCCATCGACGGTGCTCCACCAGGCCCAGTTCGAACGGCTCGGCCGACGCCGCAGCTTTGGCCTGGGGTCAACGCAGCAGACGTGACATCCTGCGATCGGCCAGGATCCGCCCACCGGTCTGGCACTGCGGGCAGTAGAAGAGTGCCCGTTGCGCGTAGCTGACCTGGCGGACCTGGTCGTGACACTCCGGGCAGGTCAGTCCCGCCCGGCCATGCACCTTGAATGCCTCCCTCCGATGGCGGGTCGGGGCCTCGCCGGCGGCGCCGAGCGCCCCGTCGGTCGCCTCCTTCAGCACCGCGACGACGGCCGAGTGCAGGGCGGCGCGTTGGTCGGCTTTGAGCCGGCCGGTCAACTGAAAGGGCGACAGGCGCGCCCGATGCAGGATCTCGTCGGAATAGGCATTGCCGATCCCGGCGATGCGACGCTGGTCAGTGAGAGCCGCCTTCAGAGTTGCGTTGCCATGAGCGATCGCCTGCTCAAACCGGGGCAGAGAGAAGTCCGCGGCGAGGGGGTCCGGACCCAGGGTGGCGACCCCCGGAACCAGCGTCGGTGACTGAGTCACCCACAGGCCCAGCCGCTTCTCGGTGCCGGGCTCGACCACCTCGAGCGCCAGGTCGGGTGTCACCCCAAGGTCTGGGGCAAGCAGGAGGCGCAGGGCGGCTCCCGACCGGCGAGTGGGCCCGACGGCGGTTGGCGCCGCCGTCCGGAGCCACCCGCCCCGGGCGAGGTGGATCACCAACCAGAGATCTCCGAAGTCGATCCCCAACTGCTTGCCGAAGCGGGCGACTCGCGCCACTCGGCGGCTCTCGAGGTCCGCCAGCTTCGGATCGACGGTCTTCAAGGCGGCGAAGGAGAACAGCTGGCACCGGGTGACGACCCGGCCGCCCAGGCGGACGGTCAGCGCCGTGGCGAGCGCCTCTACTTCTGGCAATTCGGGCATGAGCGGAGCGAGCGCAATCTCCAACGCAGTCGGTATCGAGGCCTCCTATACTGACGCCCTGCCCGAAGCCGTGAGCCCCGGCGGGCCACTGGGATTCATCCATCGGGGGAGCTGATGACGCTGGCACACTTCGCATTCGACGACCAAGTGAAGTCCCAGGCGGACGCGGTGGCGGCGGCGATGGGTGCGGAGATGGAGGTCCGGCTTGACCCTTCCCGCCCCATCCTGTTCTCGGGAATCGGGACGTCGCTGCACGCCTGCCGGGTCGCCGCCTACTGGGTGGCCGAGCTGTCCGGGGGAACCCTGCGCCCGTTGGCCGTCGAGGCCCACGAGCTGGCGCTGCATGGGCGGTTCCGACCCCAGGACCAGTTGGTGGTGGTCTCCCATCGGGGCACCAAGCGCTTCCCCAACGAGCTCCTGGCCAGGGCCGGTGCCGCCGGAGCCACGACGATCCTGGTGACCGGCCTGGGAGCCCCTCATCCGCGGGCCGAATTCGTCTTGCGGACCTGCCCCGACGAGAGCGCCAGCACCCACACGGTCTCCTACGTCACCGCCCTGGCCGTGCTGGGACGCCTGGTCGCGACCTCTCTGCAGGACCGCGACTTCGCGGACCACCTGACGCAGATTCCCACCGCCATGCGCGAGACCCTGGCCCAGCCTCCTCCGACCGGTATCCCTCCCCGCCTCATCAACCGCGAGCCCATCCTGATCACGGGCTTCGGAATCGACGAGATCACTGCCGACGAGGCTGCCCTGAAGTTCAAGGAGGGGGCTTACCTGTACGCCGAGGGGATGTCGCAGGAGCTCGCCCTCCACGGCACCCCCGCGGTCTTCGACCCCAGAATGGCGGCGATCCTGATCCAGCCCGGGCGTGACGATGGCGGGCGCGCCCCGGAGCTCAGGGCACTGCTCGAGAAGCTAGGGGTCATGGTGCTCAGCTGCGGGACGGAGTCCGCCGATCTGGGATTCGCCACCACCGGCTACCTGCTGCGACCGTTCGTTGCGATCATCCCCCTCCAGCGGCTGGTGGGCGAGCTGGCCCGACGGCGTGGCTCCAACCCGGACACGACCCGCGGCGACGTGGAACCCTGGAAGTCGGCGATCCCAAGCGTGCACCTCTGACCCTTCCGTTCCGGCCAGCGCCCGCGGCATTTCGATAGCAACGGTCCAGGAGCGCCGTGGGCGGAGTCTCCCCCGCTCCGACCGCAGCCAGGGGCAGGGACCGTCCCGCCGCCTCCTCCCCCTTCCCCGGCCGGGCCGAAGTAGGAGCCGGGTGCAGAAGCCATCAGTGGCCCACAGCTGGTTCGGCCGTCAGCCGAGAAGCCGCCGGATGTGGTACTTGCGCTTGGCGTAGAGATAGGCGCCCGCGCCGGCCACGGTCGCCACCCCCTGGCCGCCGGCCCGCTGCATCAAGGCGACCGCGGTCGCGACTGCGGGTGGCAGGCCGGCCACGATCAGCACGCCCGCCAGGGTGGCCTCCGAGGCCCCCAGGCCGCCGGGAATCAGGCTGATCGCACCGCTGATGCTGCCGACCGCGTACACCGAAGCCGCCTCCGGCCAGGTCAAAGCCCCGGGCGCGAGAGCCTGCGCCACCAGCCAGAAGACCGTGGTCATGGCCGCGACCTGGGCCAGCCCGATGAGCGACCAACCGAGGGTGTCGGGCCGCTGCAGCAGCTGCACGGTCTCCGCGTGCAGCTCGTCCAGCGGGCCCAGCAGCCGCCGCACCCCCAGGATCTTCCCGCCCACCGTGTGGAGCGCGTGGAACAGCGGGGGCAGCGTCAGCACCGATATGGCGGCGGCGGCCACCACCGCCGCCGCAATCGGGATCACCGGGCTGATGTGGAACTCGAACAGCCCGGGGACCGCCACCACCACCAGCAGCAGTCCGTAGATGAGCTCCTGCACCGTCACCGTCGCCAGCACGTCCCCAAAGGAGGTGTCGGTTTCGCGCGCCGCCAGCACCACCCGGGTCAGCTCGCCCAGCGGCAGCAGGGTGGTCACCTGGCCCGCCAGGTTGAGTGCCACCGTCTCCCCCATCGGCAGGTGCGCGCCCACGTCCCGCAGCAGGAACTGCCAGCGCACTCCCTGCATCACGTAGTAGGCCAGCGAGCACACCACGATCGGAGGGATCAGGATCAGATCGAAGTGGGTGAGCGCCCGGCCCAATTCGCCGGGGTTGATCACCACTATGAGGGCGGCGAGCCCGACCACGCCGACCCCGCCCGCCAGCCAGGTCACCCGGCTCCGGCGCCGTCTCTCCCCGCGCTCGGCGGTCATCTCACTCGTCATCTGCCAACCGACAGTAGGGGTTCACCCAAGTGCAGCACCTCCGGGATCGAACTCCATCCTCCGCTGCCCCCACAGGATCCCGCCGAAACCGATGACGGGGAGCAGCAGCAGCAGCGCCATGCCGCGGTATCCGGTGATGGGGATCAGCACCCCCAGCACCGCCGGCACCACGATTGAGGAGGAGTTGCTCACCGCCAGCAGAGCGGCGTTGGCGCCCGCCAGTCCCCCCGGCGCCGCGCTGGCCGCGACCTGAGCGAGCACGATCGGGAACGTGAGTCCGTGCGGGACTCCCAAGACCCCCATCGCCAGCAGCAGCATGCCGAACCCATGGCCGGCGGCCAGCAGCAGCAGGCCGACCGCGGTGAGGCCACCAGAACCCAGCAGCAACGGGATCTTGTGGGTGATCGGGGCCTGCCAGGCCACCATCGCCCTGGCTCCCAGCGAGGTCACGAAGAAGCAGCTGAACCCGAGCTGGGCCTGCTCGGGAGTTACCCCGAAGGCGATCCTCGCCATCACTGCGCCGAAGACGGTGATGGCCGCAAAGGGGATCGAGTACAGCAGCTGCCCGTTCACCGCCAACCGCCATCCGGGGTTTCCCAGCGGACTTCTGCGCAGGGCCGCCAGCCCGCGGCTCCGCAGCGGCACGGTTGTTCTGGCCCGTGCAGAGTCACTGCCCATGCCCGCCGCCGCGGCTGCGGCGCCGGCACGCTCGCGGCCCAGCAGCACCAGAGCGGCGACCCCCAGGCAGGGTAGGACCAGAAAGACCAGGTAGGGGCTGCGCACGTTCTGGTGCGCCAGCCCCAGAACGCCCGACTCCAACAGCGGGCCAACCGCCAGGCTCCCGCTCAGGGTCAGCGTGAACAGAGCCAGGGCCCGCTCTCGCGCGGCGGCCTCAACCTGCCCGATCGCGGTCGCCAGAGCCGGAAACACCACGCCACCCCCGAGGCCCAGGAGCAGGGCGCCCAGTCCCAGGACCCAGAAGCTGTGGGCGGTGCCCAGCAGCAGAAGCGACGGGACCAACAGGGCGATCCCACCAGCGGCGGCCAGCCGGCTGCGATCCACCGGCACTCTGCTCGCGACCGCCGCGTTGACCACCACCGTCACCACCGCCGCCGCCGCCGCCAGGCCCCCGATCGCGCCCACCTGAAGTCCCAGCGCATCATGGGCGAGCAGGGAAAACGTGGTGAGCGCCATGTTCTGAGTTGCCCGAAAGCAGGCTGCGGCCACCAGCAGGCCGACCACCACCAGCCAGGGCCGTCGACGAAACCCCCGCCAGCCGGTCGCCGCGGCTTTCTGGTGAGACGGCGCCCCGGAATCGGCCGGCTCCGGCAGGTGACGCGTCACTGATCTTCTCCCCTTGGGCGCTGCCGCGGACCCCAACCGCGCAGCCGCCGATCGCAACCACTTGGAATCGGCGCGGTCAACCGGTGGCAGCCGATCCGCGCGAGCCGTACCAGACGCCTCACGTCCAACTTTAAGGCCCGCCGACCGCAGGACCCGCCCAGCCGCGGGGCGCCCCAGCGCTGTCAGGCGGTCTGGCGCGTGCTTGCGGCCGCGCCGGCATCGACGGCGTCAGCGATCGAGACGTCGCGACTCAGGGCCACTTCCCGGCCGGTCTGACCTGACATGAACGAGGAGGCTTGGGGCGGGGCGCAGGTCCCCGCCGCCGAGGATCCGACCGGCACGGTGCTGGGATCGCTGAGCACCCGCTGGAGCCCCAGCTCCGCGGCACCCATGAGGACTGAGCTGCCGTCGAATTTGGGCTTCATGAGGGCGACGCCGGAGGGGCGAGTGTACCGGGAGGTGGTGTTCAACTGCTCACCCAGGGTCGGCCGAGCGAGCTCCAGGATGTCCTCGAATACCCCTCCCAGGATCACCATCTCGGGATCCATGGAGCTCACCATGTTGACCAGTCCGATGCCGATCCACCGGGCGGTCTCGTTAACCGCCGCCAGACAGGTGGGGTCACCCTGGCGCGCGTTGGCGAGCACCTGCTCGACCTTGGCCCGCCCCCCCGGGTGGAGGCCGGCGCGCCGCACCAGGGCGTCCTCGCCGACCTCGGTCTCCCAGCAGCCGCGCGCGCCGCAGTGGCACGGAAGGCCGGTCGGGTTGACCTGCATGTGGCCGACCTCCCCCGCATAGCCCCGGGCCCCGGTGAGCATCTGGCCGCCGGTTATGATGCCGCCGCCGACTCCGACCTCGGCGTGCAGGTAGATCAGGTCACTGGTACGAATCCCCACCCCCCGCGAGTGCTCCGCCATCGCCCCCAGGTTGGCGTCGTTGCCGATCTGCACCGACCCCTCGAAGCCCAGACGGTCGCGGAGCAGCTGGGCCAGGGGCACCTGATGCCATCCGAGGTTGGGAGCGAAGTTGACCACCCTTCCGTCCGGGCTCACCGAGCCGGGGACGGCGACCCCGACTCCAACGACTCCTCCGGCCACTGCCTCCAGCTTCGGCACCGCCAGCCTGGTCACCACCCCGAGCACATGGGCCACGGTCCGGTCGGCAGCCTTCGAGATCGCCACGCGCCCGCGCCAGACGGTCGGTCCACCGAGCCCGACCAGGGCCACCTCAACGGCGTCGACGCCCACCTGCACGGCCAGCGCCTGGCACCGCTTGGGGCTGGCCGCGACCACCTTCGAAGGCCGCCCTCTGGCCGCCCGCTCCGGCTCGGACTGCTCGTCGACCAGCCCCCTGGAGACCAGGTCGTCGACCAAGTCTCCGATGGTGGCGCGGTTGAGGCCCAGCAGGCGGGTGAGGCGCGCCCTTGAGGTCGGCCCATATCGATGGAGGTGCCCCAGCAGAGCCGCCAGGTTGTGCCGTCTCACGGTCTCCTGGGTGGCGCCTCGCTCCGTCCGGGCCACGGCTCACCCCTCGAGAGGGGCGCGGCGAGAGAGCCGGCAGTGCCCGAGCCCGGCCGACCACGCGCCCGAACTGGGTGGGACGGGTCGCGCCACGGCAGCCGTGGCCTCCTGGGAACAGCTGTGCATGGGGATCAGATTCGGACCGAACTCCCCGACAGGGTGCCGCGCCGCGACAGGGTGTCGATGAGCACGGCCGCCACCAGCACCGCCCCGGTCGCGATCAGCTGCCACTGGACCTGGACCCCCTGCAGGTAGAGCCCGTTGTAGATGGCTCCGATCACCAGGCCCCCCAGCACCGCCTGGGCGATCTTGCCTCTTCCGCCGAAGAGGCTGGTGCCGCCGATGACCGCCGCAGCCACACCGTAGAGGACGTACTGTCCGCCGTTGACGTTGGTGGACGTGCCCCCCTGCCAGGACAGGTAGAGCAGGCCCGAGAAGCCGGCCGTGACCGAGCACAGCACGAAGGCCCAGGTCCTGACCTTGGCCAGGTTGATGCCCGCGCGGCGAGCCGCGTCGGGGTTGCCCCCGATCGCGTACACGTAGCGACCGAACTGGGTCCGCTGCAGCAACACGACCCAGATCAACAAGACGATGGTGGCGATCGGCACCACCCACGGCACCCCCTCCACCGCCGAGGTGGCCGACCCGCGGTTGGCGTTGCAGATCAATACCACCACCGCCCCTGCGACCGCGAACAGGGCGATCTTGAGCGCGGTCAGCCCCAGCGGTGGAGCCACCAGCCCCCGATGGCGGCGACCGGCGTCGCGGGCCCACATGAAGGCACCGAAGAGGACCGCCGCGACCACCAGCACCACCCAGCTGGCGAGCGGGGGGATGTTGCCGTTCACGATCTCATAGATCACATGCTGGTTGACCAGGATCGGACTGGCGATGGAGACCGCCCCCGCATTGCCCAAAATCACCAGCATCACCCCCCACATGACCAGCAGGCCGGCCAAGGTGACCACGAAGGAGGGGAGGTGCAGGCGAGAGACCAGCGTGCCCCACACCGCGCCCGTCAGTCCGCAGCACAGGAGCGCCACGATGATCGCCAGCCACCAGGGCCAGTCGAACCCCGGCTTCTGAACCAGGATGGCGACGATCCCGGCGCCGACCGCGAGCACGTACCCGGCGGCGAGATCGATCTCCCCGAGGAGCAGGACGAAGATCTCGGCCATGCCCAGGGTCATGAAGACCATGCTCTCGATGAAGAGGTTCACCAAGTTTCCCGGCGACAGGAAGAGGCCCTGGGTCCAGACCTGGAAGGCGATCGCGATCACCACCAGACCCAGGATCACGGGCAAGGCTCCGCTGTCGCCGCTCATGATCCGGGCGGCGCGCGCGCGGGCGTAGGCAGCCAGCGAATCGGACACGATCTCCGCCGGGACCACATCGACTGCGGGGGCCGCTGGTGACCCGTCCGGGGCAGCGCCGACAGCGGCCGGATCGGAGATTTCGTCCTTGGTCTTGGCCATCTTCTTGCCTTTCCTCTAATCCCTGTCGCTCGGGTGCCCGCTAGCGGTCGGACCGCCCAGTGGTCATGTAATCCACCACGCTCTGCCGGTCAAAATTCGACGCCGGACCCTCGGCTACCTTGCGCCCCAGATGCAGGATCGCGAGCCGGTCGGCAACCTCAAAGATGTCGTTGAGATTGTGGGAGATCAGCATCACCCCCAGCCCATGCTCCTTGAGGGTCTTCACCAGGTCCAGCACCATGCGGGTCTGCACCACCCCCAGCGCCGCCGTCGGCTCGTCCAGCAACACCAGCTTGGAGTTCCACATCACCGCCTTGGCGACCGCGACCGCCTGGCGCTGGCCGCCGGAGAGCGATGCGACCGGCTGGCGGATCGAGCGCACCGTGGTCACCTTGAGGCTGGCCAAGGTCTCTGCCGCGGAGCGCTCCATCGAGTCCTCGTCCAGCAGGCCCCGCCGGATCCGTTCCCGCCCGAGAAACATGTTCTGGACGATGTCGAGGTTGTCGGCCAGGGCGAGGTCCTGGTAGACGACCTCGATCCCCAGAGCCGAGGCGACCCGCGGCCCGGTGATGTGGACGGGCTTGCCCTCCCAGATGATCTCCCCGTGGTCGGGCTGATGGATGCCGGCGATGCAACGCGTCAACACCGACTTGCCGGCGCCGTTGTCACCGCAGAGGGCGGTGATCTGAGCCGCCGGCAGGTCGAGGTCCACATTCGAGAGCGCCTGCACCGGACCGAAGTGCTTGGCGACCCCCCGCATCTGCAGCAGGGCGGGCGCCCCCGGGGTCAGCGCCGGCGATGCCAAACCAGGACCCAGCGCCTGGGCCGTGGGACCGTCACCCGAGCCCGGACTCACCAACTGCTCGCCACCTCCTCAATGCCCATGCTCAGGGCTCTGCGATCGGGGCCGCACCCGCCATCCGGGTGCGGCCCCTCACGGCTAGAGCCTCAGGTTCCTTCGGTCAGCTGATGCCGTACTTGCTGCACACGCTCTGCCCCACCGCGGCGCACAGCTGGGAAGCCTGGATGAACTTGTCCTTGATCACCGTCGCTTCCATGTTAGTTGGGGTAACCCACTCCGGCGTGAGCAGGGAGGCGGGTTCGGTGATGCTGGCGTTGGCCGGGTCGACGGTCGTGGCGTTGACCAATCCGGCAGGAGGCGTCTTGCCCGCCCGCAGGATCGTGGCCAGGGCGACTGCGTCCTGCGCCTCCAGGTAGATGGGCTTGTAAACGGTGCCGCACTGATAGCCGTCGAGGATGTTCTCCATCCCGGTCAGGGTTGCGTCCTGACCGGTGGTCGGAACCGTGAAGGGCCTGACACCCTTGTTCTTGAGATCCTGGACCACGTCGGCGTTCATCTCGTCATTGGCGACCACCACCGCGTTGATGTTCGGGTGGGCCGTCAACGCCTGCGCGAAGTTGGTCCCGGCGGTTGCCACATCCCAGTTCAGGGTGATCTGGTCGCCGACCAGCTTGTAGCCCAGGCTGTTGGTCATGGGCGGGGTGAGCGGGGTCTTCTTGGTCCCCCAGATCACCGAGTTATATCCCTGCGCGAAGGAGATCGCGTTGGGGTCGCTGTTCTCGCCACCGTCGACCTCCCACACCTGGGGGTGAGCCACGTGCCAGGCGGTGACGCAGGCCTCGAAGCCCCGGCCGATCAGCTGGCCC
>JAJYWT010000016.1 GCA_021791345.1 bacterium
TGGTTCGGTCCGGACACGACCAGGATGCGCTCGGCGCCCGTGAGGCGGAAGTCGTTGACGACCACCCCCTGGCCCAGGGCGACCAGCTTGCGGGCCAGGACGAGTTCGTATGTGGAGTCCGCCCCGACTGGCTCGCCCACCTCGACCACCTCGGGATAGCAGACAGACAGGCCGGCCCCCCTGACCGGGGCGAGAAAGTCCAGGTAAGAGAGGTAGAACTGCGCCTCCCGGTCGAGCTCCATGACGACCGCGTCGCGGAACTGAGGTGCCCGGAGACAGAACCGTTCGAGGCGGCTGAAGGGCTCGGGGAACAACCGGGCCACGCGATCCAGGATCCTCAGCTCCACCGGGTCCAGGAACTCGGGACGGCTGACGTCGAACTCCCGTCCGGCCACGGCGATCTGCTGAAACCGCCGGAACGCGTCGGTGACCTCCTCACCCAGGTCGGCCTCCCCCAGGAAGCGCCCCACAGCGACCCGATTGCCAGTCACCTTGACGGAGTAGCGGAGAGCGCCCAATTCGCCCCTGACCTCGCGCCCCTCCCGGGCCAGATCCGAGAACTCCGAGGACGCCTGGTAGCCTCGCAGGTAGTCCCGAGCGGCCGCCAACGCGGCGGACGAAAAGCCTGCAACTTCAAGCGCGGCAACAAGCTCCTCCACCGCTCGCACGTACTCGACCACCGCCTCGAGATGCCAGAGGCTCCGTTCCCACTTATGCCGCATCCTGTCGGCCCGGCCCAGGCAGGCACGCGTTTCGGCCAGCTGCTGGCTGAAGTTGCGCCAGGCGTCCGCGACCGCCGGAAGCTCAAGGTCACGGCACACTTCCTGCCGATAGCGAACCTCCTCGGGCGTCCGGAGCCGGATGCGGAACGGCTGCGCCAGTTGGTAGGACTCCCGGCCGCCGGTGACCTGCGAGATCAGCTGATCGAGACGCAGATCCACCAGCCACTCGCCATCCAGGGTCCCGGGCTGCTCGGGGACCGGTCCCGGGAAGAGCAGGCTCGCGCCGGCCCGGCCCCCGGCCGAGTCACCGTTGGGCCGAGTCGGGCCGCCGGTAATTGGCATCACAGCAGCGCCGCCCCATAGGCGATGAGGATGGCTACGAACACGTAGAGCAGATAGGTGTTGACGTTCCCCGATTGCAGGCGGTTGGCGGCGGCCCCAATGCGGCTCAGAAGCCGGGCCGCCGGCTGGTACAGCCCCCGCTCGAAGACTGGGGTCACTCGGAAGCCGTAGTGCACCGGACCCGACTGGCCGGCGGGGTCATCCGAGGCCCGGGCGACCTCCACCGTGGGGCGATAGAGGCGATCGAAGGTGACGCGCACGGGGTTGGCGAACGTGGTGGCGGAGTACTGCATCCGCGCCCGAAAGCGGAGCATTCCCCCGGCCCAGACCGGGCCGACCCGGTCCGCCTCCCCGCCCCGACCTACCCGGGAGATGGCGAACGGCACGGCCAGCATCGCCACCAGGCAGACCGCCAGCCAGGTCGGCGCGAGCGAGCTGAAGGCAACGTGGGCGGGGATGATGGTCAGTCCTGGCACCAGCAACAGGCCGCCCAGGTGTTCTCCGGAGATCTCCCCGGCGACATTGCCCAGGCCGCCCAGCACCAGCGGGGCTCCCAGCGCCAGGAAGACGCATGCCCCGGCTAGGAAGGCGCCACCCAGCCACGGCTGCCTTTGCTCCGTGGCAGCCGCAGCACCTGCGCCCCTCGGCATGCCGAGCAGGGGTATCCCAAAACTCCGCGCGAAGGCGCCCACCGCCAATCCCCCGGTAAGCGCCAGCACCGCGGCCGCCACCACCAGTAGAACGGCGGTCAGGTGGGAGCCGATCCTGAAGCCCTGGAAGAGGCCCTGGAAGATGAGCCACTCTGACACGAATCCGTTCAGGGGTGGCAGGGCGGCTATGCCGAGGGACCCCACCAGCATCAGGACCGCCGTCTTGGGAAGGCGGCGAGCCAATCCCCCTAGGCGGTCCATGTCCCGTGTCCCCGCCGCATGTTCCACCACCCCTACCCCGAGGAAGAGCAACGTCTTGTAGGCGGCGTGGTTGAGCACCTGGTACAGGCCGGCGATGAGCAGCAGCGCCCCCAGAGCTTTCAGCCCCGACTCGAAGAAGGTCAGAGAGGCGCCCAGCGCGATGACCACGATACCGATGTTCTCGATCGTGGAGAATGCCAGGAACCTCTTCCAGTCGCGCTCCATCAGCGAGTAGAGGACCCCCAGCACCGCCGAGAGGCTTCCGAGGGCGAGTGCGAGCAGCCCCCACCAGACCGGCCCCCTCGGCAGCAACTCAAAGGCGACCAGCATGAAGCCGTAGACACCGAGTTTGGTGACCACCCCCGAGAGGAACCCCGAGCCGTCGGCGGGCGCGACCGGATGGGCCTCTGGCAACCAGATGTGAAACGGGACGATGCCGGCTTTGAACCCGAACCCGACAAGGGCGAGGACGAACACCAGGTCCTGGTACCCCGCCGGCACCGAGTGGACGCGGACCGCTATCTCAGCGAACGAGAGCGTTCCCGTATAGGCAGCGAGCACGCCCAAAGCGCCAAGCACCATCATGAAGCCCACCTCACCCAGCGCGAGGAAGAGGTACCCGCCCCGGACCGCCGCAGCCTGGCCCGGGTGGCGCAGAATCATCAGGTATCCGGCGATCGTCATGGTCTCCCAGGCGACCAGAAATGTGGTGACCGAGCCGGCGAGCAGCACCCCGAGGCTCGCGACCAAGGCAACGGTGTAGGCCGCCTGATAGGCCGAAGTTCCCGGACTGGGAAGGTGGTATCGCGGCCCATACATCCCGATGGCGACGGCCACCAGCCCGAGGGCGACCATGAATACAGCGGCCAAGGGCGTCGTCCGAAGGACAAGGCTACCGGCCGCCCCCCTTTCCAGGGTGAGCGCTCCCACCCGACCTGAGGCGATCACGGCCACGCCTGAGGCGGCCGCCAGAACCCCTCCCACGGCTGACAGCCAGGAGCAAGCGCGCAGCCCGATGGGCCATCTGCCGGCCGCCGCGGCGATCAGGGTTGCGGCCCAGGCGCCCGCTGCGGTCACCGCGAGCTCGAGTCCCAGGTTCACTGCTCGCCTTCCTGAAGAGTGATTCGCTCCTCAATCCGGTCCAGGGCCAGAAGGAGACCGTGGATGAGGGCTAGCGGACTTGGGGGGCACCCCGGCACGACGACGTCGACGGGAACTACGTCCGTGATCTCACCTCGTGTGTAGCGGTCAGCGCCGAACACTCCGCCCAGCGGACACGCCCCCACTGCCACCACCACCTTGGGGGCCGGCATGGCCTCGTAGGCGCTGAGGAGCGCATGATCCATCGCCCGGCACCCCGGACCGGTAACCAGCAGGCAGTCGGCGTGACGGGGAGTGGGGGTGAAGAACAGGCCAAGGCGATGGAAGTCGTAGTAGGGGGAAGATAGGAGCCGTATCTCCGACTCGCAAGCCCCGCAGGACCCCGTGTCCACCGTGCGGATGTGCAGGCTGCGGCGCAAAACCGCCATACTGCGCCGCTTCAGCCGGACCGCGGCTGCGTCGATCTCCCCATGCGCCGCGCCGGGTAGCGGCAGGGCGCCTGGGTCTAGAACTCTCGGGGTCACTTCACATGTCCCAGGCGGTAGCTGACCACCAGATTCGCCCGGCGTCGGGTCGCCAGCAGCGCCTCAGGACGGCTGCTCCCTGGGCCCTGCGCCAGCTCCAGGCATCGGCCACAGGCGGTGCAGCGGCCCAGATCCAAGACCAGCCGCGGTCCGACAACCTCCAGAGCGGAGCTGGGACACGCGACGGACATCCGGAGCGCAAGATCGCGTCTGATCTCACCATCCCGGAAGCGAGGAGGAGCCGGCCACCCGGCCGCCTCTGGCTCCGGGCGCCTGGGGAATCGAGTCGTGACGATCCCCCGGCGAGCGCCGCGGAGGGCCCACAGTGCCATCAGCGCGCGAAACCGGCCACGGTCAGCCAGAAACTGGCTTCCACGATGGGCACGTCGGTGAACACGTTGCGGGCCCGCAGGGCATCGTCAAACGCCCGCCAGTTCCGCGTCGCCGCCGGCCGCAGACGAGCGAAGCTCACCCGCCCCCCGGCCACCTCCAGGTGAACGAGGGCTTCACCGCGACAGGTCTCGGCCCATCCCAGTCCCTCCGCGGGACCCCCAACATGGTCCTGGCCGGGCCCTGGCGCGGCCCAATCATCCTGAAGTGGCGTGCCGGACCGAACCCAGTGGCGCACAAGGCGCAGCGACTCCCTCACCTCCGCCGCCCCGACCCGCATCCGGGCAAGGCAGTCCCCGGGCTGCTCTCGCGCCGGCCGGAATCCGACGTACGAGGTGCTTGAGACCTGATGCGTGCGGCGCAAGTCGGTGGCCACGCCGGCCGCTCGCGCCACCGGCCCGACCAGGCCCAGACGATGGGCGGCCTCGGCTGCGATCGTGCCAGCCCCCTCGAGCCGATCCACGTAGGAGTTGGTGGCCAAAAGGTCCGCCACCAGGGACTCAAACCTGGCTTCGAGTCGATCCAGTGCTGAATCCAGAGCCGCCAGGTCGGCGCCGCGCCTGACCCCTCCTACTTCAAGGAGATTGAAAATGTATCGGTGGCCGAACACCCTGGCATTGAGTCGAAGACAGTCCTCCAGGAGGATCTCCGCCTCGGCCTGACCCACGCTGAGCCCGGTCGCAGCCCCGAGGGCCGCCAGGGACCCGATGTGGTTGTAGATGCGCTCCAGCTCGAGCGCCAGACATCGGGTCACCTCCGCTGCTGGCTCGACCGCGATGCCCAAGGCCGCCTCCGCGGCCCGGGCGAAGGCGAGGGCGTTTCCCACGGCGCCAAGGCCCTCACAGCGCTCGGCCAGAAATAGGGCACGGGCCAGCGTCTGCCCGACCATCCGATGCTCCAGGCCCCGATGTTTGTGGAACATCGCGAGGTAAGCGTCCAGAAGCTCTTCTCCGGTGGTCACCAGCCCCAGGTACAAGGACTCCTGTCCCGCGCCGCGGATCGGCCCCCAGGGGAACTCGATCGCCTCGCCCTGGACGACGTGCGGAGCCCTGACTTCGCTGGACAGCCGGTCACCGCCGGGTAGTCGAAGGGGCTCAGCGGTCTCCGTGGATGGGGGCAGGATCACCCGGTTCACTGGCTTCCCGCCCCCTGGCTCGACGCCCCAAAGCTCGTACAGTTCGCACTCCTCCTGGTACGCCGCCGGCAGCACCCGGGAGAGCGGAACCGGAAAGCTCTTGTCCAACGGGCAGATGAGGCGTAGATAGCCGCCCGACTGGTCATCGGCGAACACCAGCACCCGCTCCAGCCCTTGCTCCGCCGGCCGGACGAACATGTCGGCAAAGCGAGCGATCGGTGCCAGTTTGGCCACCAGGTCCCCGGCGCCGGCGGCCGACACGCGAAGGTTCGCAACCATCGGTTGGCTCGAGGTGCCATTCCGGGCCAGCTGCGCGAGCGTCAATCCACTCTCCCCCTCGTTCATCGCACCAGGGCCACCGAATGGGCCAGCAGAGAGTTGAGCCAGGAGGGGATCCAGAGCCCGAGACCCAAGAGGGCGAGCAAACCCACCGCAGAGGGGCCAACCGCCAAGAGGTGCTCGCGTGACCCGCGGTATGGCTCCCGGTGGACACCACGAGGGGCACCCAGCAGCATCCCGCCCACGGTCCTTATGAACGCCAGGAACGCAACCGCCAGGAGAGCCAGGAGCAGGGCAACCAGCCACGGCTGGTCGCCCGCGAGTCCCGCCCGAACGATGGTGAACTCGCTGATGAACAGTCCGAAAGGCGGCGCGCCCAGGATGGCCAGGGCGGCGCCGAGCAGCAGCGCACCAGTCCACGGCATGGCACCAACCACGCCACCGAGTCGATCGGTCCGCCTGGTGCCGTAGGCCAGAGCCACGGACCCTCCGCTAAGGAACAGGATGGTCTTTCCCAGGCTGTGGTTCAGGCTATGCAGAAGGGCGCCATAGATCCCCAGCACGCCGCCAAAGCCCAGCCCCACCGCGATGATTCCCATGTGCTCGACGGAGGAGTAGGCGAAAAGTCGCTTGAAATCACGCCGGCGGATCATGAACACAACCCCCACCAGCACCGACAGGAAGCCGAAGACCAACATCGTCCGCCCGCCGTACTGGGATCCCAACCCTCGGTTGGCGATCGCCAGGAGCCGGATGATGGCGTACATTCCGACATTCAGGAGAGCCCCCGAGAGCATCGCGCTCGCCGGCGCAGGGGCCTCGGCGTGGGCATCCGGCAGCCAGGTGTGCATCGGTGCCAGACCCACCTTGGTGCCGTAGCCCACGACTCCCAGAAGGAATCCCAGCCGCAGGGCCGTGGGGGCGAGCTGGTGGGCATGGGCGAGGAGGAACGGCCAGGCGAGATGGGCTTCCGCGCTCCCCGGCAGGGCGCTGGCGGAGTAGAAGAGGAAGAGCGCCCCGACCAGCGCTACGGTGATCCCCAGGCTGCTGATGATCACGTAGCGCCAGCCGGCTTCCAGGCCTTCCGTGCGCCCCTCTATGGGGACCAGCACCACGCTCGCCAGGGTCGCTGCCTCCACCAAGATGAACAACAGCCCGAGATTGGCGGTCTCGACCGCGGCGAGCATCGCGGCGGCGAAGATGCCGAACGCTCCGAAGTAGATCCTCACCCGCCGGACTGACAGCTGCCCGGAGCGCTCCTCGACTGCCAGGTAGGACGCGGACCCCAGGCTGGCGAGAAGAACCACCGCCGCCACGGTGACCAGGAAGAACCCCCCCAACCCGTCCACGTAGACGAACGCTCCGGCGCTGGCCATAGGCGCACCGGTAATGGTGACGGTGGCCACGACAACCGCCAGCAGCAGGCTTGCGGCGGCGCCGGCCACGGTGGCGACGGCTGCCCACCCCGTGCGGCCGCTAAAGGTGGCGATGGCGCTGCCCACCAGAGGCAAGGCGGCGACCAGCACCGGGAGCCAGACCATCAGGAGTCCCGCCCTGATCGACCGATGGGCAAGGGGCTGATCCGCTCAGCCAGTCCCGTGGTCATCGCCAGCATGATCAGGAAGCCCGCCAGCAGATCGAAGAAGATCCCCACCTCGACGATCAGGGGGAAGCTGGCGGTGAGGGTGATGGCTCCCAGGAAGACCCCATTCTCCATGATCAGCCAGCCGATCAACTGGGCGACCATGTGCCGGCGCACGACCATCGCCAGAGCCCCCAGGAGAACCACGGCGGTGGAGATGGGAACCACCGAGGCTGCGAGCAGGCCGTGGGCCAAGCGTTCGGGCGACACCGCCAGATAGGCGAACGCACAGAGAGCCGTTCCCAGCACCAAGGTCAGGGAGAGGCCGGTAGTGATCCCGCTGTCGCGCTTCAAGTCAAGGCGTTGGACCAGCCAATGACGGGCTGCTGCGGGGATCGCCCATCCCTTCAGCACCAGAGTCAGGCCGGCCAGCACCCAGAGGGCGGGGTCCCCTTCCAGGTAGGCGGCGGTGGCGGCGGCCACCGCCAGCAGCACCGACTGCAGCGCGTAGTAGGTGAGGTAACGGTCGAAGAGTTTGGACCCCAAACAGGCCAGTGCCGACAGCAGAATCAGGACTGCGTCCAGACTGAGGACGGCGCCTCCGGGCGAGGCCAGCGTCAACTCCTGCATGGCTACCGGCCCACGACGTATGAGGTGATGATCCCGATGAGGGCGAGCAGGAACGCTCCCCCCAAATACTCCGCGATCCTGAAGAAACGCAACTTGGCGAAGGAGCTGTCGATCATCATCACCAGAGCCGCGCTTATGGCCAGCTTGCCGGCCACGGCGGCGCTCCCGAGTAACCCCTGGCCCAGATTGGTGGCGTTCCCCAATCCCCAGGGAAGTACGAACACGTTCATGAAGACGCAGGAGAGGAGGGTGAACTTCATCCAGCTGCCCCACTTCACTAGGGCGTAATCCCGGCCCGAGTACTCCAGGACCCGGGACTCCTCGATCATCGCGATCTCGGTGGTCCCGGCCGGATTGTCGACGGGGATGTGGCCGTTCTCAGCCAGGATGAGGAGGAGGAAGGCCACCGCACCGAGGAGATGGGTGGGGAGAATCAGCGCCGCCGGGGAACCGGCTATAGCATGGTTCATGAGGTAGGGGTTGTCGGACGCCGACAGCACCCCAACAGTGAAGAAGACCAGGATGAGTGCGGGCTCCGCCAGGCTGCCAAGCCAGGCGGTGCGGCTGGCCCCCAGCGACCCTAACGGGCTCGCCGAGTCCATGGCCCCCAACGACATCGCAAACCCGGCCAGCGCCAGCACCAGGGCCCCACCCAGCAGGTCACCCATGAACGCGAGCGGCAGCGGCTCGTCGGTGACGATGGGAACGATGGTGGACACCGTCAGATAGCAGGCCATGGCCACGTACGGAGCCGCCACAAACACCAGGCCCGCGTGCTCGGAGCGGACTACCCCCTTGTGAAGCCACTTCCTCAGGTCGCGATAGGGCTGTAGGACGCTGGGGCCGTGCTTGGACTGCAGAATCGCAGTGCCCCTGGCAATGACCCCGACGTACAGTGGGGATATGGCTAGGATCAGTAAGGTCTGCAGGACCTGCAGCAGGTACGGCAACGCGAACCCTCGGAAAGGTGGGCTAACAGCTACTAGAAGCCATTAGCCGGGGGTGCCGGCTTACGCGGGCCTCATCGCGTCGCAACGCTATTCTGCCAGAGCCGCGCCGCCCCTTGTCAAGCTGGAGATTGATCCCGACGCTCCGTCGTGGACCGACTTCACGTGCCGTTCTCGACAGGACTCGTGGGGTGGGGAATTCACGGCCCTAGGCAGCCTCTGGAACCAGCCCGGGACCCGGGCGCCAGGACTCACGGCACGACCTGGTTGTCCTCCGGACGGTCTTCCCAGCTAGGTCTGGCGAGTACCATCGCCCCATGGACGGCGTCTTCCGGACCATTATCGAACCCTTCCGCATCCATTCGGTCGAGCCCCTGCACCTCACCACTCAGGAGGAGAGGCGACGGGCGATCGCCGAGGCCGGCTTCAACCTCTTCAACCTCCCCGCCGAGCTGGTCCTCATCGACCTCCTCACCGACTCCGGCACCGGGGCGATGTCCCGTGACCAGTGGGCCGCGATCCAGCACGGGGACGAGAGCTACGCGGGCTCGCCCTCTTGGTTCAGGTTTCTTGCGGCGGTGCAGGAGCTGTTTCCTTTCCGCCACGTCATCCCCACCCACCAGGGCCGGGCCGCGGAGAAGATCCTGTTCTCCGTCCTGGGGGGCCCGGGCAAGGTGATCCCCAACAACACCCACTTCGACACCACCCGGGCGAACGTGGAGTTCACCGGCGCGGAGGCGGTGGACCTGGTGATCCCGGAGGGGCGTGAGCCGTCCCTCATCCACCCCTTCAAGGGAAACATCGACACCGCCGCCCTGGACGAGCTGCTCCGGCGGCGGGGCCGGGACGTCCCGGTCGCCTTCGTCACCGTCACCAACA
Organism: bacterium; assembly: GCA_021791345.1. Next base: position 9,443 of record JAJYWT010000016.1, read on the forward strand.
ACTCCGGCGGAGGGCAACCGGTGTCCCTAGCCAACCTCAAGGAAGCAAGCTCGGTCTGCCACCGCCACGGGGTTCCGCTCTTCCTGGACGCCTGCCGTTTCGCCGAGAACGCTTGGTTCATCCGCGAGCGCGAGGAGGGCCAGCGGGACCGGGAGATCGCCGACATCGTCCGGGAGATGGCCGGCTGCGCCGACGGCATGACCATGAGCGCCAAGAAGGACCCCTTCGGGAACATCGGCGGCTGGCTGGCGATGAACGACGACCGGCTGGCGGAGCGCTGCCGCAACCTGCTCATCCTGACAGAGGGCTTCCCCACCTATGGGGGACTGGCCGGGCGCGACCTAGAGGCGATAGCCCAGGGCCTCAAGGAGGCCGTGGACCCCGACTACCTGCGCTATCGCATCCGCTCCACGGCCTACCTCGGAGAGGCCCTGGCGAAGTCTGGGGTGCCGGTCGTCCAGCCGATAGGTGGCCACGCCGTCTACCTGGACGCGCGAGCACTGCTTCCCCACATCCCCCCGCTGCAGTACCCGGGCCAGGCCCTGGCAGTGGCCCTTTACGAGGTGGGGGGGATCCGCAGCGTGGAGATCGGGACCGTGATGTTCGGCCGGCAGCCCGACGGCTCAGAGCTGGAGGGCCCGATGGACCTGGTTCGGCTGGCCATCCCCCGGCGGACCTACACCCAGAGCCACATCGACTACGTGATCGAGGTGGTGCAGCGGGTGGCACAGGTGGCCGACCGGCTCCCGGGGTACCGCATCGTCGAAGAGCCGCCGGCGCTCCGGCACTTCACCGCCCGCTTCGCGCCCATGGCCGGGGCGGGGATCACCGGCTGAGGCCGCCCGCTCCCCTCAGGCGTCTAGCCAGCCACGTATCGCCTGGGCGACCTCCCCGGGGCGCTCAAACGGAACCAGGTGCCCGGCTCCCGGCAGAACCTCCAGGTGAAGTGCCGGGTACGACAGCAGCTCTCTCTGCGCCGCCTGCAGCGGAACCTGGCGATCCCGGTCTCCCCAGATCAGGCAAATCCTGTCCTGAAGTAGACCCAGCTCCGGCAGAAGCAGGGTCTCCTGGCGGAACCACCGCGGCCCAATCAGCCTGGCAATGGAGTTCAGGTCTGAGTCTCCCCACCAGCGGTCCGCGGCCAGCTGGCAGGGGTCCGGCCCCGCCTGGACTCCCGCGGCGCCCGTGAGATGGCGCCCCCAGGCGAGAGCCGCCGCTAGGTCGAGGGCACCGGGAAGGAGTGCCGGGGTCCAGCTCCAGGGGTGGTCGCGCGCCACTCCCACGGGACTCACAAGCACCACTCGCCGGACCAGCTCCGGGCGCTCCACCGCCAACGCTCCGGCGACGAAGCCCCCGAGCGAGTGGCCGACCAGATCCACCGGAGCCAGGCCGAGGGAGGTCACCACCGCCTCCACCTGCCCGACCCATGAGTTCCGGGGATGCCCGTGGCCCCGCAGCCCGGCGCTGAGCCCGGTGCCGAACCGGTCCACGGCGACCACCCGCCGGTCTCGCGACAGCTCATCCAAGAGGTCGTGGTAGGCGGCCGGGCAGCTTCCCATGCCGGAGAGGAACACCAGGGTCGCCCGGGGCCCTGCGCCCATGTCGATCAGGTGCGTCCGGCCGCCGGCGGATCCCAGGTACCGGTGCCTGGGTGCGGTCCCCTGGAACTGGCGATCCATCGCCGTCTCGACCGATGCCTCGCTGAGCCCGGCGCGCCGGGGACGCCGCGCCCTGGCTACGGCCGCCGCGTAGGCGAGGGCCAGCAACCCGGCCCCCGCCCCAGCCCGAAGGCTTCGGTTCAAACTTCCTTGAACTCGGCGTCCACCACGTCGCCGTCGC
>JAJYWT010000188.1 GCA_021791345.1 bacterium
ACCCCCAGCGACAGCGCGCCCAGTGCGCCCAGCTCCCGCCGTTGCTGGGCGCTCAGCGCAACCAGCGGCCCCTGGCGGCTAGTGCTCGGCCTGGCCCTTGAGCGGGTTGGAGAGCGCCGCGTTGGCTTCGCTCTCTGGGGCGGACGCCTCTTGGTTGTCGCCATCGCAAGGTGCCTCACTGCGGGGTGGCCTGGATGGAATACAAGATGGAGGTGCCACCCGCTGCGGGCAGTTTAGCAGCGACTTCGCACATCTGCTCGACCTGGTCATCAGAAGTGCGTGTCCAGCAGCCTCCACTCCCAACTCGGCCCCGGCACCGGACCATCGGCTATCACCGGATCTGAGCGCCTTGGGCCCCCGGGCACGGCCGCCCCCACCAGTCCCACCTCGCGATCGGCCACGACCGGCCCATGGATTGGCCCTGAGGATTCGGAGAGCGCAACCACAAGCCCGGGCCAGCCGAGAAAGTGAACGGGACCCAGGGCGCTCAGGCGCGCATGCGCACCCCACCTGGTGTACACACTCCCGACCACCTGGCCCTCCTTGATGGGGGCCACCACCTCCAACCTGGGCCAGGTCGCGGCGAGCAGGTTCAGGCTGTCCTGCTCCGCGGCCACGATCCCGGAGTAGGCATTGCCGGGTTGGGCCAGCACGGCGCCCAGGAGCTCGGCGCTCATGCCGTCCACCGTCTTCCGGGCGGCGAAGACGAAACACCCGCCAGCCTCCTCGGTCCACCCGGTCTTGATCCCCACCACCCCCTGCTGGCCGAGAACGAAGTCGTAGTTGTGGACCACTCCGGCGACCGGAAGGTCGGCCTTGGAGAGCGCCACGACCTGGGCCAAGACCGGTTGGTTCATGATCGCGACCGCCAGCTTGGTGAGGTCGGACGCGGTGCTGATGCTCCCCGGGTTCAGCCCGCTGGCATCCGCATACACCGTATGGGTCATGCCAAGCGCCTTCGCCTTCCGGTTCATGGCGGCCACGAAGCTGCCCTCAGAGCCCGACACCCATTGGGCGAGGATTCGGGCGAAGTTGTCCCCCGATGGGAGCAGCAGCCCCTGCAGCAGCTGCAGCTCGGTCAGCGACTCGCCCACCCTGACCGGCACCACCGAATCGCCCGCGGCCGCCTCCGCCTGATACACCGACTGATCCTCACCGCTCACTGTGAGCGCGGGCCCGGCCTGGCCGGGCTCCAGAGGATGGGCCTCCACCACCAGCAGGGCGGTCATCAGCTTGGTGACGCTCGCGATCGCAACCGGGGTCTGCCCCGGCGTTTCGGTCACCCACCCCGTTCCCTCGAGGTACAGGGCGGCCTGCCCCGTGGTGGGAAGCGGCACTTTCAAGGCTGGGCCTGGGGTTCGGTAGGCATGGGCCAGGTCGATCGCGGCTCTGGCTGCGGGGACGGGCCGCAGCAATTGCGCTCCTCCGAGCCCGCCCACGCAGAGGATCACCAGCCACCCGATGATGAGCGAGCGGCGCACCTTCAGGTGCGGGACACGATCGGCAAAACCCGGAGGTGGTCGATCCGCTGATGGGCCAGGGTCCGCTCGACCTCCATGGTCACCGCCTGACCCACCTCAGCGTCGCTCCCCCCATCGGGCCGGGTGCGGCGCACGGCGCGCTGCGCGGCGCGGCGGATCGCCTGGGCCACCTCGCCGTGGGCGCCTCCCTCCAGAACCGGGCTGCCGGCCACCTCAACGGTGGTCTCTGCCCGACTGATCTGGCAGCCCACCACCAGGATCTCCTCTGGGCGCGCCACCAGGGCTCCCCTTGACCCCACCACCATGCCGTCAGCGTCCAGCGGGACCCGCCCGCTGCCGACGCTGGCCGCCACGCGCATCCCGGACTCCCCGACCTCAAGGGCGCTGCCATTGTCCAGGAGCGCGATCCGGTCTTGCTTCAGCCCTCCCGCGAGTGCGAGCGCCCGGTGCGCCTCCAGATGTCGCGGCTCCCCATGGACCGGGGCGAAGTACCGGGGAGACAACAGGCGCAGGACAAAGGAGAGCTCCTCACTGGCCCCGTGCCCGCTGGCGTGAACCCCGTCGGCGCTGCCCGCCAGCACCCTGACCCCCCGGGTCACCAGCTGGTTGACCACCCGGTTGACCGTCGATTCGTTGCCGGGAATCGGATTGGCGGCCAGCACCACGGTGTCGTTCCGATTGGCGGTCACAAAGCGGTGGTCGCCCTCCGCGATGCGGCTCAGCGCGGCCAGCGGTTCTCCCTGAGACCCGGTGGCTATCAGGCAAACCCTGCTGTCCTCCATCGCGGGAAGGTCCCGAGGAGCCAGCATCCCTTCCCTCGGGGCCCGCAGGACCCCGAGCCGGCTCGCGGTGGTGAAGTTTCGCAGCATGCTCCGCCCCACCAGGCAGGTGCGTCGGCCGCCGGCCTCGGCTATCTCGAGGATCTGTCCCAGTCGGGCCAGATTGCTGGCGAAGGTGACCACGATCACCCGGCCCGGGGCTTCCCGCATGGCCCGCTCCAGCCCGGGGCGGACGCTGACCTCAGAGGGCGTGACCCCGGGATTGGGGGCGTTGGTGCTGTCACTCAGAAGCAGCGTCACTCCCTGACGTCCAAGGGCGGCCAGCCGCTCCAGGTCGGGCGGCTCGGACCCGACCGGCGTCTGGTCCAACTTGAAGTCGCCGGTGTGCACGACCAGCCCCGCCGAGGTCGAGAAGGCCAGGCCGCAGCTGCCGGGAACGCTGTGGGTCATGTGGATGAACTCGACCGTCATCTGGCCCGCGCGAATGACCTGGCCGTCAGCCACCACCACCAGGTCGGCGGCGCCCGCCTGCCCCCGGCGCTCCAGCTTGTTGCGCAGAAGCCCGATCGTCACTGCGGTCCCGTAGATCGGGACCCGCAGCTGGTGCAGGTAAAAGGGCAGAGCACCGATGTGGTCCTCATGCCCATGGGTCAGCACCACAGCGCGCAGGCGACTGAGCCGAGTCATGAGGAACGTGATGTCGGGCAGGATGATGTCCACGCCCTCCATGCCGACCTCGGGGAACCGCAAACCCGCGTCGATCATCACGACGTCGTCGCCGCACTCCAGCAGGGCGAGGTTCTTGCCGATCTCCCGCAACCCGCCCAGCGGCACGAATCGCACCACCCCAGGATCCGGCGGGCCCAACACCTGCAGCGGCGCCCGCTCAGAAGAGGCCAAGCTGCTCGGCGACTGGGGTCGACGGTTCACCGGGAGGCACGGGGGGACTGGTGGCAGCCGCCTCGAGGCGGTCCAGATGCTGCCGCAGCCGCTCAAAGTCATCCCGCAAAGTGGCCAGCAGTGAGCTCTGGTAGAGCGCGGCGGCGGGATGGTAGAAGGGCATGTAACTGCGATCGCCCACCTGCAGAACCGTCCCATGGCACCGGGAGATTCCCGGTGCATCGGGGATCATCCGCTGCAGGGCGTGCCTCCCCAACAACAGGATCACCTGCGGCTGGATCACCGCGATCTGCTGGTCGAGATACGGGGCGCATGCCGCGACCTCATCGGGGAGCGGATCGCGATTGCTCGGCGGCCGGGACTTGATCACGTTGGTGATGAAGATGTCCTCCCGGCTGAGCCCCACCTCCTCGAGCAGACGGGTCAGCAGCTGGCCCGCCTGACCTACGAAGGGTTTGCCCTCCCGGTCCTCGCGTTCACCAGGCGCCTCTCCGATCGCCATGATCCGAGCCGTGGCCGGGCCCGTGCCCGGCACCCCCCGGGTTCTGGTCACATGCAAACGGCAGAGCCGGCAGGCCTCCACCCGGGCCGCGATGCGGTCGAGGTGGGCCTGCCTTAGCGTCGGTTCCGACGGAGCCGGATCAGGCACCCGCCTCGCCGGAGTTGGGGCCTCTTCCGTTGCCGTCCTTGCCGGCAAGCTCCGTAATCGCCTGCTTGCGGGACAGGTTGACACGGCCCCGGTCATCGATCTCGGTGACCTTGACCATGATCTCGTCACCGATGTTGACCACATCCTCGACTCGGTTCACCCGCTGGTCGGCAAGCTGGGAGATGTGCACGAGCCCGTCCTGCCTGGGCAGGATCTCGACGAACGCGCCGAACGGCATGATCCGCACCACCTTGCCCTTGTAGATCCGTCCCACCTCGACCGACTCGGTGAGGTCCCTGATCATCGCCACCGCCCGCTCCATCGCCTCCTCGTCGACCGTGGCCAGGAAGACCTTCCCGTCATCCTCGATGTCGATCTGGCAGCCGGTCTCCTCCTGGATCTTGCGGATGGTCTTGCCGCCCGGTCCGATCAGGTCCCGGATCTTGTCCGGGTGGATGTGCATGGTGATGATCCGCGGGGCGTAGGTCGACATCTCCGGACGGGGGGCCTGGATCGCCTGCTCCATCTTGTCCAGGATGAAAAGACGCCCCTGACGCGCCTGCTCCAGCGCCTGCCGGAAGATCGCCGGGGTCAGGCCACGCACCTTGATGTCCATCTGCAGTGCGGTCACCCCGTTGCGGGTGCCGGCCACCTTGAAGTCCATGTCCCCGAGCGCGTCTTCCATCCCCTGGATGTCGGAGAGGATGGCGTACCGCGAGCTGTCGTTCTCATCGGTCACCAACCCCATGGCGATCCCGCTCACCGGCGCCTTGATGGGCACGCCGGCGTCCATCAACGCCAGGGTGCTGCCACAGACGCTGGCCATCGAGGTGCTGCCGTTGCTGGAGAGGATCTCCGTCACGATCCTGATCGCATACGGGAAGTCCTCCACCGGAGGCACCATCACCTTCACCGCCCGCTCCGCGAGCGCTCCGTGACCGATCTCGCGGCGGCCCGGCGAGCGCAGCGGCCGCGCCTCTCCGACCGAGAATGGCGGGAAGTTGTAGTGGTGCATGTAGCGCTTGAACTCCTCCAGCCCGAGCCCGTCCAGCCGCTGCTGGTCGGACATCGTGCCCAGGGTCACGACCGAAAGCGCCTGGGTCTGGCCGCGGGTGAAGACGGCGCTCCCATGCGTGCGCGGGAGGATCCCCGCCTCGCACCAGATGGGCCGGATCTCATCGAGCCGGCGGCCGTCGGGGCGAAGCCCCTCGTTGAGGATGGCCTGCCGCACGGCGGTCTTGAGGACTGACTCAAAGGCTGCGGAAATGTCCTGATCGCGACCCGGGAAGCGCTCCTGCAATTGCAGCTGGACGTCGTGCTTGACCGCGTCCACCTGGATGTCCCGCTGCGCCTTGTCGGCCTGCCTGAACGCCTGGTTGATCCGGTCGTAGGCCGCCTCCGCCACCGCCTGCTTCAGATCGGCGGGAACTCCCACGTGGGGGTAGTCCATGTCGGGCTTGCCCACCTTGGCGACCAGCTCATCGATCAAGGAGATGATCTGCCGGATGCGCTCGTGAGCGCGACTCAGCGCCTCCACCAGCACCTCCTCACCGACCTCCTGGGCCCCGGCCTCGACCATGTTGATGGCATCCTTTGTGCCCGCGACCACCAAATCCAGCTGGCTGCGCTCCAAATCCGGCATGCCCGGGTTCTCCACCAGCTGGCCATCCAGAATCCCCATCCGGCAGGCCGCGATCGGCCCCCCGTGGGGGATGTCGCTGATGGCCACAGCGGCGCCGGCCCCGATCAGGGCCAGGATGGCTGGGTCGTGAACCTGATCGGTGGACAGGACGGTGGCCACGATCTGCACGTCGTTGCGGAAGTCCTTGGGGAAGAGCGGGCGCATGGGGCGGTCGATCATCCGCGAGGTCAGGGTGGCCGCCTCTCCCGGCCTCCCCTCCCGGCGGAAGAACGCGCCGGGGATACGCCCCACCGCGTACATCTTCTCCTCGTAGTCACAGGTGAGGGGGAAGAAGTCGATCCCCGGCCGAGGAGCGCGGCTGGCGGTGGCGGTCGCCAGCACCACCGTGTCCCCCTGGCGCACGATCACCGCGCCGTTGGCGAAACCGGCCATCCAGCCGGTTTCGATGCTTAGTTCCGCGCCGTCGAAGGTGCGCGCAACAACTGTCTTTTCCATCGTGTTCCTCCCCGCGCTCCAGAAGGGGCCACCGGCGGCCCGCCCGGCGCAATCCAGGCTGCGCGGTTAGGGAATGGGGATGAGAGCTGAGCTGCCGCTCGGCCCAGATCGCCAGTCTCCAACCGCGCCTGCGCCGATGCGACCAGGCCAACCACCGTTCCCCTGCTTGGGAGTCGCGGTCTTAGTTGTGAACCGAAAGCCGGTTCGAACTCCGGGTTCCGGAAAGCGGTCAGTATCAGTGGCGGAGCCCCAGCTTGGCGACCAGGGCCCGGTAGCGGTCGATGTCGATCCGCATCAGGTAATCGAGCAGGCGGCGGCGCTTGCCCACCAGCTTGAGCAGGCCACGCCGGGTGTGGTGATCCTTGGGATGGGCCTTGAGGTGCTCGGTGAGCTCGCTGATCCGCTCGCTGAAGATCGCGATCTGAACCTCGGGCGACCCGGTGTCACCCTCGTGCCGGCGGTGCCTGTCAATGACCGCGGTCTTGGCTTCGCCCTGAAGCATGTGTGATCTCGCCTCCTGATTAGTCGCCACGGACGGCGCGTGGAAGCTGAACTCCAGCTTCGGCCCCACTCCGGGTCGGCCCGAGCATAACATAGGGCCCGTCCCGATCGGGGGGCGCGGGGTGGCTAGAGGGGCTTGAACCCTCGACCTCCAGGGCCACAACCTGGCACTCTAACCAACTGAGCTATAGCCACCGCGTGGACCGCAATTATAGAGGGCTGAATTCGATGGAGCCGCGCGCAGCCCACAGCTGGGACCGGAGCGACCGCCTGCACATGCGCCATGCCCTGCGGCTCGCACGCAAGGCCGCCCTACGGGGCGAGGTTCCGGTCGGCTGCGTCGCCGTGATCAACGACGAGGTGGTGGCCGCGGCCTCAAATCGGGTGGAGCGCGGCGGCAGCGCCCTGCTCCATGCCGAGATGCTGGCCCTGGCCAAAGCTTCAAGCGCGCTTGGCGGCTGGCGGCTTGACCGACTGACCCTCTACTGCACCCTCGAGCCCTGTCCGATGTGCGCGGGAGCCATCCTCCTGGCTCGGGTGGCCCGCGTCGTCTATGGGGCGGACGACCCCAAGAAGGGCGCCTTCCGCTCCTGCTTCGACGTCTTGGGAAGCCCCCTCGGAAACCACCATCCGCTGGTGGAGTGCGGTTTGGAGGCGACGGCCTCGGCGGAGCTTCTTCGCCAGTTCTTCAAGGGGCTGCGGACCCCGGTCGCCGGGCCTACGCGCGCAGCCTTAAACTCGGATGGCGCAAGGAGAGGTGTCCGAGTGGTTTAAGGTGCCGCTCTCGAAAAGCGGTGTGGTCTAAAGCCACCGCGGGTTCGAATCCCGCCCTCTCCGCGCCCCGGTCTCCGCCTGCCATGGGGTGCGACGGTCAGGGCCTGGCGCCACCGGTCCGGGTGCCGCCCAGCCGGCGCCGAGACCCATCGGGGCCGAGCGATTGCGAACGACCACCGCCGGCACATAGGTTTGGCGCAGTGGAGTTCAGCCGAATCACTACAGTGTGGCGGTGCCCTCGAGGTTCATGGTGGGGCGGTCCAAGCCGGCCGCGATGCTCATCTCTGCCGCCGCCGTGGTGGCGTTGGGGCTGGGCATCCTCGCTGCCAACTCGATCCTGCCCTACCCAGACAAGGCGATTCCGGCCCCCAAACTCGGGCACTTCACCATGTGCCAGGTGCCGATGTGGTTGCAGACCCAGGACCGGACGGTGCGCTGGCTCGGCGACTGTCTGGGCCAGCTGTACTCCCCGCCCGCCGAGCTGGTAGTCGATCGGGGCACCTACCTCGCGATCGGGTGCCGCCACGGCGCCTGCTTGCTCCCACCGATCCTGCGCTCGTCGCGGCCCAGCGTGGTGCGACCATCCGGCGTGCACGCTGGGGCCTTCTACTTCGAAGCCGTTGGGCCCGGATCGGCCACGATCTGGGCCACGTTCACGAGCTCTGCCAACTGCTCTCTCCCGCCGCACGGCCCCCAGCCCGATCGCTGTCCCGCCATCCTGCTGAAGGTGCGCGGCACTCCCTGAAGCTTCCCGACTCAGGTCGTCTGGGTCCGACTCCTCCGAGATCAATCCGATAGCCAATCTCGGGGCACGGTCCGAGGACATCGAGCGGCGGTGGCCAGCGTCGGTGATCCAGCAACCAACCGCACTTCGGCCCGGCGCGGGTGCGTGCTCCCTTGGCGGACCCATCCGGCTTCGGGGGAGACCGGCGCGGCTGCCGGGTGCCGCAATCGACGCGGCCAACCGACGTCCGCAGCCAATGGCCTCGGCAATCACCCGTAGAATCCAGATGCAGCCAGGAGCGGTCGCCTAGTTGGCCGAGGGCGCGGCACTGGAAATGCCGTAAGGGGGCAACCCCTTCGAGGGTTCGAATCCCTCCCGCTCCGCCAGGCCGGACCGTCAGCCCAGGTGGTCGTCCAGCCCCGATAGTTGGCACAACGCGCGGTCCCAGCTCGATCAGCGGGTTGGAAGCGGCAGCAGGAGGATCACCCATGGATCATGTTCCCGAGCCCGGGGAGGTCGTGTTCCGGCCCACCGGCGCGGGTCGACGACCGCTTCCGCTGGCCATGCCGCAGCGCACCCTGGGCGTCCTGCTGGCGGCCTGGGCGCCGCTTGAGATCGCGAAGTCAGTCGCCTCCATCCAGGTGGATGTGCTCGCCCTGACACCCCCGTCCCGGCACCCCCCGCTGCTCGGGGTGCTGCAGGCAAACCCGTTTCCCTGGACCTGGTACTGGGTCGCGGCTCCGTCGCTGCTGGTCATCTTCGCCGTGACGCTGCTGGCCGGCGCCATCCTCATGACTCGAGGAGTTCGCCTCGGCCGCTCGGCCGCCGCAGCCTCGATCGTCCTGTCCATCGGCACCCAGGGGGTGACCCTGGTGGTCGAGCTTGCGCACCTCAGCGCTCCTTTCCAGTTTGTCTGGCAGCAGGCGGTGATCACCGCCTCCTCCGCCGCACTTCTGGGGGGAATCCTCTATCTCGTGGTCGCCACGCAACCCGACCGCCGGTCCCCCAACGTGGATGAGCCGCGGCAGAGGCATTCGTGAGCGCCTACCTCCGACCCCAACCCTTAGGCTGAAAGGGCGCACGGCCACAGCCGCCCTTTGCCTGGACTGGCGATTCCGGAGGGCCCGAAGTTGAAGCGACCCCGTTACCTGCCGATCCGAGACTACGGCATCATCGGCGACCTGCACTCCTGCGCCCTGGTCGGGCGCCTGGGGTCCATCGACTGGATGTGCGTGCCCCGGTTCGACAGCCCGTCTGTGTTCGGCAGGATTCTGGACGCGGACAACGGGGGCTCGATGTGGGTGGAGGTGGAGGGCGGGTTCATCCCCGACAGCCGGCGCTACCTGCCCGGAACCAACATCCTGGAGACGACCCTCAGCAGCCCCCGGGGGCGGCTCCGGGTCACTGACTTCATGGTGGTGCGCGAGCAGGTCAAGACGCTGGAGCACGACCACGTGCTGGTGCGGATGTTGGAGGCGCCCGACTCCGATCTGACCGCCTCGGTCCACGTCGATGCACGCTGGGACTACGGAAGGGTCGCGCCAGACGAGAAGGTCACCGGTCCCGACGACTCCTGCTTGGAGCTGGAGCAGGGGGAGCTCCACATGCACTTCGATGGGCCGAGCCCATGGCGCCGGCGCGGTCGCACCTTCATCCAGCGGCTCGAGCTGAAGCAGGGCGAGGCCCAGGCGATCGTGGTCCGCTATGACGGCGACCGCACCTACGAGCATGGGACCGACGCCGCGCAGATGCTCGCGGAGACGCGCAAGTATTGGGAGGACTGGATCGGCCGCTGCAACTATGACGGCCCGTACCTGGATCTGGTCCTCCGGTCGGCGCTCACCCTGAAGCTTCTGATCTACGCACCCGAGGGTTCGATCGTGGCCGCCCCCACCACCTCGCTCCCCGAGTGGATCGGCGGCAGCCGCAACTGGGACTACCGTTTCACCTGGCTCCGTGACTCCGCATTTCTGGTCTACGCCCTCCAACTCCTGGGCTACTACGACGAGTGCTCGGCGTTCATGGCCTGGTTGGGCCGCGTCCATCACGAACACCCCAAGCACTGGCAGACCATGTATGGAATCGACGGCAGGACCGAGCTTCCGGAGCTAGAGCTCAGCGCCCTGGAGGGATACCGCAGGTCCCGGCCGGTGCGGGTCGGCAACGGGGCCGCCGATCAACTGCAGATGGACATCTACGGTGAGACCATGGACTCCGTCTACCTGCACCTGCGCTATGGCAAGATCGAGGCTCCCGGCGTTCGCGAAGGCCTGCGCGACATGTTGGAACATGTGGCTGAGAGCTGGGATCAGCCGGACAACGGGATCTGGGAGGTCAGGGGCGGCCAGCGCCACTTCCTCTACAGCAAGCTGCAGTGCTGGGTGGCCCTGGACCGCGGGCTCATGCTGGCCAAGCAGCTGAAGATTCCGATGCCCAAGCGGCAGGAGTTGATCTGGACCAGGGAGGAGATCCGCCACACCATCCTGACCAGGGGATGGAGCGAAAAGCTGGGCAGCTTTCGCCAGGCGCTGGACGAGGATGCCCTGGATGCCACCGCTCTCATGATCCCGATGCTCAACTTCCTGCCCCCCATGGATCCGAGGGTGCGGCAAACGGTGGAGACCATCCGCCGCGACCTGACCGACGAGAGTGGATTCGTGTACCGATACCGCCGCGACGACGGGCTGGGAAGCAGTGAGGGCACATTTTTGCTGTGCTCCTTTTGGTTGGTGAACGACCTGGCGATGCAGCGGCAACTCGGGCCAGCCAGAGATCTCTTCGAGCGGCTCACGGCCCACGGCAACGATTTGGGGTTGTTCTCCGAGGAGCTGGATCCGAAGTCGGGTGAACTGCTGGGGAACTTCCCCCAGGCCTTCACCCACCTCGCCATCATCAACGCCGCTGCCCACATCGAGCGGGCCGCCGAGAATCGAGGACCGCTCGATCCTGTCCACTGAGCCGGCCAGCGCCACCACTTCGCAGATCGGCACAATGGGCAGATGCCAGTGATTGAGGTCGACTTCGACCCCGCCGACGTGATCACCGTGGGGGTGGTCGGCGAACCGGGCCACCGGACCTTCTTCCTGGAGGCTCGGCAGGGCCCCCGCACCTGCACCGTCCTTCTGGAGAA
>JAJYWT010000100.1 GCA_021791345.1 bacterium
GGCCGGCCCGCTCTGGAGGTGGTTATGACCAAGCTCCACGCCGGAGGCAAGTTCGGCGGAGGCGGGTACAAGGTGTCCGGCGGGCTGCATGGGGTCGGCCTGTCGGTCGTGAACGCGCTCTCGGAGCGGGTCGAGGTGGTGGTGTATCGGGACCATCGGATCCACCGCCAGGAGTACGCCCGCGGGGTGCCCCTGGGGGATCTCCGGTCGGAGCCCGAGGGCAGATCCTCAAGGCGGGGGACCACCGTGAAGTTCTGGCCCGACCCCGAGATCTTCAGGAACACCAGGGTGTTCCGCGCCGAGACCGTGGTGAACCGGCTGCGCGAGCTCGCCTTCCTCAACAAGCGGGTGCACTTCCGCCTGATTGATGAGAGGCAGCAGCCGTGGGCGGAGACGAACTTCTACTTCGAGGGCGGCATCGAGGCCTTCGTGCGCCACCTCAACCGCGGCAAGGGGACGGTCCAGGGACGGCCGATGTACGTGGAGCGGGAGATCGAGGGCAGCACCGTGGAGGCGGCGATCCAGTACAACGGCACCTTCACCGAGCACGTGCTGGCCTACGCCAACAACATCAACACGATCGAGGGCGGCAGCCATCTCACCGGTCTGCGGGCGGCCCTGACCGCCACCCTGAACCGCTACGCCCGCAAGGCGGGGATCCTCAAGGAGGGCGACCAGAACCTGAGCGGCGACGACGTTCGCGAGGGGTTGACCGCGGTGCTCTCGGTCAAGCTTCAGGAGCCCCAGTTCGAGGGCCAGACCAAGACCAAGCTGGGCAACTCGGAGATCGCGGGGCAGGTGTCCACGGTGGTGTCGGAGGCACTCAACCAGTACCTGGAGGAGAATCCGGCCGACGCCAAGCGAATCGTGGAGAAGTCGCTCACCGCGGCCCGGGCGCGGGCGGCGGCGGTCCGGGCCCGGGAGCTGGTCCAGCGCAAGTCGCTGCTGGAGTCGGCGACCCTGCCGGGAAAGCTGGCCGACTGCTCGGAGCGCGACCCGGACCTCTGCGAGATCTTCATCGTGGAGGGGGACTCGGCCGGCGGCACCGCCAAGGGTGGGCGGGACCGGCGCTACCAGGCGATCCTCCCGCTGCGCGGCAAGATCCTCAACGTCGAGAAGGCCCGCGAGGACAAGATCCTCCAGCACGAGGAGATCCGCAACCTGATCACGGCGCTGGGCACCGGGGTCGGGGAGCGGTTCGACATCTCCCGGCTGCGCTACAACCGGGTGGTGCTGATGGCGGATGCGGACGAGGATGGTTCCCACATCAGGACCCTGCTGCTCACCTTCTTCTGGCGCCACCTGCAGGCGGTCATCAACGAGGGGCACCTCTTCATCGCCCAGCCCCCGCTCTTCCGGCTCACCCAGGGCAAGAAGGTGCGCTGGTGCTACAGCGAGGAGGAGTTCCGGGACGCGGTCAAGGAGATGGGCTCCAAGGTCAAGGTGCAGCGCTACAAGGGGCTGGGGGAGATGACCGCGGAGCAGCTCTGGGACACGACCCTGGACCCCGAGCACCGGGTGCTGCTGAAGGTGGAGGTCGAGGATGCGATCAGGGCCGACGACATCTTCGACCGCCTGATGGGGGTGGCCGTGGAACCGCGCAAGCGTTTCATCCAGGCCTACGCCAAGACGGTCAGGACGCTCGACGTTTGAGCGCGAGGGAGCCGGCGGTGGCGGTCGACGCCATGGGCGGCGACCGGGCGCCGGAGGCGCTGGTGGCGGGCAGTCTGGAGGCGCTGCGCCAGGACGCCCAGCTGCGTCTGGTGCTGGTGGGGGAGCGGGCCCGGCTGCAGGAGGCGCTGGCGGCGTCCAGCCCGGCCGGCCGGATGTCGCTTGAGGACGCCGACTCCACGATCGCGATGGACGCCCATCCCGCCCAGGCGGTGAGGTCACAGCCACACAGCTCGATCAATGTGGCGATCGACCTCGTGGCCGACGGTCGCGCCGACGCCTGCTTCTCCGCCGGCAACAGCGGGGCCACCATGGCGGCGGCGCTGCTGCGACTGCGGCGCCAGCCCGGGGTGGCTCGCCCGGCGATCGCGACTCCCCTGCCCACCCCCTTCGGAACCACGATGCTGGTGGACGCGGGAGCCCAGGTGGAGTGCCGCCCTGAGTGGCTGGCCCAGTTCTCCGCTCTCGGCAGCGCCTACGTGCGCGCGGTGCTGGGGATCGACCGGCCCCGAGTCGGGCTCCTCAGCAACGGCGAGGAGAGCTCCAAGGGCAACGGCCTGGTGCAGGCGGCCCACGCTCTCATCTCCAACATGGAGCTGAACTACGTGGGGCCGGTGGAGGGCACGGACCTGCTCTCGGGCCGGGTCGACGTGGTGGTGTGCGACGGCTTCGTGGGCAACATCGCCCTCAAGACCGCCGAGGGGGTGGCGGAGGCGATCATGGCCAGCCTGCGCCGAGAGGCGGGGGCGGACCTCCGCTCGCGGCTGGGGGCGGCGCTGCTCCTGCCCGGGCTCCGGCGGATGCGCGAGCGGCTGGACTGGCGGCAGGTCGGAGGGGCGCCCCTGCTCGGGGTGCGCGGCCTGGTCTTCATCGGCCACGGGCGATCCGATGCGGCGGCGGTGGCCAGCGCCCTGCGGGTCGCGGCCCGGGCGGTGCGGGCGCAGCCGCAGATGGGCACAGACTTGCTGACGCCGGCCGGCGCCGGGTCGCTGGAGGGCTGAGCGGTGGCGATGAACATCGAGGGCGGCGGGACCACCAGGGGCGTCGAGCTGGTCAGCGAGATGCGGGAGTCCTATCTGGTCTACGCCATGAGCGTGATCGTGGCCAGGGCTCTGCCGGACGTCAGGGACGGCTTGAAGCCGGTGCAGCGCCGGATCCTCTACGCGATGCAGGAGCAGGGGATGACCCCGGGCGCATCGCACCAGAAGTGCGCGGCGATCGTGGGCGAGGTGCTGAAGAACTACCACCCCCATGGCGACATCTCGGTGTACGACACCCTGGTGCGGCTGGCCCAGCCCTGGGTGATGCGCTACCCGCTGGTGGACGGCCAGGGCAACTTCGGCTCGCCCGAGGGTGACCCCGCGGCCGCCTACCGGTACACCGAGGCCAGGATGGCCCCGATCGCGGCGGAGATGGTGGCCGACATCGAGAAGGACACCGTCGACTTCGTCGACAACTACTCCGCCAGCACCACCGAGCCGGCGGTGCTGCCGGCGGCGCTGCCCAACCTGCTGGTGAACGGCGCGGCCGGGATCGCGGTGGGGATGGCGACCAGCATTCCGCCCCACAACCTGACCGAGGTCTGCGACGGCCTGGTGCGGCTCATCGACAACCCCGAGGCCGACACCGAAGAGCTGATGAAGCTCATCCCCGGCCCGGACTTCCCCACCGGCGGAATCGTCTACGGCAAGGACATCCCGCAGGTCTACGGCACCGGCCACGGCCGGGTGGTGCAGCGGGCCCGGGTCGCCTTTGAGGAGTCCAAGTCAGGCCGGGAGCAGATCATCGTCACCGAGCTGCCCTACCAGGTGAACCCCAGCCGGGTGCTGCAGACGATCGCGGAGCTGGTCAACGAGCGCAAGCTCGAGGGGATCGCCGACATCCGCAACGAGACCGGGCGGCGGGAGGGCACCCGGCTGGTGATCGAGCTCAAGCGGGATGCCCGTCCCTACACGGTGCTGAACAACCTCTACAAGCACACCCAGCTGCAGTCGAGCTTCACCTGCATCCTGCTGGCGCTGGTCGACGGACGGCCTCAGGTGCTCTCCCTGCGGGCCATGCTGCTGCACTATCTGGAGTACCGCCGCGAGGTGGTGGAGCGGCGCACCCGCCACGATCTCGAGCGCGCCCGCGAGCGCGCTCACATCGTCGAGGGGTTGCGGATCTGCCTGCAGAACCTGGACGAGGTGATCCGGCTGATCCGGGCCGCCCCGGATGAGACGACCGCCCAGCGCCAGATGGAGGAGCGGTTCAACCTCAGCGAGCGCCAGAGCAAGGCGATCGTGGACATGCGGCTGGGCCGGCTGACCCGGCTGGAGCGGGACCGCCTCGAGGAGGAGCACGCCGAGTTGATGCTCCGGATCGCGGCGCTGGAGGAGATCCTCTCGTCGCGGGAGAAGCTGATGGCGGTGGTGCGTGAGGAGCTGGTGGCGCTCCGCAAGAAGTACGGCGACGCACGCCGGACCGAGATCAGCCACGGCGACATCGAGCTGAACGAGGAGGACCTGATCCCCCGCGAGCAGGTGGTGGTGACGCTCACCCACCGGGGCTACATCAAGCGCACCCCCGCGACGGACTACCGTTCCCAGCGCCGGGGCGGCAAGGGCGTGGTGGGAGCCAAGCGGGTCGGCGAGGAGGACTACGTGGAGTTCCTCAGGGTGGCCTCCACCCACTCCGACATGCTCTTCTTCACCAACCGGGGGCGGGTGTTCCGCCTGCGCACCCACGAGATCCCCGACGTCAGCCGCCAGGCCAAGGGGACGGCGGCGATCAACCTGCTGGAGATGGACCAGGGGGAGCGGGTCACCTCGATGCTCTCCGTGGACGGCTACTCGGACGAGTCCTACATGGTGATGGCGACTCTGCGCGGCCACATCAAGAAGACCCCGGCCGCCGCCTATGCCTCAGTCCGCCGCAACGGCCTGATCGCCATGAATCTGAGCGAGGGGGACGAGCTCGACTGGGTGAAGGTCTCCACCGGGGGCGACCACATCCTGCTGGTGACCCGGCAGGGCAAGGCGCTGCGTTTCCATGAACGGGAGGTGCGCCCGATGGGCCGCGACACCCAGGGGGTGACCGCGGTCAGGCTCCGCCCTGGGGATCTGGTCGCAGGCATGGACATCGTCACCGAGGGGGGCTATGTGCTGGTGGTGACCGAGCGCGGCTTCGGCAAGCTCACCCCCGTCAGTGAGTACCCGGTCAAGGGCCGGGCGATCCAGGGCGTGTACACCCTGGACCAGCACGCCATCAGCAAGGTGGGCGAGATCGTGGGCGCGCGGGTGGTCGACGACCTCACCGGCGAGCTCATGCTGATCAGCACCAAGGGCCAGATCATCCGGATTCCCATGGACGGCGTCCGCATCACCAGCCGACAGACCCGCGGGGTGATCCTGATGCGCCTCGATGACGGCGACGCCATCGGCTCCATCGCGGGGGTGGCGCCCCCCGGCGACCTCGAGGAGGGCTGAGCGGGAACGAGGGCCGCGCCTCGTGAGGCCCCTTGCGGATAGCCTGCTGGGGCCACCATGACCCACATCCTCTCCCAGCTCACCCATCTGCCCCCGCTGGGGGTGTACGCGTTCGTGCTGCTCTGGCTGGCCGGGGAGTCGGTGGGGCTGCCGCTGCCGGATGAGGCGATCCTGCTCACGCTCGGCTTCCTGGCCCACCGGGGCACCGTATCCCTGATCCCGCTCATCCTCTGCGCGACCCTGGGGTCGGCCATCGGGGCCACCATCTCGTACCAGATCGGCTACGCGCTCGGCCGGCCGGTCGTGATCAGGCTCGCATCCCGGGTCGGAATATCGGCGCAGCGGCTGGACGATGCCGCCATCTGGGTGCGGCGCCGGGGTGGGATCGGGGTCTTCCTGACCCGGGTGGTGCCGTTCGCCCGCAACCTCGCCTCCTACGCGGCCGGCATCGCCGCGATCCCCCCGCGGGTCTTCTACCCCGCGATGTTGCTCGGGGCTCTGGTGTGGTGCGCCACCGTGACCTCGGTCGGCGATGCCCTGGGGGCCAACTACCGCAACATCCTCCATCTGGGCGCCAAGGGGCTCCTGATCGGCCTGGGCTTGGTGGTGGTGGCGATCTTGGGGTGGGTGGTCTGGCGCCTGGTCCGCCGGAGGCGGAGCTGAGTCAATCCGGAGCTTCGGATAGCGCCATCAAGGTATGAGGGTCCGGCTGGTCCAGCGCCTCTCGGATCAGGATCAGTCGGCAGTGGACCCTCCGCAGCAGCTCCTCGCCGCTGCGGTCGAGGGTGAACTCGCCGAACCGCTGCGGGCTCCCCAGGCCCACCACCACCAGGTCGGCGTCCCAGCGCCTGGCCTCGTCGACCACCGCCGGGCCCGCCTCGCGCGCCTGCAGGACGGTCGTCTCGATCCTGGTCCCCAGCTTGAGGGCCAGTTGCTCCATCTCCTCGAGCATCTCTTCAGCCGCGCCGAGTTCGCGGTCCAGGTTGACCGTGAGCGGCAGATGGCGGGGCACCTCGAGCACGGTGATCACCAGGATCGCGGCCTTGGCGGGCCGGGCCAGGCGGCATGCTGCCCGCAGGGCGTCCGAGTCCACCGGGTCGCCCTTTACCGGCACCACGATGCGGTGCGGCCCCAGCACGCCGGCCTGCTCTGGACCGGGTGCACCAGCGGGGCGGAAGAATCGAGATGCCATCAGCCGACCAATTGTGGCGCTCCCGGGCGCGCCGGTGCCGGCGCGGGCTGCGGCCGTGCGATGTCGGGCTATACTCCGGCTCGTGAAGGTCCTGATCGTGGGCTGCGGGAGGGTCGGGGCCCGGTTGGCCCGGGACCTCAGCGAGGATGGCCACGAGGTGACCGTGGTCGACATGGCGCGGTCCGCCTTCGAGCGGCTCGGACAGCACTTTCCCGGCCGGATGGTGCTCGGCAATGGCACCGACCAGCATGTGCTGGAGGAGGCCGGCGCCGCCGAGATGGACTGGTTCATCTCCGTCACCAACGGCGACAACCGCAACATCATGTCGGCGCAGGTCGCGCAGAGGATCTTCCAGATCCCCAAGGTCATGACCCGGATCTACGATCCCATCCGGGAGCAGGTGTATCGGGAGATGGGCCTCTACACCTACTGCCCCACCGTGGTTGGGGCGGCGATCGCCCGCACCTACTTCGAGCAGGGGGCGGAGGCGGCGGACGGTGCCCGCGCCCGCGTCACCGGGGCGGCTGGGACCCATGCCTGAGCGCCCGGCCTACGTCCTGGTGGTGGGCGGCGGCAAGGTGGGCTTCTACCTCACCCACCGGCTCCTCAAGGCCGGCTATGAGGTCGCCCTCATCGAGAAGGACCGCACCCGCGCCGCCTCCATCTCGGCCCAGCTCGGCAGCTGCTCATGCCTGGTGGGCGACGGCGACGAGATGGCCTTCTTGGCCACCAGCGGCATCGAGCGTGCCGACGTTTTGGCGGCGGTGACGGGCGACGACGAGGACAACCTGGTCGCCTGCCAGCTCGCGAAGTGGAACTTCAAGGTTCCCCACACCATCGCCCGGGTGAACAACCCCAGCAATGTGCAGCTCTTCCAGAGGCTGGGGGTGGACATCGCCGTGTCCGCGACCGAGCTCATCCTCAACGAGATCGACACCGCGCTGGCGAACAACTCCGACGCCCAGAGACTCCCTCTCGAGGGCACCGACAAGGGGGTGATCCGGCTCACGGTCCCGGCCGGGCCCGCGGTCGGGCACCGTTTCTCGGAGCTGGCGGAGCTGGCCTCGGAGCAGCTGCTGCTCCTGCTGCGGGACGGCGAGCCGGTGGGAGCGGACACCGAGCTTGCGCTCGGGGACCAGCTGGTCATCCTGACCGAGCGTCCGACCGCGGACTTCCAGCTGGAGTCCGCGGCGGTGCTGCATCCGGTCAGCGGCTGAGGCCGCCCTTCCCGAGCTGCGCGTACTCATCCCAGAGCCGCCCCAGGGCCTGCATCCCCCGGAACAGCTGGTCGAGCACGACCCGCTCATTGGGCGCGTGGATGCGGTCCCCCGGAAGCCCGACTCCGAACAGCACGCAGGGTGCTCCCAGCTCCTCGGCCAGAGTCGCGACCGGGGGGATGCTGCCGCCCTCCCGGATGAAGACGGGGTCCCTTCCCCAGGCTGCGGCCACCGCCCGGGCGGCGGCGTCGACCGCCGGGTGGGCGGTGGGAGTCACCACCCAGCGGCCGTCATGGATCAGCTCGAACTCGAGATCGACGCCCTCGGGAGCCAGCCGGCGCAGGTGGTCCCTCACCAACCGGGTGATCTCGGCGGCGTCCTGATCCGGCACCAGCCGCGAGGAGAGCTTGGCCCCCGCCCTCGCGGGGATCACCGTCTTGGCCCCCTCTCCCTGGTATCCGCCCCAGATGCCGCACAACTCCAAGGTCGGCCGCACGGTGCGCCGCTCCATGAGGGTGTAGCCCTCCTCCCCGGCGGACGCCGCGCCCACCTCCGCCAGGAAGGAGCCCTCGTCGAACGGCACCTGGGCCAGCTGGCGACGCTCCTCGGGGGTGAGGTCGACGACGTGGTCGTAGAAGCCGGGCACCGCGATCCGGCCCTGGTCGTCGTGGAGCGCGGCCAGCATCGTCACCAGAACCGTGATCGGGTTCAGCACCGCCCCGCCGTAGACCCCGGAGTGCAGGTCGGTGTCCGACGTGCGCACCCGCACCTCCCAGTAGGCCATCCCCCTCAGCGCGACCGTGAGCGCGGGGACGTCCTCGCTCAGCATCCCGGTGTCGCTGATCACGGCCACGTCGCAGGCCAGCTCGCCACGATGGGCGGCGACGGTCGCCTGAAAGTGCTCGGAACCGTCCTCCTCCTCCCCCTCGGCGATCAACCTCAGGTTCAGGGGGAGCCGACCGCGGGCATCGAGGATCCCGCGCACCGCCTCCAGGTGCATCAGCAGGTGGCCCTTGTCGTCGGCCGTGCCCCGACCTAGCAGCAGGCCGTCGCGCTCCAGCGCCTGGAAGGGCGCCAGCTCCCACTCCTCGATGGGGTCGACCGGCTGGACATCGTGGTGCCCGTAGACGAGCACCGTGGGCAGGGCCGGATCCTCGATCCGCTCTGCGAAGACCGTGGGATGCCCGGCCGTGGGCCACACCTCGCAGCGGGTCATCCCGCAGCTCAGGGCGTAATCCCGCAGAAACTCCGCGGACCGGACCACATCGTCACGCCGCCTGGGGTCGGTGCTGACCGATGGGATCTCCACCCAGCGCTTCAGCCCCTCCACCAGGGGCCGCTGCCGGGCGGCGATGCTGGCGGCCAGCGCCTCCCGATCGGCGCTCACCGGCCAGAGCCGGGCCGTCCGGCCCGACTCTGACCGGCGCCGAGCCGGATCAGGCCGCCTTCCCGATCTTGAAGATCTTGGTGCCGCAGACCGGGCAGGTGCCGGTGGTGGCGGGCTTGCCGTTCTTCAACTGGGTCGGCTGAGGGTTGGCTATCTCCCTCGCCGTCTTGCACTTCATGCAGAAGCCGGTTACAGCCATGTCAGTACCCCTCCAGAGGATGTGGGACCCGAACTCAGGCGCCGGGCGATCAGCCGCATTGTATTGGCCCATCTCATCTCTCGCAAGGCCAAGAACGATCTCGGCCGATCTTGGGGCCCTGAAGATGCCCGGTTCAGCGGCATCGAGATCGGTTCACCTGCTCGGCGGAGCCGCCGGCGGCGTGGTCCTCAGCAGCCACCCGCGCATGCCCGCCGCGTTCGAGGTGAAGCCGTTGAGGGTGTCCACCACTGGCTGTCGAGAGGGGTCCTCCGCCGGCTCGAAGAGCCGTTCCCGCAGGGCCCGCTCGATGTGGTCCACCGACGGCTCCTCCAGGAAGGCGCCCCTGGCTACCTCGCACCAGCGCCGCATGGTCTCCTCCGCCTCCTGCAGGACCGCCTGCGGCTCGCCGGCGGGTCCGAAGTGGGTGAGCACCAGCTGAGCCGGCTGGAGTCGGGAGAATCTGTGGAGGGAGGAGATCGCCAGCTCCAGGTCGAAGTCGTCCGGGGGCATCGCCGGCCGCAGCGGGCCACCCCCCGGAACCTTGACGCCCACCGCGTCGCCGACCAGCAGCACCCCGGTCGTGTCGTCGAAGACCGCGATGTGATGCTTGGCGTGCCCGGGGGAGTGCACCAGGGTCAGCCGGCGTCCCCCGAGGTCCAGCAGCTGCATGTCCTCGGCCGCCTGCAGACGATCCGCATCGACGGGGGTCATCCCCCCGTACAGCGAGTCCATCTGCTCGCCGTACACCTGGCTGGCGGCGGCCACCAGCCGGGAGGGATCGGCCAGGTGGCGCAGCCCCTTGGGGTGACAGAGCACCTGAGCTTCCGGAAATTGTTGGGCCACCTCTCCGACCGCGCCCGCGTGGTCCAGGTGGATGTGGGACAGCACCACATAGGCGAGGTCGGACGGGTCCAGGCCCCTTCTGGCCAGGGCGTCCAGGACTCGCCCGGCGTCCCGCTGCGGTCCGGTCTCGACCAGGCAGGGGCGCCGTCCCTCGATCAGGAAGACGGCGTTGAGCTCGGTCCATCCCCCGAGCTCGGTGTCCATCTGCCAGATGCCTGGCGCGATCAGGCGGTCCATGGCTGACTCCTCAGATTCGGGCTCTGCGCCTGCGGATCGGCGGCAGCCGTCGCATGGAGTTTAGCCCGCTCCCCCAACTCTCAACTTTCTCCAAGGCGCCTCGGATCGCGGTCCCAGAGGCTGACCGCTGAATGAAGGCTGCCCGAGCTTGGGCGGGATCTTCGATTGGGAGCGTCCGTGTACTTCACCTACCTGTGGCGGGAGCTGCGCCGGCGTCGGCGGCAGGCGAGCCTGGTCGCGATCGGGCTCGCGGTCGGAGTCGGCCTGGTGGTGACGGTCGCCGCTGCCTCCACCGGGGTCAACGCGGCCCAGGGCGCGGTGCTCCACTCGCTCTATGGGGTCGGCACCGACCTCACCGTGACCAAGGCGCCATCCTTCGGCTCCGGCGGGCCCTTCCAGTTCGGCGGCGCGGCGCGGGGTGCCAAGCCGGCCACGATCTCCGGGCAGCACCTCTCCTCCAGCCCGGGGCTCGCGGTCTTCCCGGCCACGGATGCGAGCAGGATCGCCGACCTGAAGGACGTCCGGTCGGCAGCCCCAGGGCTGGTGCTCAACGACTTCACCTTCAGCGGGAAGTTCCAGCCCGGCTCGGGCTTCACCCCGGGCGCTCCGCCGAGCGGCACGAGCGCGCGAGCCTCGTTCAACGCCAACTCCT
>JAJYWT010000221.1 GCA_021791345.1 bacterium
ATCTTCTCCGCCAGCACGGTGATCCCCACCCCGCGGCGGCCCGCGGTGTAGAGGCTGTCCTGGACCGCCACGTCGTCGTTGGTGATCACCGCCTCCACCTCGATCCCGTCCGCCTTGGCGAGGTCGGCCGCCATCTCGAAGTTAAGGATGTCGCCGGTGTAGTTCTTGACGATGTGCAGGACCCCGGCACCCCCGCTCACGGCCTTGGTCGCCGCCAGGATCTGATCCGGGGTCGGGGAGGTGAAGACCTCGCCCGGGCAGGCGGCGGAGAGCATGCCCATGCCCACGAATCCGCCGTGCATCGGCTCGTGGCCCGAGCCACCGCCGGACACCACCGCGACCTTGCCCGCGACGGGCGCGTCGGCGCGCATGACGAAATAGGGGTCCAGGGATACCCTGACCCGGTCCGGGTGAGCGGCGGCGAACCCCTCCAGCTCCTCCCTGACCACGTTATCCGGGTTGTTGATCAGCTTCTTCATCGCCTTCTCCCTATTCCGCCGGGGTCGCCCGACCGACCTCCGGCTCCTCGTGCTTCTTGAGCCGAGCCGCCAGAACGTCGCCGATGAACCAGTCGTAGAGCAGCACCCCGACGACTCCGCCGATCAGGGGCCCCACGATCGGGATCCAGAAGTAGTTGGCGAAGTGGAAGGCGCCGACGCTGTAGGTCCCCGGGAAGGCGGTCTTACCCCACCCGAACAGCCAGGCCACCATGCGAGGGCCGAAGTCACGAGCCGGGTTGATGGCGTACCCCGCGTTGGTCCCGTAGGACATGCCGATCGCCCCCACCGCGGCGCCGACCATCCAGGGACCGAGGTTGCCCTGGGGCGCGACCCCGTTGCGGCCGTCGGTCAGGGCCAGAACGAAGATCAGAAGAAACGCCGTGCCCACGATCTGGTCGACCAGAGGGCCGAGCACGCTCCCGTGGAAATAGGCCGCCGGGAAGGTGGCGAAGATCGAGTAGGTGGCCAGCGCGGTGCCCTGCTGGGGAACCACCTTGGCGGCCAGGTCGAAGGCCTGGATGGCGGGCCCGTAGACCATGTACACGATCAGGCCGCCAAAGAAGGCGCCCACCAACTCAGCGCCCCAGTACGGGAGAACCTTCGCCCACGGGAAGCGACGCCGGACGGCCAGGCCCAGGGTGACCGCGGGGTTCAGGTGCGCGCCGCTGATCCCGCCCGCCACGTAGACCGCCATCGCCACCGCGAACATCCAGCCGAAGGTGATCAGCAGCCAGCCGCCGACACCGGTGAAGATCGTGGTGGGCGACGCGGTTCGGCCCGAGCCCGGCAGGCCGGCCACCGCCACCGCCACCACCCCGTCCCCGAATGCCAGCAGCACCATCGTCCCGAAGAACTCCGAGCTGAGCTCACCCCAGAGGCCGCTGAGCCCGAACATGGACCGGCCTTCGCCGTGCAACGGCTTGATTTCCGTCGCCATGGCTCCCTCCTAGACTGAACCGGCCCCCCCTGCAGTCCAGAGCCCGAGGTGGCGGCAACACCTGGTGCCGGTCGATCCCCGCACGCTTCTCCGCTAGCGCGGCCGATCCTAATCCGGCTGCCCATGCCTTGTCAACCACCTGTGGCAAATTCCAACCACCCCCGGGCGGAATCACCCACGGTGCCAGTTTCCGAGATGAGAAGCTGGCCACACGAGCTCGTGAGGAGAGTTTCTGCCGGAATCCGAATTGCCCAACGCGTAGTCGGCGAGCTGCTTGGCCAGACCCTCCGGGCGGCGGGGCCCGGGTCTCCTCAGACGGCGCCCGGAGAGGTGGGGGCGGGGCCCCGTCTGGTCTGCTTGGTGGGCTGCTGCCCACCCGCTCCCTGGTCCTCAGGCTCCGGCCCCTCGCCCTGGCGCAGCTCGGTCCGGTACTGCCCCCAGACCGCGTGGATGCGCTGCAGAGCGGTGGCGTTGGTGGCGAGCGCCAGGACCCACAGCACGATGGTCATCTGGTTGACCAGCAGGCCGACCGCGGTGATTACGACCCGCTCCGGGCGGGCGAACCAACCGACGTCACAGGTGTAGCCCAGCGACTGCGCCCTGGCCCTGACGTAGCTGACCAGCAGGGATCCCAGCAGGGCCGCCGCGATCAGGAAGACCTGCAGATCCTGGTGCTGCCGGACCAGGAAGTAATAGAGCAGCCCGAGATAGACCATGCCCTCGCCGTAACGGTCGGCGGTGGAGTCCAGGAAGGCGCCGTAGCTGTGGGTCTTGCCGGAGGCCCGAGCCACCGCCCCATCGAGGATGTCGAAGGAGCCCGCCAGCAGCATCACCAATCCGGCGGGCAGCAGGAGCCCGAGCGCGATCAGCGCCGCGGCGGCGGCGGTTATCACCAGCCCCACCAGGGTGAGCACGTTGGGGCTGACCCGAACCAGCCGGGCGGCGCGGGCGAAGCGCTGGGCGCCGGCCCTAACGGATCTCTGCAGCAGTCTGCTGAACAACTGAACTCACCTCCTCTTGAGGGCGCTTGGCCAGAGCCCGGGTGTAAACGTGGTAGACCCGTTCGGCCACCAGCGGCCAGGCATACCTCAGCGCCGAGGCCCGGCCGGACTGCCCCATCTCCACCCGCCGCTCGGGATGGTCCAGCAGGAAGCTCAGGGCCGTGGCCATCGCGCCATCGTTGCCGGGCGGCACCAGAATCCCCTCCCTGCCGTCGGTCAGCACCTGCCGGAAGCCGTCGATCGCAGTCGCCACCACCGGCGTCCCCGACGCCATCGCCTCCAGCAGAATCACCCCGAATGACTCCTTGCCGGTGTTGGGGGCGCAGTAGATGTCGGCGGCGGTGAAGTGTCCCGGCTTATCAGCCTCCGGGATGAACCCCAGAAAGCGGACGTCGGGGATCCCCTCCTCCTCCACGCGGCGCTCATAGCCCCGCCGCAGGGCTCCGTCACCCACCACGACCAGCTGGCAGTCCGCCCGGACCTGGCGGAGCAGCTGGTAGGCGTCGAGCAGGGTGGACAGACCCTTGCGCTCCTCAAGCCGACCCAGGAACAGGATGGTGCGGCGGCGGGGGTGGGCGATTCCGGGAGCGGGTTCGGCCGCTGGGTTGTAGAAGTTGGGGTCGATCCCGTTTGGGATCACGGTGTACTCAGCCGGAAAGTAGCGCGCCACGAAGGTCCGCGCCGGCTCGGAGACCGCGATGCACTCGTCCAGGCGCTGGAACTGGCGGCGCAGGATCGGCCGCCCGTAGTAGTAGCCAAGGTTCTGGCGGGCATAGGCGTGAAAGGTGCCCACCGCCGCCGCGGAGCGGTTGAGGCGCAGGACGCTCAGCGGGAGCGCCGGCATCAACGGCTCATGGATGTGGACCACATCGAACCGCTCGCGGTCGAGCACCTCGCGGATGCGCCGCGAGAGATGGAAGGACAGCGAGATCCGCGCCACTGAGCCGTTGGCCGGGACCGGGATCGGACGGCCCAGGGCGATGACGTCGGGGACGGGATCTTGACGGGACCCGGCGTACGGCGCGATCACCTTGACCGCGAGACCCCGGGAGCGGAGCTCCGCGGAGAGATGCCGGACGTGCTCCCCGACCCCACCGGGGCGCCGATAGTCGTACGGGGAGACCATCGCGACCTTCATGAGGCCGGATCCGCCCGGCTGGAGCAATCCCGGGGAAGATCGGCGTCGGTCATCGGCGGTCCGAACAGCGGCTGCATCACGTGCCACTGGTCCGGATGGTCGCGCAGCGCCGGCTCCAGCACCCGCAGCAGCTCCCCGGCCGATCGGCGCAGGCTGAGCTCCCGGTCGTCATCGCAGGTGATGTTCAGCGGCGGGTACCCCCGGCAGAGGTAGTTGTCGTCTCGGTCCCGCACCAAGGAAACGGGCAGGATCGCGGCCCCGGTGCGGGCGGCGATCTCCACCGCCCCCAGCGGGATCGAGGCCCGCCGCCCGAGGAACGGGACTGCGGCGCCGGTTCCCAGGAGGTCGCGGTCGATGGCCATCACCACCACCCCGTTCTGCCCCAGGACCCGATAGATCTGCCGGACCGCGGCCGCTCCCGAGCGGTGCACCGCGACCTGGTCGCCCCGCCGAACCGCGTCGACGTTGAGCGGTATCACCTGACACCCGACGCTGGAACGGGTGCGGACCAGCCAGTTGAAGCAGCGCAGCGGTCGAACCTGCTCGGCGAGCAGCGCCAGGCCCGATCCCTGCGAGACGAACTTCTCCCGCAGCGCCGCGATCGCCGCCTCCCAGGAGCCGAGGTGGAGGCTCACGATGATCACCCCTTTGCCCTGCGCCCAGGCTTGGTCGAGATAGTGCTCATCCTGCATCCGCAGCCACGGAGTCCACGCCTCCAGCGGCCGGTGGGACATCTGCAGGACATCGATCCAGGCCTTCAGGAAGTTGCGCACATTGCGGCGCAGGAGCCGGCGCATCTCCCGGCGGCCGAGGTCGGGCCGGATCACGAGCAGGTTGGCCCGCAGGCCCTTCCAGTGCTGTGGCCAGCAGGCGACCAGGCAGGCGGCGAGCGGGCCGGTGGCTGCGTAGGCGGCCCGGCGGTCGACGGTCCTCAGGACCACCTCGGCCAGCCGCAGGCCGAGGTAGGGGAGCCACGACTCCCTCTCCTTCGGGGCTACCTCGCTCGCGGAGTCCGCCCCGACCGTGGGGCGGCCCAGGCGGCGCGCCCGCAGCGCTGCCATCATCCCTCTCGCGGGCCGGGCCGGCCGGCGACCAGATGGTGGAAGGCGAACCACTGGGAGGGATCGAGGCGGATCATGGCCTCGAACGCCCCGGCCATCTCCTGGGTCATCGCCCGGACCCTGGCCGGGGATGCCCCGGGGCCGGGGGGCGAGATCGGATCCCAGAGCACCGCCTCATGACCCGAGTTGGGCAGCCGGCGCACGTACCCCGGGATCAGGGGCGCTCCGGTCCTGAGCGCCAGGGTGGCGGGTCCGGCGGGCATGAACACCACGCGCCCCAGAAACTCCACCGGGGTGCCCGCCCCGGAACGGTCGATGTCGGCCGCCAGGCAGAGCACCTCGCCGCGACGCAAGACGCGCAGCGCCTCCCGGGCACTGGGCGGACCGGTCGGGATAATCCGGACCCCCAGACGCTCCCGCATGGAGCGCACCAGCTCGTCGACCGCAGGGGGGCCGAAGGGATCGGCGACGGCCGAGACCCGGCGACCACACACCGTGGTCACCGCCGCCCCCAGGTCCCAGTTGCCGAAGTGGGGCGTGACCACGATCGCCCCGCGACCGAGGGCCAGCGCCCGCCGCAGGGGATCGGTGACCGGTGGGGGATCGGCGTTCACCACCTCGGCCAGCAGGTCGTCCAGAACCAGAAAGTCCATCACGGTGCGAGCGTAGTTCACGAAGGCGCGCCGGGTCAGGCGGGCGGCAGCCCGCCGGTCGCCCCGGGTGAAGGCCAGGTAGTTCTCCGCCGCGACCGCCGCCCGCGGGCGCAGCAGGGCATGAGCGGCATTGCCTCCCATGTCGGCCAGCCAGTAGCGGGTCGGCCGGGGCAGGCGGCGGGTGAGCCAGGTGGCCGCGCGCAGCGCGATCGCGCGGGTCTCCCCCCGTCGCATCGTCACGCCCGCAGCCGGCCCGGAGCCCGGGCTCCGGGCCGAACCTACCTCTTCCCTCAAGGCGACCCCCTCCGCGCCAGCCCCTGACCGGACGCTGATCTCTACCACCGGCACCACCGCCGCGCCTGCGGCTCGAATCCCCGCTAGGCTTGGCTGCTGACCGGGGCCGGGTCCATGCTGGGGACCGCGGCGGGAGCGGTTCCCGTCGGGCGGCCCTGCACGGGGGCCTCCGGATCGCTGATGCAAGCGGCCCCGACCTTGCCCTGGATGAAGAGCTCGGTGAGCTCGTGGGCGCGCTCGTCCGAGACCTGAAAGGCGGGCGACTTCATGAAGTAGGAGGACGGGCCCTCGAGCGCTCCGGACAGGCCCCGATCGAGGCCGAGCTTGCAGCAGCGCACGGCGTCGATCACGATCCCAGCGGAGTTCGGCGAGTCGTGCACCTCGAGCTTCAAATCGACGCTGAGAGGCACCTCTCCGAAGGCCTTGCCCTCCATCCGGATGTGGGCCCACTTGCGGTCCTTGAGCCACGGCACGTAGTCGCTGGGGCCGATGTGCACGTCCTCAGCGCCGATCTCGTGCTCCATCTGGGAAAGGACCGAGTTGGTCTTGGAGATCTTCTTGCTGACCAGGCGCTCGCGCTCCAGCATGTTCAGGAAGTCGGTGTTGCCGCCGAAGTTGAGCTGGTAGGTGTGCTCCAGCTCGATCCCCCGCTCCTGGAAGAGCCGCGTCAGGACCCGGTGGATGATGGTGGAGCCGACCTGGGACTTGATGTCGTCACCGATTATCGGCAGCCCCTTCTCCTCGAAGCGCTGCCGCCAGTACGGCTCGCGGCCGATGAACACCGGCATGCAGTTCACCATCGCGCAACCCGCCTCCAGGATCTGCTCGGTGTACCACTTGGTCGCCATCTCCGACCCCACCGGCAGGTAGTTGACCACCACGTCGGTGCCGGTCTCCTTCAGGATCTTGACGATGTCGGCGGTCGGGCCCGGCGCCTTCACAATCACCTCGGAGAGGTACTTGCCCAGGCCGTCGTGGGTCATGCCGCGCTGCACCGTCACGCCGAGCTTGCCCACCTCGGCGAACTTGATGGTGTTGTTCTGGCCACGCCAGATCGCCTCGCCGAGGTCGTAGCCCACCTTCTCCTTGTCGATGTCGAAGGCGGCGGAGAACTCGATGTCGTTGACGTGATAGCCGCCCAGGTTGACGTGCATGAGGCCGGGGACGTAGTCCTCCGCCTTGGCGTTGCGGTAGAACTCAACCCCCTGGATCAGCGAGGAGGCGCAGTTGCCCACACCGATGATCGCGACACGTACCTTGCTGCTCATCTAGATGACCTCCGGAAGCGTGCGCTCCCGGCCGGAGCTGGGAAGCGGCTGATTGACGGCATCGGTCGTGCCCGTGGAGGGCACGGCATCGGCTCTGATCTCGGTCTCCCCCCCCAGCAGTGCCGCGAAGCGCTGCAGGCTGGCGGCGATGGAGTCGCGGTCCAAGCGGCAGAAGACCTCCCGTCCCTCGCGCTTGGTGACCACGATCCTGGCCCGGCGCAGCAGCCGCAGGTGCCACGACATCCGCGGCTGGCTTATCCCCAAGAGCATGGCCACATCGGACACCCGGGCCTCCTTCACCTGGGCCAGACGCGCCAGGATCCTAAGCCGCGTGGGATTGCCCAGCCCCTCGAAGTAGGCGGCCAGCTCCCACTCGGCCTGCGAGGCGCCCGACAGCACATGTCGGAGCGGGTGCAGCTCCTCAGAGGGAGCGGGGGAGTTCACTTAAACAAACCTTTCATAAAGATCACCTTATGCATCCTACTCGAAGGGGGCGCGCTCGTCAACCCGCCTGAGCCCCGCGCCAGTGGTGGTTCGCGGCCGGCGGCGCTCACGGGAGCCGGATCTAGTCCGTGGCCCGAATCCGGGTCTCGAGTTCGCGTACCCGCTCCATGCGACGGTCCAGGGCGACCTTGGCCAGCTCCTGTTGGCGAGCATCGGTGGACCGGACCGCAGCCGCGGCGGCCACCGCTCGGCGCGCCACCGCTTCGGATTCTTCCAGCGCAGCCTTCAACTCGCGCCGCCACTCCTGCTCTCGCTCCTTCAACCGTTCCAGCGCGTCATGGTGGATCCGGCCGCAGTGGCGGTCGACCAGCTCCTCGCCGCGGGCCAGGGCGTCGCGACGCGCCAGGCCGCGCCCGAGCGATCCCGGCACCGCCCCCTTCAACGCGGAGGAGATGCGCCCAAGGGCCAGGTCCTCGAACTCGGTGAGGACGAGCCGGCCACTGCTCGGTTTCAGACTAGGAGCCAGGGACAGTCGGTCGGGCGGCACATCGAACAGCTCGGCGGTCGCCTTGGCGACTTCGGCCATGAGGCGGTTGGCCCGCTCCGCATGACCTCGTGCCACCGCCGCCAGGCCCTCCTCGAGCTCGACATCCAGCCGGGGGACGAAGCCGGCGACCTCATCGGCCACAACCGCCGCGAGACGCCGCTCCAGCCGCGGGCGCAGGCCGGCCCGGCCGACGGCGAGCTCCGCCTCCACCGCAGCGCGCGTGCTCGCCTCCCCTCGCCTGCGGAACCGCTCGATCGCGGGCTCCAGAGTCCCTGCCACCAACCGCCGGATGTCGCCGCTCAGCAGCTCCACCACCTCCACCTCCGAGCGCGAGATCTCCTTGAGCCGCTCTTGGAGGGCGGCAAGCCGCCGTTCCGACTCGGACGCCGACAGGGCCAGCGCCGCCTGCTCCAGCTGCACTGCCCGGCGTTCCTCGCGGAGGGCGGCATCCGCCACGTCGGCGGCCCGCCGGAGGAGGAAGCGGCCGCGCTCCACCGCCAAGAACTGCTCCAGCTCGGCCGCGAGGGTTCGAAAGCCCTGGTCGCGCAGCCGCGCCGATATACGGTGGAGACGGAGGCCCTCGCGGGGCACCACCCGCTCCAACGCGGACTGCACGAATCGGCTCGACTGGTCCAGCTCCGCGGCACTAAGGAGGTCGACCTTGTTGAGGGCGAAGATCAGGTGGCTGACCTGCGCTCTGGCCGCAGCCAGGAAGTCCAGCTCAGCCTGGCTCGCCGGGCTGTCGACCGAGAGCACGAAGATCGCGGCGTCGGCGCGAGCCAGCAGCTGATAGGCGACCCGAGTGTTGTGAGCATGGATCGAGCCAATGCCCGGGGTGTCCACCAGAACGACCCCTGAGCGAAGGAACGCGGCCGGGTGCGCCACCTCCACCTGGCGCACCCGGTGGTGGTTGCCCGGATTCCCGCTCTCGGTCGCGTACTCGCGCAGCTCCCCGAGGTCGATCCGCCGCCGCTCTCCCGACTCGAACTCCACGATCAGCTGCGGCTCGTCGCCATGCTGAACCAGCAGCGGGACCGAGGTCATGGGGATGACCCCCACGGGCATCACCTCCGCTCCCAGGAGGGAGTTGATCAGGGTGCTCTTGCCGCGCTTGAACTCCCCCAGGATCGCCAGGGTGAGCCTCCCCTCGGTGAGCCTCACAGAACCGGCTGAGCAGCGCTCAGCCTGCTGCGGATCGTCCCGTCCCTGGGCGAGATCCGCCAGCTCGTTCAGGATTGCCGCCAGCTGCTCCCGCCGAGCTTGCCATTCGGCCAAGAAGCCCGGGGCGCTCGAGTCGACCCGGTCTCCGGCCGCTTGGAAGAGGCGCTCCGCCATCACGATTTCCCCTGGGTTGCTGGATCCCAGTAGAAGCCATCAGCCGGGACACCCCGGCGGCAGCGGGCCTCATCGCCGTGACCGAATGTATCAGAAGCGGGAACCGGCGGAGACGCTCAGGCAGAAGCCCCCGGGTTGACGCCCTTGGCGAGGCGCTGTGAGCCGAGCACGGTGGTCAGGGATAGCGCCATCCAGGCCGCCGCATAGCCGAATCCGACGGTGGGCGAGACCGCGACGTAGAGGAGCCCGACCACTGCGGAGGAGGTGAAGTCCCCCACGGCCTGGGTCGCCCCCAGGAGGCCGTAGCCGCTCCCGCGCAGATGATCGGGCAATAGCCGCGCGAACACGGTCGACTCCGCGGTCTCGGCCAGGCCGATCCCCGCACCGGCCAGCAGGAAGGCCAGCAGAAGCAGCAGGGGGGCCCGCATCGGCAGCGCGAAGCCGGCGTAGGCGAGGATGTAGAGACCAGCCCCGGTGGCGAAGACCAGGCGCGCGTCGGTCCGATCCAGCCAATGGCCCCCCAGCAGCGCCACCACCGCCGCGCTGGCATTGTGCCCGCTGTACAGGAGGATCGCCAGCAGGGTCGCCAGGGCAAGGGTGGTGGTGCCGTTGTGCAGCAGCTGGGTGGCCCGCAGGATGAGCAGGGTGGTGGCGACGTTGCCCAGCTCGAAGAGGGCGATGGGAACGAGCGCGCGCACCGCCCCCGCCTCACGCATGGCGGAGAGCTCGAGCCGCAGTCGCCGCGGGACAACGCTGTGTCCCTGACGGCGCGCCTCCCGGGCCGCGACTGAGATCGCCACCGCCGCCAGCGCTCCCGGGACGAACGCGAAGTAGATGGCGGGACGAATCCCCACCCAGGCCACGAGCCCGGCCGCGAGCAGCGGCCCGACCACCGCGCCCAGGTTGTCCCCGGCCCGCTCCACCCCGAAGGCCCGTCCGTAGCCGGTTCTGGGAGCCAGGGACGCCAGCAGACTGTCGCGCGCCGGCGAGCGCATCCCCCGCGACGTCCAGGCCAGGGCGCGCAGGACCCCAACCTGCCAGGCGGCGACGCAGAGCCCGATCGCCCCGGTCGCGAGCGCCGTCCCCAGGTAGCCGCTGCTCGCCAGCCGCCCGCGCCGTCGTTGCTCGTTGGCAAGCGGACCGGACACCAGCTTGGCCACCCCGGTGAGGGCGTCACTGATGCCCTCGATCAGGCCCAGGGTGGCCGCGCTGGAGTGCAGGACCGACACCAGGAAGGTGGGCAGCACGGCGGTCGCGATCTCATGGCCGGAGTCGGAGAAGAAGCTGGTGAGTCCGACACTGGCCACCCCCCGGCTGAACCAGTGGGTTGACTCCGGCCGGGGAGCGTTAGTGCCGGAGCTCAGCGTCCGCCACCGCGGGGGCCGGCCGAGGAACCGGGGCCGGCCCCGACGACCGCCGCCCTCACCCGACTGTCACCACGACCTTCCCGGTGAACGAGCCGGAGGCCAGTTTGGCGAACGCCTGGTCCGCCTGGGCGAGCGGGAACGTGGAGTCGATGAGGGGGTGGACCCCACCGAGCTCGGC
>JAJYWT010000049.1 GCA_021791345.1 bacterium
TGCAGGTGGCGCATGAGGACCTGGGGGAGTGGCACCACGGGCAGGAACTTGGTGGCCAGAAAGCGATCGCCCCCCGCTCCCGTGAGAGCCTTGCCGACCAGCCGCTCGCTGGCCCCCCGTCCGTACATCTCCGCGGTGTCCAGCACGGTGACACCCAGCTCCAGCGCCCGGCGCACGATCGCCAGCGACTCGGCCTCCCCGAACTCCCGGCCGTACCCCCAGCCCTTCTCGCCGAACTGCCAGCAACCCAAACCGACCACCGAGAGCTGGCGGCCGTCCACGTCGATGTAGCGCATGCCTCGATTATGTTGGGCCGCCCGCGCGGCGGGCGGCCTGCACTTCCGGCGACGGGGGCCGATGGCCGCCACGAGGTCGGCTCTCCGGGCCTCCGATACAGTCGGGGGCATCGCCGACGGACCGCCGATTGGTGCGGCGACCCGGGGCCCCAACCACAAACCTGACTTTTTCGTGTCAGGCTGTTACTTGACCGTCACTTGGGGGTCCGTTAAGCTTTGGCCCACCTGGGGAGGCGATGACCCGCAGTCTGTGATTTCGGCCGCCTGGACTGCGGTGAGCCAGTGGCGAGCCCCGCCCCAGATCAAGTGACCTGTCCATCCAGGTCAGGAGGATCTCCGCCAGGTGAAGATAAGACTCTTGGCTGCAGCTTCGGTCGTGTTGGCAGCTTTGGCCCTGACGGGGCCCGTGCAGGCGGCGACGGTTGTCAATGGCTTCTCCAATGGCACCTTCAGCAGCGGCACGTACGTAAACGGGGGCTCGGGATTCGACACGCTGTTCGCTGGGCAGTCCAACGCCGGTGCCATTACCGATTGGACAGTCACCTACGGCAGCGTCGACTGGATCGGCACCTATTGGAATGGGCCGAATGGACAAGGCGACTACAGCATCGACATGAATGGAGATAGCCAAGGGGCCATCGCCCAGACCTTCCAGACCACTCCGGGCGCCAGCTACACCGCTTCCTTCTCCCTCTCCGGTAACCCGGACGGCGGGACCGGGCCGAACTTCACCAAAGTGCTGACCGTGCAGGCCACCAGCAATGTGGCGGCAAAATACTCCTTCCCCGTTCCAGCGGGTATGACCGAGCCCAATTTGGTTTGGAAAGGCCACACGTACACGTTCATGGCCACGACCGACAGCACCACCCTGACGTTCACCGGCGACCCCAACGCTGGCGCTTACGGGCCGGTGATCGCCGACGTCTCAGTTGCCGCAACAACGCCTCCTGAGTCGACGACGGTGACCTGCACCGGCAACTGCCAGGTCCAGGTCCAGAGCGGGACCACCGGAGTCGGCGGTGGTGTCACGACCAACACCTCCAACTCCAACTACTCTCTCACGGCCCAATTCGGAACCGGCTCACTCAACTGCGACTACTTCGTCTCCGGATCAAAGACGGCCGATCCTCTGGTGGTCACGAGCAACTCGAACGTCGGGGGCGCGGTGTCCCTGACCTTTCCCGCCACTTTCTTCAACGGCGACCAAGACAACACCCCGGTCTGTTTCGGGGCCAACCAGCGGTTCCCGACCTGGCTGCCAGTGCGGGGGAGCAGCAGCTTCGCCTACCAGGGGCTCCTCTTCACCTGCGACAACCCGATCTACGGGTTCCTCGTGAAGTACTTCCCTAACTACTTCCCGGTCCAAGCCTGCATCTCCTCCTACTCCTGGAACGCCGGCGCCGAGACGGTGGTCATCCAGACCAACACCTTCGGCGGCGGCGACCCGATGTATTGGTGATCAGCCAGGGGCCTGGGCCGGCGTGAGCCGGCCCAGGCTGCGGGCGGTCTCGACCACCCCCAGCTGATCGAAGAGCTCCAAGCTCTCCTGGCGGACCTCCGGCCCGGCGTCGGGCCCGAGGTCCGCCAGCGCGCTGAGCGATAGCGCCAGCTCATAGCGCGCGCCCCGGCGGCGGGCGATCTCCACTGACGACTGCAGGTGCGCCGAGACGGTGTCGAGATGCTCTCCCTGGCCGGCCAGCGCCAGGGCCAGGACCCGCTCCATCCAGGCCACCAGAAGGTCGCTTCCCTGGACGGATGCAGCGTCGCCGAGCACCTGTTGGGCAACCTCCACAGCTGACGAGAGGTTCCCCGCCAGCAACAGGGCCTCCGCTCGGGCGGCGTCCGCCTGCAGTACCTGCAGGCTCTCCCCGTCGCTGGCTGACAGCCCGCGGGCCTGCGCCAGCAGTTCCAGGGCCGTCTCCGTCTTCCCCCGCCGCGCCGCCAGCCGGCCCAGCAGCATGGTTCCGTAGCTGATGAACGTCGGCGTGCCGGCGGCCCGGTAGGTGCGCAGGGCCT
This sequence comes from bacterium, assembly GCA_021791345.1. Next base: position 2,313 of record JAJYWT010000049.1, read on the forward strand.
CTCCCAGAATCGTCTCGGCTCGCTCCAGGTGCCCCTGATCCGCCAGGACCTCGGCGATGTTGCCGGCTCCGACCGCCGCGGTCCATTCGTCCCCTGCCCGCCGGCAGGCGTCACAGGACTGGGTGTAGAAGTCCACCGCCTGGGACCAGTTGCCGGCGAAGTAGGCGCGGATGCCGAGCTGGTTGAGCGCTCGTGCCTCCAGCCAGGGCTGGTCCCCCAAGCGACGCAGGATCTCCAGCGCCCGGCTGGCGTGCTCGCTGCCCCCTTCGCGACCCAGGGTGAGCTCGGCGATGTCCAGGTGGACCAGTGCCGTGGCCAGAACGTCCGGGGCGCCGGCGGATTCCGCCAACCTGACCGCGTCCAGCAGGTGGTTCACGGCATCCTGGCTATGTCCCTGCCGGTGGCGGACGAGGCCGTATTGGGCCCGAATCTCCGCGCGCAGGCGGGCGGCCTCCGGATCCTGCGCGTCCCCCAGGCTACCTTCCGCCCGGGTCAGGGTCCCAAGTGTGACCCGGTAGTTGCCCGCGCGGTCGGTTGCCAGAGCGATCTTGAAGTTGATCCGGGCCTGCTCCAGCCCCGACTTGGCCCAGCGCCGGCTGGCTCGGTAGACCTCGGCGGCGCTGGCGAACTCCCCCAGCCTTCCCCGGGCATCGCCCAGGGCCTCGGCCACCTGGAGCAGTTCTGAGGCGGCGATGTCCCCCAAGGCGCGGGCCGCTTCGAGAGCCTGATCGTAGAAGGTGGCCGCCTCGAAGCTTGCGTACACGGTCCGAGCTTGATCACCGGCCAGCCGGGCATAGTGCCAGGCCGGTCGGTGCTGAAGAGCGTGTCCGAAGTGAAGGGCGAGCAGCCCGGCGATCTCTGCCGCCTCACCACCGGCCCGCCGTTCCAGCACCTCTCCGGCCCTCGCGTGCAGCTCCCTCCGGCGAGCGTAGGGCAACCCCTCGTAGGCCGCGTCGCGCAGCATGTTGTGCCGAAAGCGCAGGTTGCCCGAGGCTTCGGCGGCGAGGAACTCCTCGAGGGCGCCCAGCCGCTCCGAGTCGAGCGCCTCCTCCGTCATCTCCTCCACCACCGATATGGAGACCTGCAGTCCCAGGACGGAGGCCACCCGCAGGAGGCGCCGATCCGGCGGAGATAACCGGTCGATCTGCGCCGCCAGCACCTCCTCGACGGTGTCGGGTAGCGACGTGCCGAAGCCCGACTGCCGGCCGGTCTCTATCAGTTGCAGGAGGAAGAGGGGGTTGCCGCCGCCCCGCTCCGAGATGGTTCGGAGCTCATGCGGCGCGAGCGGATGCTGGCTGGTGGCGGAGAGCAGAAGCTGCGCGACAGCCGAGTCACCCAGGGGTTCCAGCTCCCGGCTCACGACGTGAGCCAGACCCTCTGTGAGCAGGCCTTGGTCCTGCGGTCGCCGGGAAAGGACAAGCAACCAGGGTCGGCTGGAGAGTGAGCCGATCACCGCCCGAACCAACCCGGAGCTGGCGTCATCCATCCAATGGGTGTCATCGAAGAGGATCAGGGTGGGGCCGGCCAGCACCGCGGTCATGAACTGGAGGACGACGTCTTCGAGGCGCTCTCGGCGGAAGCGCTCCTCCAGGGCGTTCACCTCTGCGGTGGGGGGCACCTCGGCTCCTATCACTCCGGCGAGGAGCGGGAGCCACGGAACCAGCCGGGGTGACAGCTGCTGGACCGACTCCGTCAGCGCCCGACCGATCGCCTCTGGCGGAGACCCGGGATCCACCCCCAGCGCCTGGAGTCCCAACGCCCCCATCGACGCATACGGGAGCATCGACCGGTACTCATCGCATACCACCGAGAAGACTGACATGCCCGCGGCCCTCCGCCGCAGCTCCTCCAGGAGCCGGGACTTGCCGATTCCCGGCGGCCCCACCAGCTGCACACAGCTGCCCTCTCCGTTGGCCGCGGCGACCAGGCGCTCTTCGAGTAGCCGCAATTCGTTGTCCCGCCCCACCAGGTCCGGCCCTTGTGTCCCCAGCGCCGCTGCGCTCCGCTCCGGGGATCCGACCCGGTGGGCGTGGACCGGCTGGGACTTACCCTTGACCAGGAACGGTTCCAGTTCTTCGCTTTGGAAGTGGATCCGGCTGCGCCTCAGCGCGGCCTCGGAAGCGAGGAGCTCACCGGGCGCAGCGCGCCCCATGAGCCGGGCGGCCAGGTTGATGGCATCTCCCTTGGCGGAGTAGGTGCGGCGGTAGGAGGGGCCAAAGTCCCCGGTGAAGACCCGGCCGTGATTGACCCCCGCCCGGAGCCTCAGCCCGCTCACCTGGTTCAGCATCTCCCGGACCGCGACCAGCAGCCGTCCCGTGTCATCGTCGGTGGCTCGGGGGGCGCCGGAAACCAGCATGACCTTGCCCCCGTCCTCGGCTATGTCGGTCTCCCAGAAGGTGACGCCGTGCGCCTCGCACACCTCCTGGACCAGCGACACCACCCGGTCCAGCTCTTGAGCCAGCGCGTGCACGCCTCTGTCGGCCAGGAACTGGCCCACGCCCCCGAACTCCAGGAACGCCACCGCCACCTGCCGGTGTTCGCTCTCGACCGGAATGGCCAGGAGGTGGGTGCGCAGGCCGCTGGGCAGACTGAGGCTGGGCCGGTAGCTTCCCGGGTCAGCCGGCGGGGCTGGAGCCGGTGCCGCCAGGCGGGGTGGGCCGGCGATGAGGAACCCGTCCTCCTTGGGAGCTCCGAGAACAGAGGGATCCAGGTGGCCGGCGGTCGCCCTGCTCACCACGATCTCGCCAGCCTCCGCGACCGCCTCCATGTGGGCGGTGACCGTCGCCGCCGGCCCCGTCACCAGCAGTTCACGGTGCCGCGTGCCCACTAGGAAGAAGGTGAACAGCCCGCTGTTGATACCCACGGACATGCGCAGGGTCGACGGGCCCGCCGAGGTCCTGAGGTTGCCCAGCCGCGTCATCCGCCGTTGCATCTGGCAGGCGGCGGCGACCGCCCGCTGAGCGTGCTCGGGCCCCGTGAACCACACCAGAACGGCGTCCCCGCCCCACTTGACCAGCTCACCGGAATTGGCGTAGGCAACCTCGAGCAGGCTGCCGAAGGTCCGGTCCAGGTATCCGGTCAGCTCCTCGGCACCGGCCTTGCCGCGCGAGGCCAGCATCTCGGTGAGCTTGGTGAAGCCCGAAATGTCAACGAAGGCGAGGGTGCCCTCCGTCTCCCGGACCAGCTCCCCTGGCCCGGCGGCGACCCAAGCCAGGGCCAGTCCGGGTACGTACGGGAGGAGGGCGGACTCTGCCTCCTCACCCAGAGGCCTATCGCCGGACACCGCAGGGCCAGGGTGCCCGATTTCGTTCACTGGGTGCGTCGCGCCGCCGGGAGCCGGCCGAACAGGAGCCGGATGGCACCGCGCCGCAACGGGAAACTCAAGCCCGACAGGGAGCCGCTTCGAAACGGGCTGTCAGCGCGCCGACCCGCCAGCTCAAAGCCACCTGACCTGTCCACTTCGCAGAGTTTGGACGAGTGGGACCACCACCGCTCTGCGGTCCGCAGCCACTCATCGCACCGGGGGGACCCAGGCGCGGACCGCGCAATTCCTACTCTCCGCCTTCCAGCTGTCTGCACCCGGAGCGCCCCGGCGGCCACCGCCGGTACTTGTCTCATCCCCAGTCCGCGCTGTCAATACCTCATCTCACCTCCGTCTGGCACGCCTTCGCCGGGAAGGCCGGAAGTGGCGGAGTCCCGGTCTGACCAAAGTCTCAGACCGTGGCGGGCTCCATGGTGGCGGCGAACCCGTCCTCCGGCTGCCGCGGTGTCGGGCCACCCCGGGCGTGATGATGGGTCTGGGCGTCGATACTGACTTCTGGACCCTATGACTTTGGGAGGACACGGCTGATCATGGAATACGTACATCTGGGTAGCTCGGGGTTGACGGTGAGCCGGCTCTGTCTGGGCACGATGAACTTCGGGACCAGGGCTGACCAGCCGGTGTCCCACCGGATCATGGACCGGGCGCTGGAGATGGGGGTCAACTTCTTCGACACGGCCAACGTCTACGGGCGCGCCGTCAGGATCGGCCTCACCGAGGAGGTGGTAGGGGAGTGGCTGAGCCAGGGCGACCACCGGCAGAAGGTGGTTCTGGCGACCAAGGTCTTCGCCCGCACCTCCGACTGGCCCAACGAGGGAGGTTTGTCGGCACGGCACATCATCAGCGCCTGCGAGGCCTCCCTCCGCCGGCTGCGCACCGACCACATCGACCTCTACCAGATGCACCATGTCGATCGCGCCACCCCGGTCGACGAGACTCTGGAGGCCTTCGAACTTCTCCGCCAGCAGGGCAAGGTCATCTACTTTGGCTCATCGAACTTTGCCGGGTGGCACCTGGCGCGATTCCACGAGCACGCGCGGGCCCGGGGAACGCAGGGCTTGGTGAGTGAGCAGTCGCTGTACAACCTCCTCTCCCGCGAGGTGGAGCTGGAGGTGCTCCCAGCCTGCCGCGAGTACGGGATCGGGATGATCCCATGGAGCCCTCTGGCCTCCGGCATCCTGGGTGGCGCACCCGGGGTGGACCATGTGGGGAGGCGTTCAGACGCCCAGACCAGGGACCGTGGCGAGAAGCATCGTGACCAGCTTGCCGCCTACCAGCAGCTCTGCCAGGAAATCGGGAGGCAGCCCGCCGAGGTGGCCCTGGCCTGGCTCCTGGCCCAACCCGGGGTGACCGCTCCGATCATCGGGCCGAGGACGGAGGAGCAGCTGACTCAGGCTGCCCTGGGACTCGATGTCCAGCTGGGAGATGTCGAGCTGGCCCGCCTGGACCAGATCTTCCCCGGCCCGGGAGGCGCCGCTCCCGAGGCCTATGCCTGGTAGGCGGGACGGCTCACCGTGGAGTTGCCCGCTGCCGGTCCGCCCGTCTGGTCAACGTCGCAGCGGTTGCCGGGGCCGCCACCCGCACCAGCTCCTCGGGGATGGGCGCCGGCCTCCCGTCCGAGAGCCGCACCCAGGCCCACTCGGTAGAAATCTCCGCCAGGAGGCGGTGGTCCGAGGCCCGGTGCACCGTCGTCCGGCGCTGCCCCCGGGTGCCGCGGATCAGCTCGACCTGGACCATGAGCTCCAGCTCATCTCCGAAGCGTGCCGGAGCGTGGTAGGTCACGTCATGGTGGCGGATGACCCAGCCCCCACCATGCTGGGCAGCCCACTGCGCCCCGAAGCCGCTCGCCTCCGCGTGGCGTGAAGCCATCTCCTCTGCCCAGTTGAGGTAGACCGCGTTGTTGACGTGCCCGTACGCGTCGATCTCGTACTGGCGCACGCGCCACCGGTCCCGGTAGGTAAGAGGATCGGGATCCACTCCCCCATTATTCCCGGGCGGCTGTCTGGACTCGGGCGGCGGCGCGGCCCCATCATCGGAGCGTTTGATCCAAGCGGAGGGCAGAGTTGCGAGCTGGGACCGGGCCGAGTGTGCGGGAACATCTGACCCGCCTCGTTCCCGCATGGCGCCCGTCCGGGGAGCGGGCCGACCGGCTGGTAGTCCTGGCTCTGGCCATGGTGGCGTTCAAGGCCTCGAACTCCCAGTTCTTGAGCCAGCACCTGCCCGGGAGGCCAGCGGAGCTGGCCAACTTCATCCTCGAGTACCTGGCCTTCCTGATCTTCTGTGTCTTGGCGGCCCTGGCCCTGCGACGCCCCCTCGCCCCCTGGGTGGTCCGCTGCAGGCCCCACCGCCTTCTGGCCATGAGCCCCCTCTTCGCCGCCCTGGCCCTCGTGGTGGTTCTGTTCACCGCCGTACCCCCGGTGGTAGGGGGCCGGCAGCTGGTGGACGATGCCAACGCCATGGCCGTCTGCGGCGCCCGGGCGATCGCCGCCGGAGCCGACCCCTATCGGGTTCCGGAGATCACCTGCCTGAACTCGCTGGGCGTCTCGCCCACCCTCGCCACCCCCCTCAAGGTCGGGCCCCTTAAGAACGTGGCCGTGTACCCTACCCCGGCCCAGATCCTGGCCGCAGCCAGCAGCCCGGACCAGGGGGGGCTGCGGCTCTTCTCCCCCCTGGGGAAGCCGCCCCTGACCCCACTCGCCATGGTGCCCGTCGCCGGCCTGCCCCTCTGGGCCAGAACTGTTTGGACCGCGATCCCCGTCCTGGCGCTCCTCCTGGCGCTGATCTTCGCCGCCGGTTCGCTCTGGCCGGCCGCCGGCGGACTGCTCCTGCTCACCCTTTTTCTGAACGGTTCCCTGGTCAACTTCGCGGCCAACGGCAACGGCGAGACCTTCGCCTACGTGCTCATGGCCCTCTCTGTCCTCTGGATCCGCCGCCCCGTGGTCTCCGCCGTGTGCCTGGCGCTGGCTGTGGGAAGCAATCAGCTGGCCTGGTTCTTCGCCCCCGGTTACCTACTTCTGGCGGTCGAGGAAGGGCAGGTGGGGCGCCGCCTGGTGGCCGGGGCCGCCACCCTCGTCGTCGCCGTCATCCCTTGGCTCATTCGGTATCCCGACGCTCTCGGCACCATTGTCGGGAACCTCCGAGCACACACCTTCCCCCTGGGTTCTGGCCCCATCACCCTAGTGCTGGGCGGCTTCGTTCCGGCGCCGTCGCGCACCCTCCTGCTGGCGCTGACGGCGATGGCGATGGTGGGCATCTGGACCTGGGGGGCGCTGGCCCGGGAGTATCGAGTGGCGGCCTCGGTGCTCCTCCTCGCCGGATTCTGGCTGAGCTGGCGCAGCCTGGACGAGTATCTGGCCCAGATCCCCCTGCTGGCGCTGGTGGCCCTGTTCGCCGTGCTGGGCGGTCGGGCGGGTAGTGGCGCCGCAGCCCCGCCACTGCCTGCCGCGGGTCACCCGAGCCCAAGGTGATCCTGCCCGGCATGACCTGACAGAATCGCTGCACTCCAACACCGCCAGGCTTCCCCTTGACAGCCGCGGGCCTGCCTCCTAGCATCCCCTGCAACCGGTTGCGCTAGCGGAGCGGGAACGCTGGGAGGGGAGGCTTGCCCGGGGCCACGACGATCTACGACCTGGCCAGGGCCACTGGACTGTCCCCTTCCACCGTGTCCAGGGCGCTGAGGGGGATCGGGGACATCAGCCCGGGCACCGTGGCCCGGGTTCGGGACAGTGCGGCTCGACTTCGCTACCGGCCCAATGCGGTGGCTCGAAGCCTGGCCGTTAGGGGGAGCGATTCCTTCGCCCTCATGCTGCCGGACATCGCCAACCCCTTCTTCCCCGCCCTGGTCAAGGCGGTGCAGCTGCGGGCCCGCCACCACGGGAAGACGGTCCTCCTGTGCAACACCGAGGGCGTCCCGGAGGCCGAGGGCGAATACCTGGAGATGCTTGCCAGCCGCCAGATCGAGGGGGTGGTGGCCATGGGTCTGGCAATCACCGCCGAAGAGATCCGCAGGCGGGTGGGGTCGGGGATGAAGATCGTGGCGCTCGACCGCGCGGCCGCGGGGGGCAGCCCCGCCTCGGTCCAGGCCGATCACCGCGCTGGGGGCTGGATGGCCACGGACCACCTCCTGCAACTCGGCCATCAGGCGATCGCCCACATCGCCGGCCCCGCTGGGCTCTCGGTCACGACCGAGCGCTGGGAGGGCTACCGGGATCGGATGAACGAGGCGGGGATCGAGCCTGGACCTCTGGCCCACGGTGACTTCAGTGAGAGCTCCGGACACCGGGCCGCCCAGGAGCTGGTCAGCTGCGGCCGCCACTTCACGGCCATCTTCTGTGCCAACGACCTCATGGCCCTGGGGGCGATTTCGGCGCTCCGCTCCGCGGGAGTTGAACTTCCCTTCCAGGTCTCGGTGGTCGGCTTCGACGACATCGAACTGGGCAGGTATGCGGTGCCGGCGCTGACCACCATCCGGCAACCGCTGACAGAGCTCGCACGGGTGGCGGTCGATCTGTTGGTTGGCCTTCTGCACGGTGAGGAGTCTCCGGAGCCGGGGCGGCTCGCCGTGGAGCTGGTGGTGCGCGAGAGCACTGCCGCCCCACCTCGACCGGTGGTCGGCCGAGGGGCGACCCTGGCATCATCGGGCATCGCCCCGAGGGGCGGAGAAGACGTTCGGAGCAGGGAGGATTTCTGAGATGGCCACGATAGCGGGCGCGCGCGAGGGGTCCACCGCCGAGACCGGGGAGCGGTGGGGCCCGACGGACAGCTGGAACTTCACCTCCTTCGTCCTGGGGATGGTGCTGGAGGCCTACATCTTCGGGATGGCCACCATCGCCACCGGCTGGGTGGCCATGCCGGTCAGCCTGCGCTCATTGCTGCTCTCCTGGTCGCCCATTTGGCTGATCATCGGGATCGCCGTGGCCGGCCCGCTCTCGGACCGGGTGGGTCGGCGCACGACCTTCTACCTGACCATGGGGCTCTACGGCATCGGCGCCATCGGCCTGGCGTTCAGCGTCACCTACTGGATGATCCTGGCCTTCCTGGCGATCATGCTCTTCGCCGCCGGCGGCGAGATGAACACCATCA
>JAJYWT010000072.1 GCA_021791345.1 bacterium
CAACTGGCGAGCCACTTCCTCACGGTTCTCCCCGGTCACCCCGTCGCTGATGACCTCAGCTCCGTAGGCGCGCACGGCCGCCAGCTTGACCGGCGCCGCCCCATCCGGCATCACCACGGTCGCCGACAGGCCGAGCTCGGCGGCGGCCAGGGCCACCGCCTGGCCGTGGTTGCCGGAAGATACCGCCAGCACGCCCCTACGGTCACCGGCTTCGACTCCGGCCAACAGAGCGTTGAAGGCGCCCCTAGCCTTGAAGGAGCCACTCCGCTGGAAGGTCTCAGCCTTCAGCCAGAGCCTTCGTTCCGCCTCCCGATCCAGCAAGGAAGACCGCAGCAGAGGGGTGACATGGACCCTGCCCGCCAGCCGCCTCTCCGCCTGATCCAGATCGATCGCGGCCGTCGGGTCAGGGGCTGGCATCACCGGTAGGATAGCGGCGCTGCTCCGATCAGCCGTCGTAATCGACAACCACTTTTTCAGTGAGGGGATGGGCCTGGCAGGTCAGCACGTAGCCGTCGCTGCGGTCCTTCTCCTCCAGGGCGTAGGTGTGGTCCATCGCGACCCTTCCCTCCAGCAGGCGGGCGCGGCAGGTGCCGCAGACCCCCCCCTTGCAGGAGAACGGCGCATCGGGCCGGATGGCGGCCAGGGCATCGACGATCTTGCCGCTCCGATTCATGGCGAACTCGGTCTCCCGTCCATTGAGGCGCGCCCGCACCAGCACCTGACCCGGTTGCGCGATCTCCATCTGCTCCCTTGCGGAGCGCACCGGCGCCTCATCCTCGACGAAGAACAGCTCTGCCTTGATCCGCTCCCTCGGCACCCCCAGGCCGGTCAGGGTCCGGCGCGCCTCCTGGATCATGGCGAAGGGGCCGCAGAGCAAAAAGGACGTCACCTGTTCCGGCGCCCCGACCACCTGGTCCATGAGCAGCTGAATCTTGGCGGCATCCAGCCGGCCGTTGTTGAGCGCCAGCTGCTGCTGCTGGCGTGAGAACAGATGGACCAGCTGCAATCGGGCGGGGTGGCGATCCTTGAGATCCGCCAGCTCATCCAAGAACATCGCGGTCTCCACGGTGCGGTTGCCGTAGCAGATGGTCATCTGGCTCTCGGGCTCGGCCGCCAACGCCTCGGCGGCAATGGCGAGCACCGGGGTGATCCCGGACCCCGCCACCAGCGCGACGTAGGAACGCCGGGCCCCGTGGTCGAACGGGAGCGTGAAGCTGCCGGCGGGCTCCATGACCTCGACCCGCGCACCGGGCGCCACCTCCTCGAACAGAAATCGGGAGAGGATGCCGTTGGGGACGCGGCGCACCCCGATCCGCAGCTGGCCCATTGACGGGGGCACACAGATGGAGTAGGTGCGACGCACCTCCGCTCCGTCGACCCAGGCCCGGATGGTGAGATGCTGGCCGGCCTGAAAGTGGAATCGCTCCCGCAGCTCAGGGGGAACCGCGAAAGAGACCGCCACCGCGTCGTCGGCGACCCGCTCGACCGCGGTCACCGTTAGCTCATAGAACCCGCCCCGGCCTGTCGTCGCCGGAGTCGCCTGGGCCAGGCTCACTCCAATGCCTTGAAGTGCTCGAAGGGCTCGCCGCAGGCGAGGCAGCGCCACAGGGACTTGCAGGCGGTGGTGCCGAAGTGGCTCGTCTCCTCGGTCCGCAGGGATCCACACTGAGGACACTTCAGGCTGAGACGGAGGACAGAGTCCCCGCCTCGGGCCACCGGCGGAACGATTCCCATCTCATGCAACCGGGCCCTCGCCCGCTCTCCCATGCGGTCCGTGCTCCACGCCGGCTGCAGCTGGAAGTCGACTCGCACCGATTTGAAGCCCGCCGCCAGCAGAGCCGCGACCACGTCGCGGCGCATCACCTCCAGCGCCGGGCAGCCTGAGTAGGTCGGGGTGAGGATCACGGCGACCTCACCATCCGCTCCCACGTCAACTGAGCGCAGAACTCCAAGATCCTCCAGGGTCAACGCGGGCAACTCCGGGTCAACCACCTGGGCCGCAACCTCCCAGGCACTCAGCTCACCAGCTGGCATCTGGATGGCTCCGATGAAGGTGCTGCATCTCGGCCAGCATGTGACCGAGGTGTTCGGAGTGAAAGCCCTGGCGCCCTCCAGTCCGCTGAAAGCCGGCTTCGGGAACCTCAAGGGTGGAAGCCACCAGCGTGTGTTGAACGAAGGCGTGCCAATCGTCCTTCAGAGCCGACCCCAGCGGCGCCATCCCGGCTTCGGCAAGCTCTGCCGTGATGGCGTCGTCTTCAAACATCTCGGCGGTGAAGGGCCAGAGCGCCGTCAGCGCTCGGACCATACGCTTATGGCTCTCTTCGGTCCCGTCGCCCAGACGCTGCGTCCACGCTGCCGCGTGGTCCCGGTGATAGCGAGCCTCCTTGGCTCCCTTGGCGGCCACCCCCGCCAGGGTGGTGTCCTTTGACTCTGCGAGCGCCTGATACAGCAGCAGTTGGTAGCTCGAGAAGAAGAGGTGGCGGACGATGGTCATGGCGAAGTCGCCATTGGGCTGCTCGACCAAGAGCAGGTTGCGATATTGCCGATCGTCACGCCAGTAGGCGAGATCGTCGGCACTCTTCCCAAGGCCCTGACCGGCGTATCCGAGCAGGGTGCGGGCCTGCCCCAGCAGATCCAGGGCCAGGTTTGCGAGCGCCACGTCCTCTTCGAACTCGGGAGCTCTTGCCACCCACTCCGACAGCCGATGCGACAGGACCAGGGAGTCGTCTCCGATGCGGAGCGAGTAGTCGCAGATGGCGCTGGCCAGCTCCAGTTGGGCGAGCGCGGTCACAGCTTGAGGTCCTCTGGCACCTTGTAGAAGGTGGGATGGCGGTACACCTTGTCCTCGGGAGGGTCGAAGAGCGGACCCTTCTCGTCAGGGTCAGATGCGTGGATCTGGTTGGCCGCCACCACCCAGATGGACACCCCTTCCCCGCGCCGCGTGTAGAGGTCGCGGGCATTTTGGACCGCCATCTCCCAGTCGGGAGCGTGCAGGGAGCCCACGTGGGTGTGTGAGAGGCCGCGCCGACTCCTGACGAAGACCTCCCAGAGCGGCCAGCCCGGCTGTGCGCTCACGCGGCGGCTCCGGTGCCGACTGCCAGATGCTTGACCGCCCATGCCTTGGCCGCCTCCCGAACCCACGCGCCGTCGCTGTCCGCCCGCCTGCGGGCCGCGATCCGCTCAGCGTTACACGGGCCGTCGCCCCGCACCACCCGGTTGAACTCCTCCCAGTCGATGGGGCCGAAGTCATAGTGGGAACGCTCGGAGTTCCAGCGAAGTTCCGGATCTGGAAGTGACAGACCGAGAGCCTCCGCTTGGGGAACCGTCATGTCCACGAAGCGCTGGCGGAGCTCGTCGTTGCTGACCCGCTTGATCCTCCAAGCCATGGACTGCGCGGTGTTGGGCGAAGCCTGGTCCGGCGGGCCGAACATCATTAGGGACGGCCACCACCAGCGGTTCACGGCATCCTGAGCCATCTCATGCTGGGCCGCGGTCCCATGGCTCAACTCCATCAGCAGCTCGAAGCCCTGGCGCTGGTGGAAGGACTCCTCCCGGCAGATCCGGACCATCGCCCGGGCGTACGGGCCGTACGAGGTGTGGGTGAGGGCCAGCTGATTGGTGATGGCCGCACCATCGACCAGCCAGCCGATGGCGCCGACATCCGCCCACGTCAGGGTGGGGTAGTTGAAGATGCTGGAGTACTTCTGCCGGCCGTTCTGCAGCTGCTCCACCAGCTCTTCGCGGCTGATCCCCAGGGTCTCGGCAGCCGAGTAGAGGTACAGCCCGTGCCCGGCTTCATCCTGGACCTTGGCGAGCAGGATGGCCTTGCGTCGCAGCGAGGGGGCGCGCGTGATCCAGTTGCCCTCCGGCTGCATCCCGATGATCTCGGAGTGAGCGTGCTGGGCCACCTGCCGGATCAGGGTCGCACGATAGCGGTCGGGCATCCAGTCGCGAGGCTCGATCCGTTCATCAGCATCGATGCGAGCTTGAAATGCCCGTTCCCGCTCGTCCATCTCCGGTGCTGCCATGACCACTCTCCAATTTCCCGACCGATCGGTCGGTTTTGATTCTGCCCGCAGTGCGAGCCGAAGTCAAGACGGCTTGACCGATACTCTTCAGCATGCCATACCAGGATTCGCCGCCCCCCTCTCCGCGAGGCCGAGGCCGGACCAATCACAACTCCGAGTGGCTGCTCGGTATCGCGGTCGCCGAGTTCAACCGTCGCGGCTACGAGGCGACCAGCATGTCCCAGCTGGCCACGGCGGCAGGAATCACCAAGTCAACCATCTACCATCACTTCGGTAGCAGAGAGCTCCTGCTCCGGGCGGCCCTGGAGCGGGCTCTGGAAGCGCTGTTCGCGGTCCTCGACCAGGACGTTGCGGACGTGCATGGAGCGGGGGAGAGGCTGCGAAGGCTGATCGCCGACACCGCCGGCGCGCTGGTGGCCCAGCTGCCGTATGTGACTCTGCTGCTCCGCGTGAGGGGCAACACCCCTAGCGAGCGCTGGGCGTTGGACCAAAGGCGGGAGTTCGACCGCAGGGTGGCGGCGCTGGTGGCGGACGCCGCGCGGGCGGGGGAGGTGCGGGACGACATCGATCCCGGCCTTGCCACCCGGCTCATCTTCGGCATGGTCAACTCCATCACCGAGTGGTATAGGGCAGATCACGAAGCCCCTTCAGCCGGGCTGGCCGATCAGGTCGCCTCGCTGGCGCTGGAGGGGCTGCGCGGCCGGTGCGGTCCAAGCCCGCGTGAGTCGGGTAAGTGGTAGGTTGAGGTGAGGAGGAAGCCGTGTTCGAAGCGACAGACATCCGCGAGTGGCTGGGCCACGACGTGCTCGATGAGTCGGGGAACAAGATAGGGGAGCTGGAGGCGATCTACTATGACACCGCCAGCGACGAGCCGTCATTCGCCACTGTCAAGGTCGGCAGACTGTCCCACCGGCTCGTGTTTGTGCCACTGGAGGGAGCCAGGGTGGGGTTCGGGTACCTCAGAGTCGCCTACGGCCGCCAGCTGGTTCAGTCGGCACCGTCGATCGACACCGATGGCGGGCTTGAAGCGGCTGACGAGCCGGCGGTCTTTCAGCACTACGGGCTCGCGTACCAGCCCGGTGCGACCGGAGAGCGCCGGCTGGCGAGGCGCTGATCGGGCGGCCAGCTCCAGCGGCAGTTCTGGGGAGGAGCGGATGCATATGATGCGGCCGTGACCGAACCCCCCTTTGACCAGCCGTTCACTGTCAGTGCCATGATCCCGTCCCCGCACGGGCCGATGCCGGCCTATGTGGCCGCTCCCGATGGTGCGGGTCCGCATCCGGCGGTGGTGGTGATCCACGACGTGTTTGGCGCGACTCCCGACCTCCGCGCCCAGGCCGACTGGCTCGCATCCGCCGGGTTCCTGGTGGTGGCTCCCAACCTCTTTCACCACCAGGGCAGGGTCACCTGCATCCGCCGGGCCTTTACGGACCTTCGCCAGCGCCAGGGCCGCACCTTCGACGACGTCGAGGCCGCCCGGGCATGGGTCACCGCCCAGGCCCAGTGCTCCGGTCAGGTGGGGGTCATCGGCTTCTGCATGGGGGGCGGCTTTGCGCTCCTGATGGCGCCGCTCGGTCGCTACCAAGTGGCGAGCATCAACTACGGGCAGGTGCCGGCTGATGCCGAAACCATCCTGATGGGGTCCTGCCCGTTGGTCGCCAGTTACGGCGGCCGGGACCGCACCCTCAGCGGCGCCGCCGATCGGCTCGAGTCGGCCCTCACCCGGCTTGCGATCGACCACGATGTGCGCGAGTATCCCGCCGCGGGTCACGGCTTCATGAACCGCCACCGGGGCCTGCTCCCAACCGTGATGGCCAAGGTCGGCGGGGTCGCCTACGAGCCGGATGCGGCCGCCGACGCCCGGTCCCGAATCGTCGCATTCTTCGAGCGCCATCTGGGCCTGCGGCCGCAGCCGGATTGAGATCCCGGCAACCCCGATCGAAGTCGCCCCCGCCCGGGGTCGGGGTGAACGGGGCGATCAGCGAATGCCGGTCAGAGCCGTGCGCTCCTGCCGCTGCCACCGGTGCGACCGCGCGGATCTTGGCTTGTGGGGACTTCAGGCGGCAGGTCGCTGCAGTGGTGAGCTCCATTCCCCCTGGTGAGGTGATGAGCTACTCTCAGGTTGCTCTGCTGGTGGGCCGCCCCGGGGCGGCTCGCGCGGTCGGCAACGTGCTCGCCGGATCCCACGGCCTGCCCTGGTGGAGGGTGGTGACCCAGAGCGGCCGCCTGGTGCCGGGCTTGGAGATCGACCACGCGCGTCGGCTGGCGGGGGAGGGATGCGAGGCGATGCCGGTGCCCGGCCCACAGCCGGCGCTAGCCCGCGCTGTGCGGCCTTTGCGCCGCCATCGCGGTTCTGGTCGCGCTCCCCGCCGTGGCAGCAAGGATCACTAGGTCAGGTCCTGACCGGCGGCAAGATCATCGCCGTCAAATGTGCGCCCGCTGGACCGCCGCCCTCAGCCTCGCAGGTCCAGGATCCGCTTGGCCTTGCCCAGGGATCTCTCGAGCGATCCCGGCTCCACCACGTCGGCATCGACCGTCACCCCCACGGCCTGCTTGATCCGGGTGATGAGCTGGCCCCGGAGCTGCTCCCGCTGCTCCGAGCTCGCTGATCCCGCGGCTGCCTCCACCCGTACCGTCATCTCATCCATCCGGTTCGGGCGGCTCAGCACGCAAACGAAGTGGGGGCTGAGGCCGGGCATCCGCAGCACAATCTCCTCAACCTGGGTGGGGAACACGTTCACCCCGCGCACGATCATCATGTCGTCGGTGCGCCCGCGGATCCGCTCCATCCGGCGCATGGTCCTGGCGGTGCCGGGCAGAAGGCGGGTGAGATCCCTGGTGCGGTAGCGCAGCAGCGGCATCGCCTGCTTGGTGAGGCTGGTGAGCACCAGCTCGCCGAGCTCGCCGTCGGGAAGAGGGGTCCCGGTCTCTGGGTCCACCACCTCCGGGTAGAAGTGGTCCTCCCAGATCGTCAGGCCGTCCTTGGTCTCCACACACTCCTGCGCCACCCCCGGGCCCATCAGCTCCGAGAGCCCGTAGATGTCCACGGCGTGCATGTCCGCTCGACTCTCGATCTCCGCGCGCATCTCTGCGGTCCAGGGCTCCGCCCCGAAGATGCCCACCTTAAGGGAGGTCGAGCGAGGGTCGATGCCCTGCCTGGCGAGCTCATCGAGGATCACCAGCATGTATGACGGGGTGAGCATGATCACATCCGCCTTCAGGTCGGCGATCAGGGTGGCCTGGCGCTCCGTCAGGCCGCCCGACGCCGGCACCACCGTGCACCCGAGCCGCTCCGCCCCATAGTGGGCCCCCAGGCCGCCGGTGAACAGGCCGTAGCCGTAGGCGACGTGCACGACATCCCCGGGGCGCCCCCCGGCAGCGCGGATGGAGCGCGCCATGAGATCGGCCCAGGTGTTGATGTCGGCCTGGGTGTAGGCCACCACCGTGGGCCGCCCGGTTGTGCCACTGGATGCGTGAATGCGCCGCAGGTCACGCTGAGGGACCGCCAGCAACCCGAGCGGATAGTGGTCACGCAGATCGTCCTTGGCCGTGAAGGGGAGCAGATGAATGTCGGCGAGCGACCTGATGTCGGACGGGTGCAGCCCGCGGCGCTCGAACTCCTGGCGGTAGAAGGGCACCCGCTCGTAGACGACCGCGACCGTGCGCTGGAGTCGCTCGAGCTGGAGGGCCCGCAGCTCCTCCGGCGACGAGCGTTCGATCGGCTCCAGCGACTCCGGGTTGGGAGACAGGTCCTGCATGTCAGGTGGTGGCGGCCTCTGCTCCGCCGACCTCGAGCCCAGGCATCGGACGGCGGAGGTTGCGGGAGCGTCCCCTGAACTCCACGAGCTGGACGTCATCCCCAGATCGGCGCACTGTGACGTCGTAGATCCCGGACCTGCCCCTCACCCAGCGCTCTTCCGCGACTGCCTCCAGGATGTCACCCTCCCGAGCTGACTCCAGAAAGTTGATGTCTGCCCCAGCCGCCACCACCACCTCGCCGTAGGTGTTGCAGGCGAAGGCGAACGCGCTGTCAGCCAGGGTGAACAGAAATCCGCCATGGCAGATGTGATGTCCGTTGACCATGTCTGGGCCGACCCGCATGCGCAGCCGTGCCCTGCCCGGAGCGATCTCCACCAGCTCCATGCCGAGGGCTCGGGACGCGACATCGGCCGCCATCATCAGCTCACCGCAGCGCGCCGCCAGGCGCTCTGCGGCGTCGGCGGCCGGGGTTGCGGGAGGGCTCGCGGTGGCCATGCGTTTCCATGTTAGGGCGCAGAGTCGGGCCCCGCCCCACTCGTTACGATCATCACCATGCAGCCAGGGCGACCAAGACCGCGGCATTCCACGGTTGTGGGCTGGGCGGCGCTCGGGGTCGGGGCGACCCTGCTCGGAGGCGCCGACCTCGTGGCTCGGCTCGTGGCTCCACCGGGCGGTGGCCGCGACACGTTCGGGCTCCGACTGGCTGGAGTCCGCGATCTGGCTCTAGGGGTCGCACTGCTTCGAACCCGTAACCGGAACACCGCATCCAGGCAGGCCCTGGAGCAGGCGGTGGCGATGGTCCAGGTCGGGGACACGGCAACCGCGCTCTGGATGTGGTCGCGGGGAAGGCTGAACCGAGTGACCCTGGTCCTGGTTGCGGGCGGGGCGGCGGCCACCGCGGTCGCCTTGGCGGCTACCCACCGGCACCGGCCTGCCTCCTACGCATCTCCGCGCGCTCGTTAGCGAGCGCCCATGATCCAGGGGTGGTGACGGCGTGACGTCACTGCCCGTGAGCCAGCCCCGGCCCTCCGGTGGCGCCACCCGGCAGCCAGTGGTTACCATCCCATGCGATGAGCCGGGCAGGCTTTGGCGGCGGTCAGCCCGGGTGGAGCTTCATGGAGGCGGCGATTTGAGAGTTCCGTTGAGGCGAACGTTGACGACTGGGCTGGCGGCGACGGCCATCGCCATGGCGGCCATGGTGCCGGCTGCCGCTCACGGTCAGGGGTCCCGGGGAGCGCGGGGGATTCTGCACGGCAACACGGCAAAGGCACTTCTCAGCCAATCCACCGACACCGGACCCGCGTCCGCCTCAGCCCGGGTCGACCTCCTGCTGGGACTGAGCTACGTGACCCCTCAGGGCGGGGTCAGCCTGCCCCAGTACATCACCGATACCGTCACTCCCGGGAGTCCGTACTTCCACCAATTCCTGACTGAGAAGCAGTTCGTTGAGACGTACGATCAGCCGCAGGCCGCCGTCGCGGCGCTCGGTGCCTACCTGGGCGAATTCGGGATCTCGGTGACCAAGAACTATCCCAACCGCATCGAGGCGGTGGGGACCATTGGCCAGGTGGAGCAGGCCTTCAGCGTCACCATCAACAACTATCTGGCGCACGGCCATTCCTACTTCGCCAATCAGGAGAACCCAACTCTTCCGACCCACTTCGCCTACCAGGGCAAGATCTACAACCTGGCCCAGATCGTCTCCGGCATTTCGGGCATGACCAGCTACGACGCGATCCACGCGCTGAGTGTCAATCGCACCGAGCTCGGAGTCGCCGCGGCGAACCCCTGTCAGAGCTTTTGCACGACTCCGATCGGCTACTCGCCCCAGCAGATAGCCCAGCATTACGGCGCCGCCTCACTGCAGACCAAGGGTGACACCGGAGCTGGCATCACCATCGCGGTGGCGACCCTGGCGCCGCTCAAGGACTCCGACGCCGAGGCATTCTGGAGCTACTACGGGATCAACCGGACCGGGACACTCAGCCAGGTGAGCGTCGATGAGGCGCCGACGCATGAGGCGATCCCAGGTTCAGGGGGCTCGGAGAGCTCTCTCGACGTGGAGCGGTCAGGGGCGATGGCTCCAGGAGCCAACATCATCGCCTACATCTCCGTGAACACCAACAATGGCTTCGTGGATCTCTTCGATCAGGTGGCGACTGCGGACCAAGCCCAGGTGATGACCACCTCTTGGGGGGAGGCGGAGCAGGATGAGACCCGTGGCTACGCGACCCTTCTGAACCAGGCGTTCGAGCAGGGGGCAGCCGAGGGGATCAGCATGTTCGCGGCCTCGGGCGACTACGGGGCCTACGACGCCTACCCTCAGTACAAGACACTTGCGGTGGACAGCCCGGCGTCATCCACCTACATCACCGCCGCCGGCGGGACCACCCTACCGAGCTCTTCGCACGGCGTCCTGATCGCCGGGACTGCTGGCGCAAGTGGCGCTGTCTACGGAGGACCGAAATCTGAGGCGGCCTGGGGCTGGAGCTACCTGCTCCCGTATTACCAAGACCTTGGCCTCAAGAACATCGAGCAGGCCAAGCGGGCCCTCTACCCGGTCGGGTCGGGTGGTGGTTATAGCCTCTACTTCCGCGAGCCCAGCTGGCAGGAGTCGGTGCAGACGAGCGGCCAGCGCGGGACCCCTGATGTCGCCCTCAACGCCGACCCCTTCACCGGCTACGCCATCTACGACAGCGGCTCTGCGTACTCCAACGCCGCGAACCCCTGGAGCAACGGCTGGGGTGGGACGAGCTTCGCGGCACCCCAGTGGGCGGGGATTACGGCCTTGCTGGATCAGGCGACCGGATCCCCGATCGGCCTGGCCTCGGAGCTCTTCTACAACCTTCCCAAGGTGCACGGCGGAACAGTGCAGGGCTTCACAGCCA
>JAJYWT010000120.1 GCA_021791345.1 bacterium
GGGTTCCACCGCCCTCAGAACCGGCGGCTTCAGCCCGGCGTCGGCGAAGGCCGCCCGCAGACCAAAGTCGATCGCGCTCTGGGAGTCCTCTGGCCCTATCGCCACCACCGCTCCGGAGAATCCCGCCCCGGTGAGCTTGGCTCCGTAGGCTCCAGCCGAGCAGGCCGCCTCCACCGCCAGGTCCAGCTCCGGGGCGCTGACGTCGAGGTCGTCACGCAGGGAGCGGTGCGACTCGGACATGATCCGGCCCAACTCCTCGTGCTCGGTGCGGCCCAGGGCGTCCAGCGCCCGCTCGACCCGGTCGCGCTCGGTCAGGGCGTGGCGGGCGCCGCCGCGGATCTTCGGATCCAGGAGCCGATCCACCTCCTCCGCCGAGGCGTCGACCAGGCGTTCATGGCCGAGCATCCTGCCCGCCGCGGCCAGGAGAAGGCGCCGCTGTGGGTACGGCGAGTCGGCGAGCCGGCGGCGGCTGCCGGTGTCGATCACGAACAGTCGGTCGCCGGCCGCGGCCGGATCGAACGGCGTGGGCAGGACGGTGCCAGTGCTCGAGTCAAACCGCAGGGCGGACCCGGGCATCCCGAAGACCGCGGTCACCTGATCCATCAGCCCGCACGGGACCCCGACGAATTCGGCCTCGGCGCGCCTGGCCGCCGCCACCTTCTGCCGGCGCGAGAGCCGCACTCCCAATGAGTCGGTCACCGCCTCGACCACGGCGCACTCGACCGCCGCGGAGGACGACAGGCCGGCGCCCTCGGGGACGAGGCCGTCGAGGAGGACGTCCAGCCCAGTACCCGGATCGTTGAACTGTGTCACGGCCCAGATGGCACCCAGGGGGTACGCCGCCCAGCCGCGGATCCTCCGAGGCCTCAGCTGCTCCCGGTCGATTTCGAACTCCTCCGGGCGCTGCAGCGAGCGCACCCGCAGCCGGCCCCCCGGCCTGCGCCGCAGGGCCACCCAGACGCGCAGGTCGATGGTCGCCGGCAGCACCGGCCCTCCGCACAGGTCCAGGTACTCCCCGACCAGGGTGACTCGACCCGGTGCCGACCAGATCCCGTCCGGGCGAGTGCCGGTCCAGGCCGAGAACTCCGCGGCCAGTCTGTCGCGGACCCGCTCCTCCAGCCCCTTCGCCATCGAGTCCTCCTCCCCAGCTCAGACAGGCCATTGTGACCACCACCGTGCGGGTGGGGCCGCCCCCGGGCGGGGTCATTGCGGTGGCCTGCTCCTACACTAGGTTCGAAGATGCCGCGATTCGGCAGGGCTCGCTCAGGAGGGATCGGTGAAGCTCTTAGAACATCAGGCCAAGTCCCAGTTCCGACAGGTTGGCATCGAATGTCCGATGGGCCGTCTGGCCCACACCCCTGCCGAGGCCGCCGCGGCGGCCCGGGAGTTGGGGCGCGTGGTGGTCAAGGCCCAGGTTCCGATCGGGGGCCGGGGCAAGGCCGGCGGGGTGAAGCTGGCGGGGACCGAGCAGGAGGCCAGGAGTGCGGCCGAGCAGATCCTGGGGATGGAGATCCGCGGCTTCCGGGTGCCCGCCGTGCTCTGCGAGGAGGCGCTGGACATCGCCCGCGAGCTGTACCTGGGGGTCGCCCTCGACCGCGATCGCCGCAGCCTGGTCGTGATGCTCTCGTTCGCCGGGGGCATGGAGATCGAGGAGGTGGCGGCCACGTCTCCCGAGAAGATCGCCAAGCTCTGGCCCGACCCCTTCAGTGGCCCTCACCCCTTCGAGATCCGCCAGCTGGCGCTGGATGCGCTGGCGGCGGTGGGAGGCGAGGGGACCCTGCCGAAGGGCTCGTTGCTCAACCAGCTGGTGCCCTTGGTCCAGCGGCTGTACGCACTCTGCCAGCGGCTCGACGCCACCCTGTGCGAGATCAACCCCCTGGTGGTGAGCGCCCAGCGGCGGCTGATCGCCGGGGACGGGAAGATCGAGATCGACCAGAACGCGGAGTTCCGTCACCAGGACCTGGTCAAGGAGCTGGGGGATGACCAGCAGGCCGCCTCCAGCGGCGACGACCCCCTTGAGGTCGAGGCCAAGCGGCGGGGGCTCACGTACGTGCATCTGGGCGGCGACGTGGGGGTGATCGGCAACGGCGCCGGGCTGGTGATGAACACTCTGGATCTGGTCAAGCAGCACGGTGGGGAGCCGGCCAACTTCCTGGACATCGGTGGCGGGGCCAAGGCGGAGGTGGTCGCCAATGCCCTGGAGATGGTTCTCCTCGATCCTGCGGTCAAGGGCATCTTCATCAACATCTTCGGGGGCATCACCAGAGGTGACGAGGTGGCCAACGGGGTGGTGGCGGCCCGAGACCAGCTGGGGATCAGCGTCCCCCTGGTGGTCCGGATGACCGGGACCCGCGAGGAGGAGGGAAGGGCGATCCTGGAGCGGGCGGGCATCGTCCCGGCGGTCTCCGCGCCCGAGGCGGCGGCGAAGATTGTGGAGCTGGTGGCGGCTCAGGGAGGCAGAAGATGAGCATCCTGCTCAACCGCTCGTCGAAGGTTGTGGTGCAGGGCATGACCGGCAGCGAGGGCACCTTCCACACCCAGCAGATGCTGGAGTTCGGCACCCGGGTCGTGGCCGGGGTGTCCCCGGGCAAGGGCGGGACCGAGCACCTGAGCCTGCCGGTCTTCGACACCGTCCAGGAGGCGGTGGATCGGACCGCCGCGGACGTGGCCGCGGTCTTCGTGCCCCCGGCGTTCGCGGCCGACGCGATCATGGAGGCGTCAGCGGCCGGGGTGCCCCTGGTGGTTTGCATCACCGAGCTCATCCCCGTGAACGACATGGTGCGCGCCCGCGCCTTCCTCGCCCGCCGCGGCACCCGGCTGGTGGGGCCCAACTGCCCCGGGCTGATGTCGCCCGGGGAGCGGGCCAAGGTCGGGATCATCCCCAACCAGAACGGGCAGGACGGCCCGGTCGGGATCGTCTCCAGGTCCGGGACCCTGACCTACGAGATCATGCAGGCGCTGGGCAGGTCCGGCTACGGGCAGTCGACCGCGGTCGGGATCGGTGGGGACCCCATCCTGGGACTCAGCTTCTCCGATGTGCTCGAGCTCTTCGCCGCCGACTCCGCCACCGAGGTGGTGGTGATGGCGGGGGAGATCGGTGGGGCGGATGAGGAGCGCGCGGCCGAGCTCATCGGGCGGGGCTATCCCAAGCCGGTGATCGGCTTCATCTCCGGTCGCACCGCCCCTCCCGGCAAGCGCATGGGCCATGCCGGGGCGATCATCAGCGGCAACACCGGGTCCGCCCGCTCCAAGGTGGACGCACTGGAGAGCGCCGGCGTCCGGGTGGCGGACACCATCGAGGAGATCGTGGAACTGGTGCGCCAGCGGCTGTCCCGCCCGGCAGCGGTCTGACCCGGATGGGGCTGAGCTTCGAGCTCACCGCCGAGCAGGAGGCGATCCGCCAGCTGGCGCGCGAGTTTGCCGACCAGGTCGTAGCACCGCAGGCGGCCGTCTACGACCGGGAGGAGCGGTTTCCCTACCCGATCGTCGCCCAGATGGGGGAGCTGGGCCTCTTCGGCCTGCCCTACCCGGAGGCGGAGGGCGGTGCGGGCGCCGACTTCATCAGCTACCTGCTCGCCCTGGAGGAGGTGTCCCGCGCCGACGCCTCTTTGGGGATCACCCTGGAGGCGGCGGTCTCCCTGGGGATCGCCCCCATCTTCAACTTCGGCACCGCCGAGCAGCGGGAGCGCCACCTTCCCGACCTCCTCGCGGGGCGGGCGCTCTGGGCGTTCGGGCTCACCGAGCCGGACGCGGGCTCGGATGCGGGCGGGACCAAGACCAGGGCGGTGCAAGAGGGGGAGGAGTTCGTCATCGACGGCACCAAGTGCTTCATCACCAATGCCGGGACCGACATCAGCCGCGGGGTGACGATCACCGCGGTGACCGGGAGCCAGGAGGGGCGCAACGAGATCAGCGCGATCATGGTGGAGCGGGGCACGCCCGGCTACTCCCAGGCCGCCCCCTACCGGAAGCTCGGATGGCATGCCAGCGACACCAGGGAGCTCACCTTCGCTGGCTGCCGGGTGCCGCAGAGCAATCTCCTGGGCCGGCAGGGCGGCGGGTTCAGCCAGTTCCTCAAGATCCTGGAGGCCGGTCGGGTGGCGATCGCCGCCCTCTCGGTCGGAGTGGCCCAGGCCTGCCTGGACGCCTGCGTCGGCTACTCCCAGCAGCGGCGTCAGTTCGGGCGCCCCATCAGCCGCTTCCAGGCGACCCAGCTGAAGCTGGCGGACATGGCAACCCAGATCGAGCTGGCGCGGCTCATGGTCTGGCGGGCGGGCACCCTGATCGACCACGGCCTTCCGGCCGGCAAGTTCGCGGCGATGGCGAAGCTGCAGGCCTCGGAGACCGCCACCTGGTGTGCCAACCAGGCGGTCCAGATCCACGGGGGCTCCGGTTTCATGGAGGACCTCCCGGTCGCCCGCTACTACCGCGACGTCAAGATCAACGAGATCGGGGAGGGGACATCGGAGGTCCAGCGGCTCGTCATTGCCTCCCACCTCCTGGGTTACGGTGGCTCCGTCACCAGGCTGCTGGATCCCGCGCCCAAGAGCTGAGGCGCCGGCCAGGGCTGCGCGTACCATAGGGTCATGAGTGATCTCGATCCCGTCATCGTCGCCTACGCCAGGACCCCGTTCGGACGGCTGCGGGGTGGGCTGAGCTCGCTGCCGGCGGTGGAGCTGGGGGCGGCCGCCATCCGGGCCGCGCTGGACCGTGCCGGGCTGACGCCCGATCAGGTGGAGCAGTGCATCCTGGGAACCGTCATCACTGCCGGCATGGGTCAGGTCCCGGCCCGGCAGGCGGCGCTGCGGGCCGGAATCCCCTCCAGCGTCCCGTCGCTCTCCGTGAACAAGGTGTGCGCCTCCTCGCTCAAGGCGGTCAATCTGGCGGCCCTACTCATCCGGTCGGGGGACGCCGAGGTGGTGGTGGCGGGCGGCATGGAGTCGATGTCGCAGGCGCCCATGCTGCTGCGGGGCACCCGCCAGGGGGTGGCCATGGGGAACCTCACCATGTACGACTCCATGATCTGGGACGGCCTCACCTGCCCGGTCGACGATGTGCACATGGGTGAGCACGGCAGTGCCGTCGCGGCTGAGCTCGGGGTAAGCCGCGGGGAGCAGGATGAGTTCGCCCTCAGATCGCAGCAGCTCTACGAGCAGGCGCGGCGGGCTGGCCGGATCGCCGAGGAGATCATCCCGGTTGAGGTCCCTCAACGGGGAGGGGCGGTGACGGTCGCCGGCGACGAGCAGCCGCGGCCCGACACGACCCTGGAGAAGTTGCGGGAGCTGAGACCCGTGTTCGGGGGACCGGACGGATCGGTCACCGCCGGCAACGCTCCGGGGATCAACGACGGGGCGGCAGTGGTGGTGATGATGAGCCGGCGCAGGGCCGCCGAGTTGAACGCCGATCCCTTGGCGAGCTGGCTGGGGTACGGCGAGTCCGCTGCCGACCACCCCTATCTGGCCACCGTCCCGGCCCTGGCGCTGCAGCAGGCGCTGGACCGCCAGGGTGGGGCGATGACATCCCAGGACCTCAAGGTGGTGGAGATCAATGAGGCGTTCGCCTCGGTCGTGATCACCAGCTCACGCATGTTGGAGCTGGAGGCGGACCGGGTGAACCCCAATGGTGGCGCCATCGCGATCGGGCATCCGATCGGCGCCTCGGGCGCCCGCATCCTGGGCTCCCTGATCCTCGAGCTCCGGCGCCGCGGCGGGGGGCTCGGAGGGGCGACGATCTGCTCGGGGCTGGCCCAGGGCGAGGCGACCCTGGTCGAGGTGGCCTGAGCCGGTCGGCGGCAGGACCAGGCACAGGCGCATACTCCGGCCCATGCGGGCCACGCTCACGCCCAGTCGGGTCGAGTCCTCTCGGTACGTGCTGGCCCGGGCCTACCTGAAGGGCCTGGCCGCCGCCCTGGCTGCCTGCGGGGTGGCGTTGGGGATTGCGACCGCCATGTGGCTGAAGCCGCCGCCGCTCTACTACCCGGAGATGGCCGGGATTCTGGCCGTCTACGGCGCCGCGATGACCCTTCTCCTCCGGCGCTGGGTGGGGTGGGCCACCGCGCAGGCCGCCACCACCTCAGCCCGGCTTCAGCCGCGGGCCCTGCGGGCTCCCTTGCTGGTTGTGGGCGGGTATCTGGCGGTGGCGGTGACCGGGCTGGGGGTGCTGGTGGCTGCCGCAGACCCCAAGCTGCTCGGGTTCATGGCCGCCCAGCTGCTGGTGTTCGCCTTCCTCAACTGGAGAATGGCGGGGGCGGCAGAGCGGTGGGAGGAAAGTACCGGATCTCGTCTCCTGCTGTTGCCACGTCCCCTTCCCAGTCGCCAATCCTTCCTGATCCAACTGCCCGTGGAGTTCCCGGCCGCCGGGTAGCCGGGCTCGGCCGGCCGGGCGCCCGGTCGGGCGTGGTGGGGAAGATGCCCAGGCGCGGTGGCTACAATCGCCTGCAGAGGCAATCCCGGGTGGAGGACCGCCGGATGGCAGTTGAGGTCGAGATCGAGCGCGAGACGATCCGGCAGAGCGTACGGGAGCTGGCCCGGGCGCGCATCGCCCCGCGCGCCGCCGAGATCGATCGGACGGGAGAGTTCCCCTGGGATGTCGTGGACCTGTTCCGCGAGCACGATGCCTTCGCGGTCGCCTTCCCCCCGGAGTACGGCGGCCTCTCCGGCTCGGCGCTCACCCTTTCCCAGGTGATCGAGGAGGTGGCCCAGGTCTGCGCCACCTCGGCGCTCCTGCTGGCGGTGCAGGCGCTGGGAGGGTACCCCATTCTCATCGGCGGCAGCGATGAGCAGAAGCGGGCGTACCTGCCCGAGCTCGCCAGCGGCCGCAAGATCGCCGCCTACGCCCTGTCGGAACCCGACGCCGGCAGCGACGCCGGCTCGATGCGGACGAGGGCGCGCCGCGAGGGGGACGAATACGTTCTGGACGGCTCCAAGATGTGGATCACCAACGGCGGCGTCGCCGATCTCATCGTCGTCTTCGCCTCCACGGAGCCGGAGGCCAGGACCCGGGGGATCTCGGCATTTCTGGTGGACGGCGACGCGGCAGGACTGGAGCGCCGCGAGATCCATGGCAAGCTGGGCATCAGGGGCAGCAACACCGCGGAGCTCATCTTCTCCTCCTGCCGAGTCCCCGCGGAGCGGCGGCTGGGAGCAGAGGGGGACGGGTTCAAGATCGCCATGGGGGTGCTGGACCGTTCGCGCCCGCAGATCGGCTCCCAGGCGCTCGGGATCGGCGCGGGAGCTCTGGAGTACGCCCTGGGGTATGCCCGCCAACGTCACCAGTTCGGTCACCCGATCGCGGAGTTCCAGGGGCTGCAGTTCATGCTGGCGGACATGGCCGCCCAGATGGAGGCGGCCCGCTGCCTGGTGCATGAGGCCTGCCGCGCCGTGGACGCCGCCGACCCGCGCATGACCGAGCTGGCGGCGATGGCCAAGCTGGTCGCCTCCGATGCCGCCATGCGGGTGACCACCGACGCGGTGCAGATCCTGGGGGGCTACGGCTACGTGAACGAGTTTCCGGTGGAGCGCATGATGCGGGATGCCAAGATCACCCAGATCTACGAGGGCACCAACCAGATCCAGCGGGTCGTGATCGCCAAGAAACTGCTCGGCTGAGCTCTCAGGCCGGCCCGCCGGCAGTGCCGACCGACCGTCGCCGCGTCGGGCTGCTCAGGGGGCGGTGGGGAAGGGCATCATGGTGACCGCCATCTCCGCTGCCGGTACGGCTCCGTGCAGCACACCGACCGAGTAGACGACGTCCCCAGCCGCCCAGGCGAGCGAGCTGTGAAGGCCGTCGGGTGCCAGGTCCAGGACGAACGAGCCCACGTCCGGTGGAAGCAGATGGTGGTCAAGGTAGCCGACCACCGACTGGGCGACCGGCGGCCACGCCGAGCCGACATCGGGTGCGGCACTCACCCCCAGGTCGCCCTCCAGCGTAATCGTCCAATCGCCCTCTCGCCAGGTGACCAGGCACGGTCCGGATCCCGGCGCCGAGAACACCGTGGCTGGGAGTCCGGTCTGGAGGTAGGCCAGGCTGCGCTCCGTGCAGCGCGAGCCGGGAGGGACGTTGGCGGCGAGCACCGCAGCGCGGGCGGCGGTCCCGGTGGCGTACCCGGTCCCGCCGAAGTCACCGTAGATGTTGGCCATGGACCCACAGCTGCCACTGCCCACCGCGGGGTCGTTGACCGGCAGTGCGACCAGGCAGTGGTAGAGCTCGACCTGGTAGCTGTTGGCCTGCGCCACCACCCGCGCTGAGTTCGGTGTCGTCTCCGCCAATGGCAGCTCCAGCGGAGCCTCGAGTGGGATCCTGGTGGTGGCGGTGACAACCGCCATCGCCTGTCCCACCGGCTGGGGCCAGTTCCGGGCCGAGGGCGAGGGCGAGGCCCTCGGCGAGGGTTGGGGGGTGGGGCGGGGATGTGACGTCGGGCCGACGGCGCAGCCGACCATCGCCAGCCCCGCCGCCGCCCAGAGGCTGGCCAGCGCCAATCGGTGGGGCCCGTGTCGGGCCCACACCCTGACGAGGTGGGAAACCGCCGTCCCCATGGAGCTCATCGCACCTGGCCCGGGAAACGAGCGGACGGCCGTGGCGGTTACGCCCCGGCGGCGTTGTCGCAGGCACTCGCGGGGGGGTTCCCCGAAGGCCGTTGGAGTCCGCCCATTGACCGAGTGTCAGCCTCCCTCGGCCGGCGACCCGGCCTCGCTAGAACAGGCGCCAGCCGGAAAGCTCCGGCCGCGACCGCGAACCTCGCCTACCATGGGGGAGTGGGCGTCGTCAGTCCAGCGGTTCCGGTAGCCGTCTGCATCCGCAGGTTCACCGCCGTCCCGAGGGGTCCCGCGGGGGGCCTGACGGTGGTGGCCTCCCGCTACTCCTGGGTCGGCCCGCGCGGCCGCGTCTGGCGCCTCGGACCGGAGTCGAGGCGGCGGTTCGCTGGCCGGTTCCTTGAAACGGGCGGTAGTTCTGGGCGGGACCGGGGCGATCGGCTGGGCGGTCACCCGCAGGCTCACGGTCGCGGGGTGGGAGGTGACCGTCACCGGCCGCGATCCCGGCCGGGTGCCGACGGGGTTCCCCACCTCCTCCGCGAGCTTCCTCGCGTCGGATCGGCACGACCGCTTGGCCCTCGCCACGGTCCTGGCGGGCGGCGCGGACCTGCTGGTGGACTGCGTCTGCTACACCGCCGAGGATGCGGCGGCGTTGATCCCACTGCTGGTCGACGTGACCTCGGCCGTCATGATCTCCAGCAAGGCGGTGTACGTCGACGACCAGGGACGGCATTCCAACTCTGAGAGCCCACCTTTGTTCGCGCGGCCGATCGCCGAAGACCAGCCGACGCTCCGCCCCAACGGGGCCGCGTACAACAGTCGCGATGGGTACGGGCCGAACAAGGTCGCGGCCGAGGAGACCCTGCTGGGTTGCGGGCATCCCGTCACCGTGCTGCGCGCTTCCAAGGTCCACGGCGCCTGGAGCCGGCAGCCCCGTGAGTGGCACTTCGTGAAGCGCGTGTTGGACCGCCGCCCCGCGGTGCTGCTGGCGCGCGGCGGTCGGGGTGCGGATCATCCGAGTGCCGCGCTCAACCTCGCCGCTCTGATCCAGACGGTGGCTGAGCAGCCCGGGCGCAGAGTGCTGAACGCAGCCGACCCGGACTGTCCCGACGGTCGCCGCATCGCCCAGGTGATCGCCGCTCGTCTTGGTCACCGCTGGCAGGAGGTCGCGCTCGACGACGGAGCTCCGGAGGGCTTGGGGTGGCACCCATGGGACAGATTCCCCCCGGTGGTCCTCGACACCGGTGCCGCCCGACGCCTCGGGTACATTCCGTGCGGCGACTACGCGACCACGGTGGCGGACGAGATCGACTGGCTGGTCTCCAGGGCCGCAGGCGAAGACCCGGATCGCAGCTTCGCGGCCCTGGTCGATGAGTACGGCCCCGCCCCCGACGACTACGCCGCCGAGGACAGTTACCTAAGCTCACTGCGGGTCTGAATGGCGGAGTCCCCGGGCCCTGAGATGGGGAGCTCCCGCCACCCGCGGCCTCCCCGGCCCAGCCCGGCACCGGACCTCTCGTCCGCTGGAGGCCCGGACCGGATGCCCAGGCTCCGCCGGTCGGAGTCGGCGCTGCTAGCAGGATCCGGGGCCGGGCGGGCATCCCTCAGCCGTGCCCCGGTCGGGATCGTCGCTTGGGCCGCCGACCTCCGGGCATGACGGGCGATGCGTCTCTACCATGAGATGGTGGCAAGCATCGGACCCGAGGCGCTGCTGGCGGGCGACATCCGCTCGCTCGCGCGGGCCATCTCCGAGATCGAGGCCGGGGCGCCCGGCGGCGGTGAGCTGCTCCAGGCGCTCTGGGCGGGGCGCAGTGACGCCGATACAGCGGGGGCTCACGTCGTCGGCCTGACCGGCCCCCCGGGCTCTGGCAAGAGCACTCTGGCCGACAGCCTCACCAGCCTGTGGCGGCAGCAGGGTCGCCGGGTGGCGGTGCTGGCGGTGGATCCCAACAGCCCATTCACCGGCGGCGCCATCCTGGGGGACCGGGTGCGGATGCAGCGGCATGCCCTTGACCAGGGGGTGTTCATCCGCAGCATGGGGGCCCGCGGCCACCTGGGCGGGGTTTCCCTGGCGACCCGGGGG
>JAJYWT010000063.1 GCA_021791345.1 bacterium
CGTAGGGACAACGCCTCAGCGATCGGCACCTGCTTGACCAAGACCGCAACTCGCACAAGCAGAATGATGAAGCATTCGCGCCCCTGGGCGCACCGCCAAATCTGCGCCGCAATGTTGCCAGAGCGTCGGGGGAACCACTCCAGTGGCAAGGGGCTGACGCATTTCTCCGCATAGTTAACCGATTCTTAACCCGGCGCACCCTGCAGACCAGCTCCGCGCGCATCGGTGCCACTCACTCTTCGGCGAGGGCGTCCCGCGAGATTGTGGTGAAGTTCAAGCAGAAGAGGGACGTCGGCATGACCTTCGATGCCTGCTGTTTTTGGGCAGTGCTAGGGCTGGTCTGCAGCTGTACGGGGAATGGTCGCAGTCGGTAGTATTGCCTCCGTGAACACTCCACTTAACGGCGTTGGAAACTCAATGGCAGTGACCTTGGAGCGGCCGCAGGATGTGGCGGCCGGATCGGAGCGCGACGAACTGGCCCGCCGTGGCGGTATCCGAGAAGTAGTTTTCGGGGTGCAGGACGGGCTCCTGACCACGCTCGGCCTAACGACCGGAGTGGCGACAGCCACGGCGGGGGCAGCGCTCGCCCACACCACGATCCTGATTGCGGGCCTGGCCGGTGCCCTGGCCGGGATGATATCCATGGGGACGGGAGCCTACCTGGCGACCAGCGCGGAGCACGACCTCAACCGCCATGCGATAGACAAGGAGCGCGGGGAGTTGCATGCTCAGCCGGAGGCTGAGCATGCCGAGATGGTCGCCATCCTGATGGCCCGCGGGGTGCCCGCGGAGGCGGCCGGCGATCTGTCACAGACCCTGGCGCGCTATCCCCGTCTCTGGGAGGAGACCCACATTGAAAAAGAGCTTGGGATCTCCAGCGAATTGGGGGCAGAGCCTATCCGCGATGGGCTGGTGATGGCTGGGACCTTCTTGGTCGGGGCGGTGATCCCGATTCTGCCCTACGTGTTCCTCACCGGGCTGCCGGCCATGGTGAGTTCACTGGTGGCGTCCGCCATCGCGTTGCTGGGGGTGGGGCTGATGAAGGCCTCGGTCGTCGGGCAGCCACGGATGCTGGGGGGCCTCCAGGTCTTGGGCGTGGGCACTGCTGCCGCGCTGGCCGCCTACTTGCTCGGCGTATTGCTGCCGCACGCCTTCGGTCTGCGCCTGCCGGCGGCATAGCGGAGCTGGGCGTGCCCATCACCCCAGGCTCGCCCCCGCTGCCGGTGGCGAGCTGGATCAACCTCTCTCATGGGGTCCTTCATGCGCAGGACCTCCGACCCCACTTGTTCAGGCGGCCTGCTGTGCGTTGCCGCGGGGCAGCCCGAGCCCAATCCGAAACGTCCGGCGCTGCGGGAGCTCTCCGTGCCTGAGTCCTTGGCGGGTTGCCCGCCCCACGTACCGATAGCTGCCAGGGAAGGGCCGAGGGCATGTTGGAGTCGCCAGACCATCCCCCTCAACGGCCTCCGAAGATTCCCGTTGATCGTGGTCAATTGCACAATACAAGGAGGAGTAGCTACCTGATGAAATGGGTCACCCGTTCCCGTCCGAAGACTGACCGGATTGCCTGTCCCTGGCTGATTGAGCGCTTCATTGATCCGGAGGCGGAAATCATCTTCGTCCCGGCCGAGGAAGTCTTGTCCCGCGCGGACGCTGAGCAGGGCCACGCCTTTGATGCTCCGGGAGCCGAGTTCACCCATCGCGGGAACCAATGCTCCTTCGAAGTCCTGGTCGACCACTTCAACCTCGGCGGCGACCCGGCTCTGGTGAGGCTGGCGCAGATCGTCCACGCAGCGGACATCACGGACGAGGGTGACACCGACCCTCTGGGGGCGGGCCTGCGGGCGATTGGCGAGGGTGGACTGGACGTGGAGGCCGACGACCAGCGGCTCCTGCAGCGGGGCCTCTTTGTATACGAGGCACTCTATCGCTGGTGCCAGCGCCAAGTGACGCGGTGAACCCCCCCTTCCCCGCGGCCGGCCGGGTCAGGATCCCGGGTGCCGACGCATTTGACCATGCTGCGGTAGACCCAGAGACAGGGAGGGTTTTCGCCGCCAATACCTCCGCGGGGTCGGTTGAGGTGGTGGACCCCCTGGCGGGCGCGCACATGGCCAGCATCGCGGACTGTGCGGGCGCGAGCGGGGTCGTACTAAATGGGAGTCATCGTTTGGTGGCTGCGGCCAGCCGCGAGGGGGGCCACGTCCTGCTCATAGACGCGATTACGCTGCAGGTGATCGCCAAGATCCAGGTCGGTCCTGCACCCAACGGGCTTGCCTTGGACGAGACTGGCCAGCGCCTGTTGGTGGCTGACGTCAAGACCAGCCAGGCTCTGCTCGTTGACACCGCCAAGGGCGAGGCCGCGGCGGTGACCCAGCTTCCGGGACGTCCGCGCTGGGCCGTCCATGACGCTTTGAGCAACCGCTTCTATGTGAACATCGCTTCGCCCGCACAGGTGGTCGCGCTGGCCCCGAAGACTCTGGACGTCGAAGCGAGTTGGAAGCTGGAGGCCGATGGACCGCACGGGCTCGACCTCGATGTCGCGCGGCGGCTTCTCTTCGTGGCTTGCGACGATGGGACGCTCATCGGTCTCAACGCCGACACCGGGGTATTGGAGGGACAACTTGCTCTGCCAGGGCCACCTGACGTCACCTTTTGCAACCCGGACGCAGAGGAAACCTATGTGGCGATCGGCGACGCCGGGGCCCTGGTGGTGGCTGGCACCGGCGACTGGGAAATGAGAGCGATCTTGCCGACGGGCCCGGGAGCCCACACGTTTGCGTTCGACCGCCGGCGACAGCTCCTGCACCTCCTGTTGCCTGGTTCACAGGAGTTGGTGACATGGACGGTGCCAGGCCCGTCATCCGATGCGGGCTGAACCGCAGCCGGGCCCGGGCTGAGCCACGACCTGAAGGGCCGGGCGGAACGCAAGGGGGTCATCGCCAGGGAGTCCTCATCGAATAGGGCGGGGCGATCACCACGGCCTGCGCCGATCCCTTCGACACAGCCCGCCGCAAGCAGCGGCGCAGGAGCGGACCTCACCCGCGCGCTCGCCGCTCTGGGGGAGGGGCCCTGGTGTCACGGTCTTGGATGGTCGTGGCTCCGGCAGGTCCTCCCTTGGCGGAAGGACTTCGCGCGGCCGCCGGGGATCGGGCAGCGCCGCGCCACCGGCGGCTGCTCTCGTCGAAGGGTCACTTGCTGCGGGCGGGGCCGTGGGAGGGAGGGCCGACCTTGGTGGTTTCCCCCTTCTTCGCCGCGGACTTGCTGGGTGCACCGCGAGCATCGTGGGCACCGGGACGATCGAGTTGCTCCAGAACCTTGGCGGAAATGTTCGCGAGGGCTCCGATCTCAGCGGGTGCGAGAAGGTCGATGAAGTGTCGGCGGACGGACGCCACGTGTTGGGGGGCCGCCTCCCGGAGCTGTCTCCACCCCTCCTCAGTGAGCGCTATCGTTGCGCCCCGACCGTCCTCGCTGCATCCGCCGCGTACGACCAGGCCGCGGCGCTCCATGCGCCCGACGTGGTGAGCTAGCCGGCTGCTCGACCACAGCAGCCGCGCCGCCAGGTCGCTGGCCCTCCAGATAGGCTCGGGCGCCTCGGTCAGGGTTGAGAGCACGTCGTAGTCGGAGTCGGACAGACCGGAATCCGTGGCCAGGTCTCGGCTGATTTGGAGGTCGAGAAGGGTCCTCATTCGCCGGTAACCGCGCCATGCGCGCTCCTCGGCTGCGGTCAGCCACCGGACATCACCCATCGCTCCATCTTAAACCCTATTTGCTTGACGTGTCAGGTAGCACTTGTTAGACTGCTGACATGTCAGAGACGCTCCTGGTCCGGCACGTCCTCGCTCGAGATGGGAGGGGGCTGTGTACGGACCGCGGAGACCTCGGATGGCGCCTGGCCCGCCTGTACGCCGGGCTGGTTGGTTTCGGTGTGAGCCTGGCCTTGATGGTGAGGGCTCGCTTGGGCCTCGACCCTTGGGACGTGCTGCACCAGGGCATCGCGCGGCACTTGGGTGTACCGCTCGGATGGGTCGTCATGGGCGTCAGCGCGCTGGTGCTCCTCGCATGGATTCCCCTGCGGCAGCGACCGGGCTTCGGGACGATCAGCAACGTCGTGGTGGTGGGCTTGGTGGCCAATGGCGCGCTGGGGGTTACGCCCTCGCCAGGGAGCCTAGGGATTCGAGCCGCGATGTTAGCTGGCGCAATCGTGGTCAACGGAGTGTCCACCGCTTGCTACATCGGGGCTGGCCTCGGCCCCGGAGCTCGAGACGGTCTCATGACCGGCATCGCCGCCCGGGGGCACTCGCTCCGCGCGGTGCGCACCGGCATCGAGATCTGCGCCCTCATCGTGGGAGTGGCCCTGGGCGGGTCAGTTGGGGTCGGAACCGTTGCCTACGCCCTGGCGATAGGCCCGCTCGTGCACTTCTTCCTGCCCCGCCTGCACCCCCCAGCCGCGCCTCCGGCGATTCACCAGCCAGGAGGAGAACCATGCGAGACCTGACCTTCGGCGTGAGCATCCCCACCTCCGTGGTCGCCGGTACCGAACCGGTTGCCGAGGCGCTGGCTGCCGAGGAACTGGGGTTCGACTTCGTGTCGTCTTCCGACCACCCCTGCGGGAGCCAGCCCAGCTATGAGACCTGGAGGTAGTGGGTCAGTTTGAATCTGCCTGACCTAGGGGGTAGGGAAGTACCCGGTGAAGTTCATCACCGAGTCGGCCACCTGAGGAGCCTGCGGCCCCCCTTCGCCGATCACGCCGAATAGCTGTCCGTCCCGCAAGACAACCCAGAAGAGGAGGGGCTTGTACTGCCCCCCAATCTGCGCCGACCATCCCTGCGCCGGGCAGATCCCCACCACATCCTCGAACGAGGTTTCCGCGCCCCTTGCGATCTTCCACATGGCGGCCGCTCCCCAAACCTAGTACGCTGGCTATATGCCTAAGCGGTCAAGGAAGCCAGCAGACCTCAATCGCTTGGCCGCCTCCATCGTAGAGGAGACCACCGACGAGGACCGCGACCCCTACGAGGGGAAGAACCCTGCTGCCGTGGAGCTGGGCCGGCTGGGGGGGCAGAAGGGCGGGAAGGCCAGAGCGGCCAAGCTCACACCGGAGCAACGGTCGGAGATCGCCAGGAAGGCGGCTGCGGCTAGGTGGTCCCGGTAGGGGAGGCCAGCCTCTCCACTGTGTGCATGACGTACTCGGCCCCAAAGATGCGTCTGTATTCTCGTCCCGTGAGCTCAGTCAGCACCCCGATCTCGACTAGATGATTTACGGTCCTCATGGCGTGCGGGACGGAGATCTTGTATTTCTGAGCGGTGTCCGTGATCGTGAGCACCGGCCATTCAATAAGGTCACCTAGGACTTTATGGATCACGCCCGTCCACCTCTTTGCGTCTACTTTGTGCCGCGACTCTTCTAGCCAAGCGACAAGTTTCTGGGCGTTGTCAATCAGGAGGTCACATTGTTCGCGGACAGCGGTGCAAAACAAGGAGACCCACGGGTTCCAATCCCCCGTGCAACTCATCTCCAGTAGTTGCTCCTGATACTCAATGCGATGCCTGAACAGCCAGGGCGAGACCGTGAGGGCAGGATGTTCCAGCGCCCCACAGCTCAGGGCCTGAAGGATTATGACCAGGCGCCCAACGCGGCCGTTGCCATCTCCGAACGGGTGCAAGGTCTCGAACTGGTAGTGCGCAAGGGCCATGCGCAGCACGGGCGGAAAATGGGGATGCTCTGTCCGGACCCATGCTTCCCACTGGTCGAGCCCCGCTCTGAGCCTGTCATCTGGGGGCGCGGGCACGAACCTCGCCGCATCGATAGGCATGTCCTCTTGGCCGATCCACACTATGTGGCGCCGAACTCGGCCCACGTCTTGCGGTGGATTCTCTGCGTTCTGGAAAAGTTCACCCTGGAGGTCACACAGGAAGCCGATACTGACAGGGCGCGACTTGACCAACTCAAACGAGTGCAGCGCCATTCGTTCGAACGCGCGGACCTCTCGCGTCTCAAGGGAGATGAACTTCGTGCTCGGCAGCTGCGCTTCTAGCAGATCGCGCAGCACACCCTGAGTGCCCTCCAGCGCGGAGGTATCCAGCGCCTCCCGCCACAATGCTGGGCGAATCAGCAGCCGGGGGTCCGGCAGTTGGAGGTAGGCCTGCTTCAGGCGCGAGATGGCGGCCGTCGCTTCTGCCACCCGTGTCCACGTAGCGGAGGTCAGGGTCACGTCGTCGGGTAGAGGTGAGGCTACAAATGCGAAGGCCGCAAACCTACCGTGTCGGGCGTCCTCGCCCTTCACCGGCACAAGCTGGCCTACCGGGCTGCGCGAGAGGCGGTCCTCGTTCATGATCTTAAGTCTAGCACGCCCCCATGCAATATGCCACCTGTGGATTGTACGTCTCAAGCCGTGGTTCGTAGGCAGCCAGTTGTCTCCAGAGCTTGATAACGCAATATAGGTCAAGCATAATGGTCAGTATGAACCGACTCCCCCAAGCGAAGCGGGTCCACGTGGTGAAGGCTCTCGTCGAGGGCAACTCCATCCGGGCCACCGTCCGCATGACGGGAGTCGCCAAGAACACCGTCACGAAGCTCCTGGTCGAGCTGGGACAGGCTTGCTCCGAGTACCAGGACGAGAAGCTCCGGGGGCTGACCTGCCGCAAGGTCCAGTGCGACGAAATCTGGGCCTTCTGCTACGCCAAGGCTGCGAACGTGCCCGAAGAGCACAAGGGCGAGTTCGGGTACGGCGACGTATGGACTTGGGTGGCGTTGGATGCCGACTCCAAGCTCGTCCCGACGTGGCTCCTGGGGGATCGCTCCACGGCTGACGCCACGGTCTTCATCCAAGACCTGGCCGACCGGATCGTGAACCGCATCCAGCTCACCACCGACGGCCACCGACCCTATCTGGAGGCCGTTGAGGGAGCCTTCGGGGCCGGGATCGACTACGCCATGCTCATCAAGCTCTACGGCGCCCCTCCCGACGCCGAGCGCCGCTACAGCCCCCCGGAGTGCATCGGGGCCAAGCCCCACCGGATTCAGGGCAACCCCGACCCCCGGTACGTCTCGACCTCCTACGTCGAGCGCCAGAACCTCACCATGCGGATGGGGATGCGACGGTTCACCCGGCTGACTAATGGGTTCTCTAAGAAGGCCGAGAACCTGGCCGCCGCCGTGAGCCTCCACTTCATGCACTACAACTTCGCCCGACCCCACAAGAGCCTGGCTAACCCTTACCCCCGAACTCCGGCGATGGCGGCGGGAGTGGCCGAACGGGTCTGGTCGGTAGACGATATCGTCGCGTTGCTCGACTGAACTCGGTACGGATCGTGCGGCAGCACGCACACTCGCCGCGCATGTGGCCCGTGGCGACCGATTGAACTCCGAGCTTGCCCTGAGCTTGAAGCTGAAGCCACGCAGGGCTGGGGGCAAAGTACCGGTTGTTTCCTTGGCTGCGCGCCATCGCTAGCCATGCGTTCACCGGCTCCACCAAATCGGGAAAATGCTCCTGGAACTGGTCGCACCTCGGCCCAGAGCGCCAGGGAGTCTCCGCCTGAGCCAAGAAGAGTTGCATCTGGGTGGCGAACGAGGACAGGTCCGCGTGATGGCGGTCAAAGTCCAGACTCATGCGGCTCGCAGCGGCGGCAAGACCCTCACGTCGCCAGTCGAAGTACCCGACGACCAGCATTACCGGACAGCCCAGGAGAAGCACCCCGCCGACGTCTCGGGCGATAGCGGCGCCCCCGAAGAAGACCAAGGCGACTCCGACCACGCCCATCATGAAGTCGGCCCCCGCCACCCACCGATTCGCGAAGTAGCCTCCCATTCCCGGGAGTCTATCCTTGCGCCTAGCAGATCGGACGCCTTGAGTCCTATCCTTACCGCTGCGGGTCGCTCTGAACGGCCGAGCCAAAGCCGGGTGACCCCCGGGGACAGTCTCATGGCGAAGGTACGCCCGTATCACACGGTCGAGCCGGAGTTGCCGCCGGAGCGGAACGTATATCACAACCAGGACAATTGTCGGTACGGGCTACAGATCGAGCCTGGGCATCTTCGCCTGGGGAAAGCTGGCCGTCCGAAGTGCCTTGAGTGCGAGCACCTAGATCGGAGCTAGGCACGAACGTCAGCTCCCAGTAGGGACCTGTCGGCACCCCCTCGTCCATGACCCACACTCGCCTCAATTCGGACACCTTCAGCCCGAAGTCCAGGCAGACGCTCACGGCGTGCCACCCGCCCCCTTGGGTGCCGTGGAACCGAATAGAGGGTTCGGGATACGAGTGCCCTGGGCCACCCTCGCAGCTCTCGTAGGTCTCAACCCCCTCGGCATCTAGGATGATGACGGCACGAGCGATGCCGGGATCGAGCGGCGGAGTAAAGCTCTCTCGCGTACGCCTACCAGGAACCTGCCGCAAAGTCAAGGCCGCCACTCCTCAAACTGACCCACTACCGACCTGGACGATGCTTGGCTGGATTGCCGCCAGGACTTCCCGGATCCAGGTGGCCACCCGCGTGCTCGGTGTTCCCTACCGGCCCCCGGCGATGGTGGCGAAGATGGCCGAGACCCTTGACCGGCTCTCCAGCGGACGCCTCATCTTGGGGTTGGGAGGTGGCTACTCGGACGAGGAGTTCGCCGCCTTTGGCCTCGGGGTGCCGTCGCCAGGGGAGAAGGTCACAGGGCTCACGGAGGCAGTCACTGTCATCCGCGGGCTCTGGTCCGAGTCGAACTTCACCTTCCATGGCCAGCGCTACCAGACCGAAGGCGCCGAGCTTGAGCCCAAGCCAGCTCACCGCATCCCCATCTGGCTCGGCACGTTCGGGAACCGGGCCCTGCAGGTGACAGGACGGGTGGCCGATGGCTGGATCCCCTCCCTGGGCTACGCCCCGACGGAGGCCCTGCCCGCCATGCGCGACCGGGTTCTGACCGCCGCCTCAGCCGCCGGTCGGGACCCAGAGCAGATCACCTGCGCCCTCAACGTGGAGGTCCGCGTAGGCGCTCGGTCAGATCCGCCACCGAACGGGATCTCCGGGTCAGTGGAGCAGGTGGCGAGCGAACTCCATGCCTTTGTCGTGGCAGGGTTCTCAGCGTTCAACTTCATAGTCGCCGAGCCCGATAGGCCGGAACAGCTCCAGCAGATCGCCGCCGGGGTGATTCCCGAGCTGCGTGCGCTGGGGTGACCGGATCCGCGCATTGACTCGCCCGCTCGCACCTCGATTCTCGCGCCCGCTGAGAATGGCTTCCGACACTGACCGAGCGGTTCGCGGCTGGGCAGCCATGCGGACACGGCAGTCAGAGTTGCTGGGTCGTCCGTCTGGAGGCTTATCTCCGTGCCCGCGAGGAGAACTGCGAGCTACCCAAGCGATCTTCGGTCGCAGCCCAAACCGACCGAGGCGGCAAGCCGAGAGCAGAAGGGTGGCGCCCGCCCCTGACCCCAGGTCGATCGTCGTCTCGCCCGGACCGGGGTCGGCCATCACCAGCTGGGAGGCGCAGCCCTGGACTTGCGTCGGAGCCGGTGGCGAAACCCAGGGAACACCGCGCACCCGTGCGGTCAGGCCAGTGCACCGAGGTCTCCGCCCCGGGTTGATTGGGGCGGCTATCAGGGTCCGGGACATCGGGCGCTAGCCGTCACCGCTCTGCCCGGAACTCGGACAGCCAGAGGGTCACTTCAGCCAATCGCCGCCCTTGGTATCGGGCCGCGGCGAGGGTCGCCGCCCCCGGAATAGCCGCGGGCATGCCTGTTGCGAAGGACGTGCCGTAGGGGTTTTCGCCCGCTGGGTAGAGGATCTGGTCGGTGTATCCGGGCGGCACGATGATCGCGCCCCAATGGTAGAAGGTGTTGTTGATGGCGAGCAGGGTGGACTCCTGTCCGCCGTGCTGGTTGATTGCTGAAGTGAACGAGGTAGCCGCCTTATCTGCGAGCTTGCCCGCCGCACACATTGGGCCGGTCTGGTCCAGGAACTGCTTCAGCTGGCTGGACCCGTTTCCGAAGCGGGCAGGGCTGCCGAGCGCGAAGCCATCGGCCCACTCCAAATCCTCCAGGTGCACTTCGGGTACGCTCCTTGCCACCGCGTCATGGTGGGCCCGCCACGCCGGATTGGCGTCGATGGCGGATCGAGGTGCAAGTTCGGGGACGCGACGCAGTCTCACCACCGCGCCGGTCTCCGAGGCGCCGTCCGCGACTGCCTTGGCGATTTGGGCCACGGTGCCCGTGGCGGAGTAATAGACGACGGCGATTCTGCTGCTCATATGGAGTCTCCCTCCATCTCACCGGGTGCTGTCTCAGGCAGTGCGCTGACTGCCAGCACCGAGGCTGGTACCTGCCGTGGAAGGCTGGTCGCAAAGACTGCGGTCAGCGCGGTTCCGGCGACCAGATGCATGAAAATGAGCGTCATGCGGTCGCCTGCGCCGACCCCGTGGCCGGACAGCGGAGCGGCG
>JAJYWT010000231.1 GCA_021791345.1 bacterium
CCGCTGCACATCCACCGAGTCGCCCATGTCGAAGAGCACGTCCGGGTCGTTGGAGGGTGTTGAGCTCATGTACAAATGTTCTCATCTTCACCCCGCCTGTGGGAAGGTTCTGACCCACGCTCCTAGCTGTCGCTGAATCTGGGCTCGCGCCGCTCCCTGAAGGCGCGCCACCCCTCCGCCGCATCCGCGGTCCCCATGGACTCCGCCTGGGCGGCAGTCTCAAAGGCCAGGGTGGCCTCGAAGCTCGCACCGGCTTCGGCCAGGTTCAGGGTGCGCTTCAGGTCGCGGACCACGGCACTTGGGAGAGCGGCGATATCCCGGGCCCACCGTTGGGCCTCCGGCTCGAGCTCCTCCGGGGGCACGA
This sequence comes from bacterium, assembly GCA_021791345.1. The sequence goes on from JAJYWT010000231.1 coordinate 365, forward strand.
GCGCAGTCGCCAGGCCAACCTCCAGCGCCCGCTCGGAGGAGATGGGACGCCCTCGCAGCAAAATCTCCCGGGCGCTGGCGGTGCCGGCGATCCTGGTCAGCAGCCAGCTGCAACCCCCGCCGGGATGGATCCCCAACCGTAAGAACGGGGCCGCCAGGCGGGCCCCCTCAGCCAACAGCCGCAGGTCGCAGCTCAACGCAAGGTTCAGCCCGGCGCCGATGGCGGGACCGTTGACCGCGGCGATGGTCGGCACCCCCAGATCCCGGAGGTCCAGGAACGTGCGGTAGTAGTCGGCCAGCACTTGGCGGCGTTCCTGCGGCGTGGAGGCACCCTGGGTGAGGGTTCCGAGATCGGCGCCCGCGCAGAAGGCCGCCCCACGTCCGGTCACGATCACGACCCGAAGCCGTGGATCTGTGCTCGCCTTGGCCAGCTGCCCGCGCAGCTCCGCGGCCAGCTCCCCGGTCAGGGCGTTGCGCTGCTGTGGCCGGTCGAGGGTGAGGCGCAGGATTCCTGGGGTCAGGGTCTCGGCCACGACCCCCGCCCCGGCCGGCGCCGCGGTCTCATTCATACCTTGAGAATAGCGGCCGCGGCGCGGGGGGTGGGCTGGGTCCGCGAGCAGCCGTTCGCCCCGTGGAAAACCCCCTTTGCGGGGCCACCGCCGCTCCATAGAATCCATCCAAGAGCGCCCGCGCTCGCACGGCCATCGGCTCCCCATGAGGTGACCAGCGTGAACCAGCCCGCCCCGTACCTGCACTGGGGCGTCCTCTTGATCTCGCTGCCCAACCTGGGCGTGATCCTCTTCATGATCCTGCTCTTCGTGCTGGCTCTCTTCCTGCCCTTCCCAGGCCGGCGCCGCCGCCGCCGGAGCTACGAGGAGCAAAGGCGTGACGACTGAGCCTGCCACCCCGCGGGAGGGGGGAGAAGAACCCGGCTCGGGCAGCTGGACCGTGGGGCTGCGCGGCTTCCTGGAGCGCGAGCTCCCGATGGAGCATCTGCTCCCGGATCAGGAGCCGGCGTACGTGGGCTCCTGGGTCTACGTGTTCGGGGTGGTCTCGATCGCCTCGCTGGTCCTGGTGGTCGCCAGCGGCGTGGTGCTGGCTTTCTTCGGTCCTCAGTGGTGGCATGTCTCCCCGCAGGGCCGCTTCATGAACAGCATCCACTTCTGGTCGGTGCAGATGTTCTTCATCTTCATGGTCCTGCACCTCTGGGGCCAGTACTTCGCCCAGGGATGGCGGGACGGCCGCGCGGCCACCTGGATGGTGGGGGTGGTGATCTTCCTGATCGCGGTGGTGACCGCCTTCACCGGCTACATCTCGCAGCAGAACTTTGACTCCCAGTGGATCGCGGTCAATGCCAAGGACGCGGTCAACTCCACCGGCGCCGGCGCCTTCTTCAACGTCCTGAACTTCGGGCAGATGTACGGGCTGCACATCATCCTGTTCCCTCTGCTGGTGGTGGCCCTGGTCGCTTTCCATGTGCTGCTGGTTCGTCACCGGGGGGTGGTGAGGCCGCCCGAGGACCTCGCCTGATGGCCCGCTCGCGGCGCCTCTCGCAGCAGGAGTACTACCGGGGCGTGCCGACCGCGCCCTACGACCTCGTGAAGGAGATCTCGGTCGCGCTCGTCATCATGCTGGCGGTGGTGGTGGTGCTCGCCGCGGTCCTCTCCTCGCCCGACGCCCCGCCCGTCACCATCCAGAGCTGGGCCAAGGCCCAGCCACTGGATCTGCTGCAGACTGCCACCACGGAGGTGCAGGGGACCAGCTTCAGCGCCGATTACGGCCCTCCCTACGACACCGGCAATGGCGCGGTGCAGACCCTGGGGCCGCTGGAGCCCCAGGTCTGGGCCGGCATCCACCAGCCGGTGGACGCGGCCGAGGACGACGTGCTCTCTCCCCTGCGGCTGGCCAGCGTGGGTCGGCCGGCGTTGCACGCTGCGCTCTTGCGCTTCGAGCAGGCTCCCTCGGGGCAGCGCACCCTGTGGCTCAACGCGTACTCAGCCGCCCTGCAGCACGCCCGGGTCCGCTCCGGCTCGGTGCTGGTTCCGCCGGGGCCCTACGGACCCCTGAACACGATGATGCAGGGGCTACTGGAGGACGCCCGCGCCGGCGCCCTGGACGCGCTGCTCATGCGAACCGGCCGCTTCTATGACACCAACTACACCGGTCCTCTGCTCTTCCTCGGTGACGGCACCTACTTCAGCGGCCTGGCCGCCCAGCAGAAGCTGAACGGTACTCAGTGGGGGATGATGAACGAGACGGGGAGGTACCCCGGGCAGTCGTGGCTGTGGCTCTACACCTTCTGGTACCAGATCCCCCCCTTCAACAACGCCTCCAACGCCGACCTGATGGTGGTGCTCATCATGGGGTTCCTTTCGACTCTGCTGGTGCTGGTGCCGTTCATTCCCGGGCTCCGCGACCTCCCCCGCTGGCTTCGCCTGCCGCGGCTGGTATGGCGGGAGCACTACCGTTTCCTGAAGGAGACAAGCCAGCCTCGGACTCCTCGCTGAGCGGGCGCGCCCGGGCCGATCGGCCATTGCTATACTCGCCCTCCGAGTCCCAGTGAGCGCGGCCGACCGCGAGGTGGAGAGTGGCTGACAGCACTTTGGTGCGCGCGGTGATTCTGGCGGCCGGTCGCGGGACCAGGATGGTCTCCTCGCGGTCCAAGCCCCTGCACCAGGTGGCCGGCCTGGCCATGATCGATCATGTCCTGCGGGCGGTCAGGGCGGTCACCGAGGAGCCTCCGATCGTGGTGGTGGGCGCCGATGACCACGAGCTGGCAGCCCATGTCGGTCGTGGGGCGGTGGTCGTGACCCAGCCGGCCCCCGACGGAACCGGGGGCGCAGTGCTGGCCGCCCGAGAGGCGCTGGCCGGGGCCGGGGCGGCGCTGGTGCTGCCGGCGGACATGCCGCTGCTGTCCGGGGAGACGCTCGTACGTTTGCTGGCCGCGTTCACCCAGGGCAACTCCGGTGCCGCCGTTCTGGTGGCCGAGGTCGAGGATCCCGCGTCCTATGGACGGGTGGAGCGTGACCCCTCCGGCCGGCTGTCCCGCGTGGTGGAGGCCGTGGATGATTCGGTCCGAGCCGAGAGGGCGGAGGTCAACTGCGGTGCCTACATCTTCAGGCTGCCTCAGCTCTGGGAGGCGCTGGCGGGCCTCAGCCGCGACAACGCCCAGGGGGAGCTGTACCTGAGCTGGGTGCCCCAGGCCATAGGCGGGGGCGCGGAGCTGGTGTCGCTGCGCGATCCGGAGGAGGCCCTCCAGGTCAACGACCGCGTCCAGCTGGCGGCGGCGGAGGCCGCCTGGCGGCGGCGCACTCTGCGGCGCCTCATGGCCCAGGGGGTGACGGTCGTGGACCCGGGCTCCACCTGGGTCGACTGCGACGTGCAGGTCGGGCAGGACTCGGTGCTGCACCCCGGGACGGTGCTGCGCGGCGCCACCGTGGTCGGGCGGCAGTGTGAGCTGGGTCCGTTCGCCGAGCTTGACAGCTGCCAGCTGGCCGATGGCTGCCGGGTGGGGCGGAGCGTGCTGCGCGGCTGTAAGCTGGAGCCGGGGGTGGATGTGGGGCCCTACAACCGGGTTCGTCCCGGCACCGTCCTCGGCCCCGGCAGCCACCTCGGGACCTTCACCGAGGTGGTCCGCAGCCGGATCGGCGCGGGCAGCCAGGTGCCGCATCTGAGCTACTTGGGGGACGCTGAACTGGGGGATGACGTGAACGTGGGCGCCGGCAGCATCACCGCCAACTGGGACGGCATCGCCAAGCGCCGCACCGTGATCGAGGACGGGGTGCGCCTGGGAAGTGACACCATCCTGGTGGCGCCCATCCGGGTGGGCGAGGGTGCCTACACCGCCGCCGGGTCGGTGTTGACCGGGGATGTGCCTCCGGGCGCGCTGGCGGTGTCCCGGGTGCCCCAGCGGAACCTGGAGGGATGGGTCGCGCGCCGGCGGCCGGGCGGCCGTCCGGTCGCCGAAGTGGCTGCGGAGGAGGAGGGTTGAGGGGGGCGGACGGACCGCTGATGCTGCTGTGCGGCACCGCCAATCCCGAGCTGGGCAAGAGGATCTCCGAAGAGGTGGGGGTGCCGCTGGCCCCCATGGAGATCACCCGCTTCGCCGATGGTGAGTTCGACGTGCGGATCGGTGAGTCGGTGCGCGGGCATGACGTCTTCGTGATCCAGCCCACCTGCCCGCCGGTGAACGACAACTACATGGAGCTGTTCGTGATCCTGGACGCGCTGCGGCGGGCCAGCGCCGCCCGGATCAACGCCGTGCTGCCCTACTACGGATACCAGCGCAAGGAGAAGAAGACCCGGGCGCGCGACCCCATCTCGGCGAAGCTGATGGCCAACTTCCTGCAGGTCGCGGGGGCGGAGCGGATGATCGTGCTGGACCTCCACGCCGAGGCCATCCAGGGCTTCTTCGACATCCCGGTCGATGCCCTGACCGCGAGCAAGATTCTCGCCGATCACATCCGCAGCCGCCACGGGCGCCAGCCGATAGTTGTGGTCTCCCCCGACGTGGGGGGCACCGCCCGTGCCCGGGCGATCGCCCGGCTTCTGGAGTCGCCGCTGGCCATCATCGACAAGCGTCGTCCCCGCGACGACGACATCGAGGTGCTCAACGTCATCGGTGACGTCGAGGGCAGCACCTGCGTGGTGGTGGATGACCTGATCTCAACCGCCTCGACGCTGGTGGGGGCCGCGAATGCGCTCAAGCAGGAGGGGGCCAGGTCAGTGGACGTGCTGGCCACCCACGGGGTGTGGAGCGCCGGCTCGCTGCAGCGACTGGAGGATGCCTTCATCGACGAGGTGGTGGTGACCGACACGATTCCGCTGTCGGCTGAGGTGGCCCGCAGCCCCCGGGTGACCCAGGTGTCGGTGGCGCCGCTCATCGCGGAGGCCATCGTGCGGGTGCACGAGGGGCGCTCGGTGTCGGCCCTGTTCCGGTGAGATCGCGCGGCTGTTAGACTCGGGCCGAAGATGAGCTCTGGCTCACCCGCTGGTCGAATACGCGGGCACAGTGCTGGCGCCCTGAGCGGATGCGGCGGCTGCCTCGCCGCGGACCGCCCGGCCGCATCCCGTCTGTGGCGACGGCCGCCCAGACCTCGGCCGCCCGTCTTCGGTGAGGGGTGATGACGGTCTGGCTCATCGTCGTTCTGGTCGCGGCGCTCGTCCTGGCGGCGCTATCCGCGACCGCTGAGACCTCGCTCACCTCGGTGAGCCGGATCCGGGTCCGCGCTCGGGCGGAGGAGGGGGACGGGCGGGCCGCTCTGATCGAGCGATTGCACGCCAACCCCGGCGGCTACCTGGGGGCGATCCTGGTCACCAACACGCTCGCGCTGATGCTGGCCTCATCCTCGGCCACCCTGCTGGCGGCGAGCCGCTTCGGCACCGGGGCGGGCTTCTGGTCCGCGGTCGCGCTGGCGGTGCTGGTCATGCTCTTCTGTGAGATCGGGCCCAAGGCCTACGCGCTCCAGCACAACGAGCAGGTTGCCCGGGTGGTGGCTCCGGCGGTGGCGGCCGCCACCACGATCCTCGGGCCGCTGGTTGCGGTCCTCAGCTGGATCGCCTCCGGCATCACGCGGCTGCTGCCCGGAGAGGGGGGGCGGGGAACCCCCTTCCTCACGGAGGAGGAGCTCAAGGCTCTGGTGTCGGCCAGCTCGGAGGAGGGGGTGGTCGAGGAGGAGGAGCGGGAGATGATCCACGGGGTCCTGGAGATGACTGACAAGCCCGTCCGCGAGGTGATGGTGCCCAGGGTGCAGATGGTGGCGCTCCCCAGCGACGCCTCGCTGGAGGAGGCTGTCCAGGTGGTGTTGGAGCATGGCCACAGCCGGATCCCGGTCTATGAGGAGACCGTGGACAACATCGTTGGGGTGGTCTATGCCAAGGACCTGCTGCGCGCCCGTGCCGGAGCCGGTCCGGCTCCCGCCGAGGTGCGCGAGCTCGCCCGTCCTGCCATGTTCGTCCCCGAGGCCAAGCACCTCGGAGAGCTGCTCCAGGAGATGCAGCTCGCCAAGGTGCACCTGGTCCTGGTGGTCGACGAGTACGGGGGTACCGCCGGTCTGGTCACCATCGAGGATGTCCTGGAGGAGATCGTCGGCCCGATCCGCGACGAATACGACCTCAGCGAGCAGGAGGAGATCCAGCTGATCGCCCCCAACCAGGCGCTGCTGTCCGCCTCCGCCAGCCTCGACGACGTCAACGAGCTGCTCCAGCTCCACTTGAAGGGAGAGGACTTCGACTCGGTGGGCGGTTTGGTGTACTCGCTGCTGGGCCGCATCCCGCGGGTCGGCGAGCAGGTGGACGCCGGCGACGGGATCACGATCACGGTCGAGTCAATCGACCGGCAGGCGATTCAGACCGTGCGCCTCAGCCGGGAGGAGCCGTTCGAGGTCGCGGCCGCGCCCGCCGACCCGCTGGGGAGCACCCCCGCCGGCACCGCCTGATCGAGGTGCCCACGCCCTTCACGGATGAGGGGATAGTGCTGCGCCGGCGCGCGTTCGGCGATGCCGACCGGATTCTGGTCGTTCTCACCAGGGACCACGGCAAGCTCAGCGTGCTGGCCAAGGGCCTCCGCCGGGCCAGGGCCCGCAATGCCGCGGGCATGGATCTGCTGGCGCGGAGCCGGCTGCAGCTGATCCCCGGCCGCAGCCTCGCTGTCTTGGCCCAGGCGAGGCCGCTGGGAGCCTCCCTGAGCGGTGCCGACCCGGTCCGATTGGCGTGTGCCTCCGTGCTGGCGGAGCTGGTCGACGCGACCGTCGAGGAGGGGCATCCCGAGCCCCGCGTGTATGAGATCCTGGCCGAGGCCTCCACCCGCATCGGCGTGGTCGCCGCCGACCCCCGTCTGGCGCTCTCCCTGGCGGCGTTCGCGCTCGCCGCCGCGGGCGGATACCAGCCGGAGCTGACCACCTGCGTCGCCTGCGGCCGGGAGTTGGAGAACCGGGACGGCACCTTCGTGGCCGCCCTGGGTGGGGTGGTCCAGGGTGAGTGCCAGGCGCGGGCCCCCGGCCTTCCCTGCGGGGCCGCCACCCTCAGGGTGCTGCGCCGGATGGCGGTCGCCGACGAGGCCACGGTGCTGAGGCTGCGCTGGCAGCCGAGCCTCCGGGACGAGGTGCAGGCGATCCTCATCGCCCACCTGGAGCACCATCTGGACCGCCCCATCAGGGCGGCCCGGGTGCTGGTCGAGCTCAGCTCTTGATCAGTGGGCCGGGGCTGGGCCCGCAGCCACCAGCAGGTCCAGGCGGTGATGCCAGCGATCGTAGAAGCGGCGGAAGTTCAGCCGCGAGAGGCGGTCCCGCTCATCCGGATCGGTTTCCTCCCAGCCGCGATGCTCATGCATCAGGACCGGGAGGCCCGGCAGGCGCAGCTGGCGCAGCCCCTGCGCCCGCAGCTGCAGGCAGAGATTGAAGTCCAGCATGCGGTAGAAGCGGAAGCGCTCGTCGAGCAGTCCCAGCTCGGTGAAGCGATGACGTGCCAGCGCCAGGCAGTACCCGTCGATGGCGTCGACCAGCTCCTGATCGGTGTCGAAGAACTCGCGCATGTCGGCGCTGCGCGCACCCCACCTCCCGACCGCCCCCACCTCCGGGTCGGCGAGCGCCCGCACGATCGGTCCGAAGGCGTCGCCGGTGAGCTCCACCCCGGTGTCCAGGATCAGGACGACCCGCCCACGTGCCGCCCGGATGGTGACGTTGCGGGCGGCCGCCTCTCCGAGGCGGTGGTCGGCGAAGAAGGTTGTGAGGTGCGGCAGCTGTCCCGAGGCCTCCTCCAGAACCGCGCGGCATCCCGCTGGGGCATCGTTGTCGACCACCAGGACCTCGACCGTGTGGCCGTGGAGGTGCCGCCCGATGGAGGCCAGGCACCGGCCGAGGTCCTCCGGGTGACCCTGGGTCACGATGCTGACGCTGACCTCGAAGAGGTCGGCCTCGCGGCGCTGGTCCGGCACCTCCAGCGGTGACGAGATGGTGCCCCGGCGCAGGTCCGAGGCGGTGGCGACCCGGTAGCTGGTGGCTTGGTGGCCGTCTTCGGGGACAACCCTCATGCCTACCAGCCGGTGTCGCTCGGCGTCGGCTGCGCCGAAGTCGCGGTTCGCGCGGAGCCGCTCCCGGGCGGTCGCGACCGAGACCCACGGCCCGGGCGCGGGCTCCTGAGCGGGTTCACGATCGAGCCCCACCCCCAGCAGCCGGTCCGCCAGGCGCAGGCCCAGTGACCTGGTGGCGGTTCCGATCCCCGAGTCCCGCGAGAATTGAAAGAGCTCGGACACGGCGGCCGGCAGGTCGAGATCGTCCTCCAGCGCCTCCCGCACCCGTCCGTAGAGGGCACCTGCGACATCCTCATCAGCGCCGACGACTTCGCGGGAGCCCACCCGGCGCAGCCGCTGCAGCCCCTGCTCGGCCGCCGCCAGGGAGGCCAGGGTGAAGTTCAGGCGGGTCCGGTAGCGCACGGAGGCGCAGAGCAGGCGGAAGGCCAGGGGGTCGAACCCCCGGTCCCGCAGATCCTCAACGGTGTACACGTTGCCTGAGGACTTGGCCATCTTGATCCCGTCCGCGAGCAGGTGCTGGCCGTGGACCCACAGCCGTACGAACTGCTGCCCGGTCGCGGCCTGGCTCTGGGCGCGCTCGTCCTCGTGGTGGGGGAAGATGTTGTCCACCCCGCCGGTGTGGATGTCGATCTGCTCGCCGAGGTAGGCCATCGACATCGCCGAGCATTCGATGTGCCAGCCGGGAAAGCCGCTGCCCCAGGGGCTTTCCCAGACCATCAGCTGGCGCCCGGGATCGGCCTTCCTCCACAGGGTGAAGTCGGCGGGATGGCGCTTGGCGGGGTCGGGTTCCGCGCCCACCCCCACCTGCAGCTGCTCCATGGAGTTGCGCGACAGCTCGCCGTAGGCAGGGTAGCTGGCGGTGTCAAAGTAGACCGTCCCATCCACCTCGTAGGCCACCCCGCGCTCTAGGAGACGGCCGATCAGCTGGAGCATCTGGGGGACGTGGTCGGTGGCCCGGGGGAAGTGGTCGGCCGGCTCGATCCCCATCGCCAGCTCCGCCTGGTGGAATTCATCCTCGAACTGCCCGGCGATCTCCCTGGGGGTGCGTCCGGCGGCCAGGGCTGCGGCTATGACCTTGTCCCCGCCGCGTTCGGCCATCTCCTGGCGCATGTGACCGACGTCGGTGATGTTCTTGACGTGGAGCACCTCCCAGCCCTGGGCCCGGGCGATGCGCTTGATCCAGTCCGCCAGCAGATAGGTGCGCAGGTTGCCGATGTGCACCGAGCGGTAGACCGTTGGCCCGCAGCTGTAGATGGTGAGACGGTCTGGCCGCAGCGGCCTCACCGGCACCACCTGCCGGGAGAGCGTGTCATACAGCTGGAGCACCAGTCGATGCTATCAGTGCCCTGGATCCACCTCCGCATCGGCCTCTCGAACGCCTCCGAGGCTCGGCCGGAGGCCCGGCGCGGGCCGCGGCAGGCGGCCCCTGATGCTGGTGGTCTCAATCGGCGCAGGGCCGGAGGGCGCGCCCGATAGAATGACCGGGTTCTTGGGAGTTCGGGTTCCCCGGCCGGGGAGCCTCGGGAGGTCTGGATGGCGGAGCTGGCGCAAACCCGGCTGGAGACCCTGGTCTCACTGTGCAAGCGGCGCGGCTTTGTGTTCCAGAGCAGCGAGATCTACGGCGGCATCAACGCCGTCTATGACTTCGGGCCCCTGGGGGTGCTTCTTCGTCGCCGGATCCGGGACCTCTGGTGGCGCGAGATGGTGGAGCTGCGCGACGACGTGGAGGGGATCGAGGCAGCGATCCTCATGAACCCATTGGTCTGGCAGGCCTCCGGGCATCTCTCCAACTTCAGCGACCCCATGGTGGACTGCCTGGGGGAGTGCCATCAGCGCTGGCGGGCGGATCATCTGGAGGGGGATCGCTGCCCTAACTGCGGGGGGCCGCTCAGCAGCCCGCGCCAGTTCAACCTCATGTTCAAGACCTTCATCGGGCCGGTCGAGGACGAGGGGTCGGTGGTCTACCTGCGCCCCGAG
>JAJYWT010000146.1 GCA_021791345.1 bacterium
GGTGGATGAGACCGCCGACCTCAAACTGGCCGCCGCGGAGATCACCCGCTCCGCCTTCGGCTTCCAGGGGCAGAAGTGCTCAGCGGGCTCGCGGGCGGTTTTGGTCTCCTCCATTTACGACGAGCTGGTGCCGCGGGTTCTGGAGCTGACCCGCAGGCTGCGGATGGGAGACCCGGTCGACCCCGAGGTGGGGCTGGGTCCGGTGATCGATGGGGATGCCGAGGAGAAGATCCTGGACTACCTGCAGCTGGGAAGGCAGGAGGGGGAGCTGCTCACGGGCGGGTCCCGAGCTGACGGCGACGGCCACTTCATCGAGCCCACGATCTTCGGCTCGGTCGCAGAGGGGGCGCGGATCGCGACTGAGGAGATCTTCGGGCCGGTGCTGGCGGTCGTCCGGGCCAAGGACTTCGAGGATGGGCTGCGGATCGCCAACCAGACCGAGTACGGGCTGACGGGGTCCTACTTCAGCCGCGACCCGGAGCGGATCGCCCACGCCAAGGACCGGTTCCACGTGGGGAACCTGTACATCAACCGCCGCTCCACCGGGGCCCAGATGGGGGTGCACCCATTCGGGGGCTTCAACATGAGCGGGACCGACACCAAGGCCGGGGGGCCGGACTACCTGCTCTTCTTCGTGCAGGGGCAGAGCGTCGCCGAGAAGCTGTAGGCATTTTTGTGCCGGCGGTGCGCGATGTGGTGGCGATCGACCTCCACGCCGGGGGTGAGCCGGGGCGGGTGGTGGTGGGCGGGGTGCCGGACGTCCCCGGCCGGGACATGTTCGAGAAGATGCAGTACTTCCAGGACCATCTGGACGACCTGCGGCTGCGGATGCTGCGCGAGCCGCGCGGCTATCCGGCCGCCAACTGCAATGTGATCCTGCCTCCGACCGATCCCCGGGCCGCCGCCGGCTACGTGATCATGGAACAGGTCGAGTACCCGCCGATGTCGGGCAGCAACACCATCTGCGTGGCGACCGCGCTGATCGAGCTGGGGATGGTCGAGGTGGAAGAGCCGATCACCACCTTCACCCTTCAGGCGCCGGCCGGACTGGTGGAGATCCGCGCCGAGGTGGTGGACGGGCGGGCCCGCAGCATCACCTTCGAGAGCGTCCCCAGCTTCGTCCTCGCCCAGGGCCTGAGCGTGGAGGTTCCCACCCTAGGCGAGGTGGCGGTGGACATCGCCTACGGGGGCATGGTCTACGTGCTGGCGGAGGCCGCGCAGCTCGGCTTGGAGCTCGTCCCCGCCCGGGCGCGCGAGCTGGCCCGGGCCGGGGAGCTCATCAAGGCCGCGACCAAGGAGCAGGCGCCGCAGACCCATCCTGAGAACCCCAAGATCCAGGGTCCCACCATCGCCTTGCTGTACGGTCCTCCCAGCGGCAGCCACGCCGACTCCCGCAACACCGTGGTGGTCTCCACCGGGGAGCTGGAGTGGGGCAGGCCGGACAGCTGGACCGGAGCGCTAGACCGCTCACCCTGCGGAACCGGCACCTGCGCCCGCATGGCGGTGCTGCACGCCCAGGGCAGGCTCCCCCTCGGCCGCGACTTCCGTCACGAGGGAATCCTGGGCACGGTCTTCACAGGCCGGCTCATTGGTGAGACCATGGTCGGTGGTAGACCAGCTGTAATCCCCACGATCACCGGGCGCGCCCATGTCACCGGTCACGCCCGCTACGTGCTCGACCGCGACGACCCCTTCCCGCAGGGCTTCACGGTGGGCGACATCTGGGGCGCCGGCAGCTGAGCCCATCGAATCGTCATCCACCCGCCGCGACATGAGGAGCAAGACCCGATGACCATCAGCGCAGACCGCGTGACCCAGCACTTCCCCAACCGTCTGGCGGCCGTGATCCGCTGGAGCGATCCGGACGCCGCCTATCAGGCCGTGCTCACGGTGGCACGAGCCGGGGTGGGCTCGGTGGAGATCACCTCCGGCACCCCCCGGGCGTTCGAGCTGATCCGGAGGCTGCGCCAGGAGGTGGCGGGCAGCTGCATGGTCGGGGCGGGGACCATCACCGACGCGGCCCTCGCCCGCCAGGCGGTCGAGAGTGGGGCCGACTATGTGGTGACCCCGTACCTGACACCGGAGGCAGCCGCGGTCGCCCGCGAGGCCGGCCTGTTCCTGGTCATGGGAGCGACCACCCCGAGTGAGATCGCTCGAGCCGAGGCGCTCGGCGCCGATCTGGTGAAGGTGTTCCCGGCGGCTCCGATCGGCGGCCCGGGGTACATCCGCGCCGTCCGCGGACCGATGCCGACCGTGCCTCTTTGGGTGAGCGGCGGGGTGGGGATAGCGGACGTGGCCGCTTATCTGCAGGCGGGCGTTCAGGTGGTCGGGCTCACCAACGACCTCTTCCGCAGCGAGATCCTGCAGCGCGGAGACTGGGAACAGCTGGCCGGTCTGGCGCGCCAGGCACTGGCGCAGGCGGGTGCCAAGGCCGCGGTCACGGTCTGAGGGGCGTCCCTCCTTAAGCGACCCGGGGCGCGAAGGTCATAGGAGCGAGGGCTCAACCGCCTCCTCAGGCGTGGTCTGGGCCACCGCCTCCGCGTCCCGGCCGTGGAAGAGCACGGTGCCGGTCGTGCGCAGCTTGGGCCACCAGGCGAACGCCAGTCCCAGCACCAGCAGAACCGCGATCGTCTGGTCGATGCCGTTGCCGATCGCCTTCGGCCCGTAGATGAAGAAGGCCACCAGGAGCGCCCCCATCACGGTGGTCGAGAACAGCGCCCCGACCCTCAGCAGGCGATGCTCATGGGGGGCCAGCCAGGTCCCCGGCACGCGGCGGTGGCCGATGGTCAGAAAGACGCTGGCGGTCACCGAGTCCAGGAAGAACTCCGCCAAGAGGAAGAAGCCGGCGGCGGAGAGCACCAGGTTGAAGAACGAGCCCAGGGAGGTCACGAACACCTGGAGGGCGACCACCACCAGCGCCAATCCCAGGCTGGCCACGATGGCTACGTGGGGGACCTGGCGGCGGTTCAGCGAGGCGAAAACCGAGGGGATGAGGCGCTCGCGCCCCATCGCGTAGAGGGCCCGGGTCAGGATGTAGGTGGTGAGCCAGAGCCCGCCGGCGGTGGAGGCCAGGATGGGGATCAGCATCACCCAAGGGGCGCCCGGGATAAGCCGGGCCGACCACAGGGCCAGCGGGTTGGTGGCTCCCGCCAGCTGGTGCAGCGGGGTCTCGCCCAGCATCAGCGGGTAGAGGATCGCGTAGAAGAGGAGGGCCCCGATCGCTCCGATGATGCCGCCGATCCCGGGATGCTGGCGCGGCCGCAGCGACTCCTCGGCGGCGTAGCTGTCGATCTCCCAGCCGTCCAGGATGGTCGCCGCCACCACCGCCACGATCAGGATCCCGCCGATCGGGGGTGGACCAAAGTGGATGGGGACGCTGATGCGGTGCCAGTTGAGCACGCCGAGGACCCCGAAGGTCGCCAGCGAGACCATCTCCAGGACGAAGAACGCCTGGGTGATCCGCGCCGTCGGCCGCCCGCCGAGCAGCAGGGGGACGGCCGCGAACAGGATCCAGAAGAGGGTCACTCCCACGTGCACGATCGCTGGGGCCTGGTAGTGGGGGGCGATCAGCGCCAGCGTGTAGCTCCCGGCCGGGATCGCGATTGGCGGGATCGAGGTGAAGTAGGCCAGGATCAGGATCCACGCCTGGTAGCGGGAGGCGGACTTGCCGATCACCCTCGCTGACCAGTGATAGGAGGCCCCCGAGTGCGGGAAGTGCTGGTTCAGGAGCCGGAAGACAAAGCTTGACACCAGAAACGGCAGGGCCAGGATCGCGATCGCGGGCAGCGTCCACCAACCCGCGTCGGCGGCCATGACGCCCCCGGTGGCGGCGACTGAGAACAGGGGGCCCACGCTCGAAACCGACAGCGGCACCAGGTCGGTCAGGTGGAAGAGCTGGGCCAGCTTGCGCTCGCCGGTGGGCTCAGGCGCTTCGACTCCCTCGGCCAAGATGTCCTCGCTGCAAACCGACCCTTCGCGGCCCACGTAACCGCCACCGCTCCCCAGAAGAGTCTATCCCACTATTGCCAAGAAGATGCAACTGGAATCGGATCGCGACACGGAACGCAGGACCGGCCGCCCGTCGGGCTCACCAGAGGGGCTGGCTGCTGACCTTGGGATCCGGTGGCAGCCCGACTCCGAGGTGAGCCAGCGCCTCTCCGACCACGTAGATCGACCCGATCACGACCACCAACCCCTGGGTCCCCGCCGCCGACCGCGCCGTCTCGAGCGCATCCGCGACCGCGGGCACGACCACCGCCGCTCCCGGCCACTCACCAGCCAGGAGCCCGGGCTCGACGGCGCGGGCGGAATCGGCCTGGGCGAGGTAGGCTCGCTCGAAGGGCAGGGTCGCGAGCAGTTCCAGCATGCCCCGGTGGTCGTGGTCCCCCATCGCGCCGAACACCAGCATGCCGCGATGCCCCGCCAGCCACCGCCGCAGGTCGTCGCGGACCGCGGCGACCGCGTGGGGGTTGTGGGCGGAGTCGACGATGACCAACGGGCTGGTGGCGGCAACCTGCATCCTCCCCGGCCACTTGGCCTGGGCCAGGCCCTCTCTGATGTCGCGGGGGCCGATGGGGAACCCCCGCTCTGTGAGGCAGTCGGCGATCGCCGCCGAGAGCGCCGCGTTGGCGAGTTGAACCCCCCCGCCCAGGCCCACCGAAATCCCCTCATGCTCCCGCAGCGGGGTGTGGACCGAGATCGCACCCGGCGACGATTCCGAGCCCGCGGGCGCCCAGCGGATCTCCCTTCCCAGCTCCCACAGCCGCGCGCCGGCGCGCTGGGCGGACGCGCGGATCACGGGCAGGGCATCCTCGCCGGCGCCGGTCAGCGCCAGGTCGCCCGGCTTGATGATCGCGGCCTTCTCCCTGGCGATCTCGGCCACGGTGTTGCCGAGCTGCGCCTGGTGGTCGAGCCCCACGGTCACGACCACCGCCACTCCGCCGTCCCAGACGTTGGTCGCGTCGAGCCTGCCCCCAAGGCCGACCTCGCAGACGGTGAGTTCGGCGCCGTACTCCGCGGCAGCGATGAAGCCCATGGCGGTCAGGAGCTCGTGGTGGGTCGGGAGCCCTGCGGATCGGTCCATCCTCGACTCGGCCTCGAGCACCCGGTCGACCAGCTCCTCGAACCGCTCCTTCGACACCGGCTCTGCCCCCAGCCGGATCCGCTCCCTGTAGCTGGTGAGGTGGGGCTTGGTCAGGAGCGCCACCCTGAGCCCGGCCTGCCGGCCGATCTCGGCCACCATGGCGCACACCGAGCCCTTGCCGTTGGTCCCGGCGACCAGCACTCCGCGCAGCCGGCGCTCGGGGTTGCCCACAGCCGCGAGCAGCGACTCGGTGGTCGCCAGGCCCAGACGCATCCCCCGGTGGCTGGCGGCACCGAGGCGGGACAGCGATTGCTCGTAGCTCACTTCTGGCATTCTGAGGGAGTGACCGCTGGGAGCCCCCGCAGCCTTGCTCCGATCGTCCTCGGCGCTCTCGCCTCCACCTGGTTGCTGGCGTCGTGCGGCGCTCCTCCCGCCCCCAGGCCCACACCCAGGCCGCGCCCAACCCCGGTGGAGCTGGCGTTCGGGGTGCTGCCCCTGGGCGGCGTGGTGTCGGCGCCGCTTTCGATTGCGGGGCCATACCAGCTCTCACCGGCCCTGCCCCCCCTGCCCGCCCGGGTGCTGGCGGCGAAGGTGGAGGGCAGCCCGGAGGTGACGCTCAACGACCTCGCCAGCGATCTCGGAGTCCCGGGGCCGCCGATCAGCTTCGGCGGGGGGCTCGCCTACAACTTGGGATCGACCACCGGCTACCAGCTCACCTCGACGCCGGGCCTTGCCGACTTCAACTTCCATCCCAACACCCCGGTCGACGAGACCGGGGCGACTCCCACCGTGACCGCCGCCGAGCTCTTCGTGGAGCGCTTCCTGGCAGCGCACCACCTGCCGGGGCCGGGGTCGGGGCTCATCCCCCTGCCGCAGCTCACCAATGCCCATGCCGCCGACCGCCGGGTGTTCTTCCAGTGGAGCCAGGACGGCTATCCCGTGGTCAACATCCTGGGCCAGCCCGAGGAGATCTACGCGGACGTGGCCGCCAACTACCTGGACCAGCTCTCCCTGGTGGGGATCTCCGGAGCCGTGCCGGTGCCGATTCTGGGCGCCGACGCCCCCTATCCCGCCGCCTCCGCCAAGCTGCTGGTGGCGGACCTCAATGAGGGGCTCTTGAGCCCGGACTCGTACCTGCTGCAGGCCGACCTTGAGCCCTGGCCCAGCCCGTCCTCGACCCCCGCGGCACAGCCGGCGGTGGTGATCGGAGCGAAGCCGGCGGCGGTCGACAGCGCCGGTTTCGCAGTTCCGGTCTTGGTTCTGCAGGTGGCGGGACGCGCCCCGGGCACGCGGTTCGTGATGTGCGCCGCCGCGACCGATGCCTGCGCTCCCCTGCGCTACGCCAGTCCGCAGGCTACTCCATCACCCGGCTCTACCCCGGGCTGAGGGGCGAGGCGCTCAGGCGGCCTTCACCGCCGCCACCAACTTGGTGAGCGAGTCCTTGGCGTCTCCGAAGAGCATGATGGTCTTGGGGTCGTACATCAACTCATTGTCGATGCCTGCGAATCCGGGCCTCATGGAGCGTTTCATGAAGACGATGTTGCGCGCCTGGTCCGCATTCAGGATGGGCATGCCGTAGATGGGACTCCCCGGCGAGCTGCGCGCGGCCGGGTTCACCACGTCGTTGGCTCCCACCACCAGGGCCACGTCGGCGGACCGGAATGAGTCGTTGATCTCATCCATGTCCTTGAGCTGCTCGTAGGGGACGTTGGCCTCGGCCAGCAGCACGTTCATGTGGCCCGGCATCCTGCCGGCCACGGGGTGGATCGCGTACTCCACCGTCACCCCGCGCTTCTCCAGAGCGTCGGCGAGGTCCCGGGCGGCGTGCTGGGCCTGGGCCACCGCCAACCCGTAGCCGGGGACGATGATCACATGCTGGGAGTAGGCCAGCAGGGTGCCGACGTCCTCGGCAGATCCCGAACGGACGCTGCCGTGGCCCGCGGCCGCCGTCTCGGGGCCCACCTGGAGCTTGCCGAAGGCGCCGAAGAGGAGGTTGGTGATGGAGCGCCCCATCGCCTCTGACATCATCATGGTGAGGAAGGTTCCGGAGGCTCCCACCAGGGTTCCACCGACGATGAGCACCGGGTTGCCCAGCACGAACCCATCGCCGGCAACCGCCAGCCCGGTGAAGGCGTTGAGCAAGGAGATGACCACCGGCATGTCCGCGCCCCCGATGGGCAGCACGAAGGCGACCCCCAGCACCAGGGCGAGCAGTAGCACGAACCAGAGCGCGACGACCCCGACCCCGGACACCACCACCAACACCCCGAGCACCACGATGGCGGCGGCCACCACCGCGTTCACCGGCTGCTGCAGGGGATAGGTGATCGGGGTCCCCCGCATCAGCTCCTGCAGCTTGGCGTAGGCGATCCCGGATCCGGCGAAGCTGGTGGCGCCGATGACCACCGCGAACACCACCGAGATCGAGACCACCAGGGGTGCGGCTCCTCCCGGCAGGCGCAGGAACTCCACCATCGCCACCAGCGCCGCCGCCCCGCCGCCCACCCCGTTGAAGGTGGCCACCATCTGCGGCATCGCCGTCATCTTCACGGCCCGCGCCGCGATCGCCCCGATGGGGATGCCGATCACGATCGCGAGTGCCATCAGGATCAGGTTCAAGATCGCATGGTGGAGGACGAATAGGGTGGTCACGAAGGCGATCACCGCTCCCCCCGCCGCCACCAGGTTCCCGCTCCGGGCGTGGCGGGGGGAGCTCAGCTGGTGGAGCCCCACGATGAAGAGGACGGCCGCCAGCAGGTAGAGCAGGGTGATCCCCGGGCTGAGACCCATCACCAACTCCCGAGGCAGCGGCCGGAGCGTTCGAGGCGGCTCACCATGCAGCCCAAGCAGCTCGCCATCACTGCGGACCTGGCTGCTTGCGGTTGCGGCTCTTGAACATCTCCAACATCCGGTCGGTGACCACGTAGCCGCCGACCATGTTCACAGTCGCCAGCACCACGGCCAGGAACCCGACCCCCAACTGGAGGGGCCCGGTGGCCCTGGCCATGATCACCATCGCCCCCACCAGGATCACCCCGTGGATGGCGTTGCTGCCAGACATCAGCGGGGTGTGCAGGATGGTGGGAACTTTGGAGATCACCTCGAAACCCAGAAAGACGGCGAGGACAAAGATGGTGATCTCGTTGACCAGCTGGGTGTTCATGCGGTTGTCCCTCCGGTCTGGGCGGCCTCACGCAGGCGCTGGTTGCGGATCTCGCCGGCGTGGATCGCGCAGGCGGCGCCGGTGATCTCGTCGTCCAGGTCGAGCACCAGCTCGCCGTCGGAAACCAGGTGACCCACGATCGCCGCCACGTTGCGCGCCAGCATCTGGCTCGCGGTGGTGGCCACGGTGGCGGGCAGGTTGCGCCAGCCCAGGATCGTGACCTGGCCCGCCCGCACCTCCTCACCGGGCTGGGTCAGCTCACAGTTGCCGCCACTGTCGGCGGCCAGATCCACGATCACCGATCCCGGCCGCATGCCCGCGACCACCTCCTTGGTGATGAGGATGGGAGCGCGGCGGCCGGGGATCGCGGCGGTCGTCACCACCAGGTCGCTCTGCTGCACCCGCTGGGCGATCAGGGCGCGCTGGCGAGCGAGGAACTCCTCGCTCTGCTCCCGGGCATAGCCGCCCTCGCCCTCCTGCGCCTCGAGCTCCAGCTCGACGAAGGTTGCTCCCAGGCTCTTGACCTCCTCCCTCGCCGCCGAGCGCACGTCGGTCGCCTCGACCACCGCGCCCAGCCGGCGGGCGGTGGCGATCGCCTGCAGGCCTGCGACTCCAGCGCCCATCACCATCACCCGGGCCGGGGCGATGGTGCCCGCCGCGGTCATCTGCAGCGGCAAAAGCTTGGGCAGCCTGGCGGCTCCCACCAGCACCGCCTTGTAGCCTCCGATGGAGGCCTGGGAGGACAGGGCGTCCATGGCCTGGGCCCGGCTGATGCGGGGTATCAGCTCGAAGCTGAACGCCGTCACCCGCCGCGCCGCCAGCGCCTGGAGCACCGGGGCTGGGGTCAGCGCGGGCAGGAAGCTGATCAAAACCGCCTCCTCCGGCAGCAGGCCCACCTCCGCCTCGGTGGGGGGCTGGACCTTGCACACCAGCCTGGCCTCCCGGAGGCACTCGCCGAGGTCCCTGGCGACCTTCGCCCCCGCCCCCTCCAGCTCCGCGTCGGAAAAGCCCGGGCCCTGCCCCGCCCCGGACTGCACGCAGACCTCGAGCCCCAGCGCCAAAAGGCGGGCCACGGAGTCGGGGCTGACTGCGGTGCGGAGCTCTCCGGCGACGGTTTCGCGCGGAACGCTGAGCTTCACGCCCGGCATGGTAGCGGACCGGAGCCACTCAGGAATGGGCGATTACCCGGGGATTCCTGGCGCTTCCCCGCGGAGCGGCCGGCGTCTGGGGGTTCCGTCCCAACGCCCGCTGGGTGGAAACCTCTATGCAGAACGTCCCCTGCGGTTGCACAATCACCACCGTGGCAGCCCACGCGATCTCGAAGGTGCCCTGGTCTAACCGGTGTCCCTGCCCGCGCGGCATGGGCGAAAGTCCGCCCGGGGCCGGCATGGAGCAGCGGCGGTGAGCCAGGACGGCACCGGTCGCGCCGAGCCGCCGCCGCCCACCGACGTCGGGGATCCCAGCTACTACCACCGCGTGGTGGACTGCCAGTGGGCGTGTCCAGCCCACACCAACGTCCCTGAGTACATCCGCCTGATCGGCCAGGGGCGCTATGGCGAGGCCTACCTGCTGAACCGCCAGTCCAACGTGTTCCCCGCGATCCTCGGGCGCACCTGCGACCGCCCATGCGAGCCGGCATGCCGGCGCCAGCGGGTGGACGGCGAGCCCGTCGCCATCTGCCGCCTCAAGCGGGTGGCGGCCGATCTTCGAGGGGAGGTGTCGGCCGGCTTGCCCCGGGCCCCGGAGCACAAGAACGGGAGGCGGATCGGCTGCATCGGCGCTGGTCCCGCTTCGCTCACGGTCGCCAACGACCTCATGCCGCTCGGCTACGAGGTGACCATCTTCGAGCGACACCGCCAGCCCGGTGGGCTGATGCGGACCAACATCCCCGCCTTTCGCCTGCCGGCCGAGGTCCTGGAGGACGAGGTGGGGGTGATCCTGGACCTGGGCGTGGACATTCGCTATGCGACCCCGGTCCACAGCCTGCGGCAGCTGCTGGGGGAGGGATTCGACGCCATCTTCATCGGCAGCGGCGCTCCTCGGGGGAAGGAGCTGGAGCTGCCCGGGCGCTGGGGCGACGACCCCG
>JAJYWT010000149.1 GCA_021791345.1 bacterium
CGGAGCCTCTCCTACGTGGACATGTCCGGAGTGGTGAAGATCGGCGAGGGGGAGAAGGACCAGGCGCCCATGCTCTACATCGGTGAGGATGTGGGCAACGGCAACCCTCCCCTGGTGGATGTGGCGGTCGACCCCATCGACGGCACCCGGCTGGTGGCGCGGGGGCTGCCGGGGGGCATCGCCACGGTGGCCCTGGCCGACCGCGACAGCCTGCTGCAGACCCACTGCTTCTACATGCAGAAGCTGGTGGTGGGGCCGCGGGCCCGGGGGGTGATCGACCTGCGCCAATCCGCCACCGAGAACCTCCAGCGGATCGCGGCCGCCGAGGAGCGCCACGTCGAGGACCTGACGGTGGTGGTGCTGGACCGGCCCCGCCACGAGCGCCTCCTGGCGGAGATCCGTCAGGCCGGGGCGCGGGTCATGCTGATCACCGATGGCGATGTCGCGGCCGGGATCATGGCCGCTCTGCCGGAGCGGACCGGCATCGACGTGCTGATGGGGATCGGGGGAGCGACCGAGGCCGTGCTCACCTCGTGTGCCGTCCGGTGCATCGGCGGCGACATGCAGTGCCGGCTCATGCCCCGCGACCAAGCGGAGCGTGAGATGGTGGAACAGGAGGGCTTCGACCCCGAGCACGTTTTCCAGGCGGAGGAGCTCTCCGGAGGCAACAACATCTTCTTCGCCGCAACCGGGATCACCGACGGGGAGATGCTGGGCGGGGTCCGCTTCGCCGGGGAACGGGTGGAGACCCATTCGGTGGTGATGCGCTCGTACAGCGGCACCATCCGCTGGATCGACGCAGTCCACGACCTCACCAAGCTCAGGGCCCGGTCGGCCGGCTGAGCCGCACCCCTCACATCCCGTGAGGGGCGTCCTCCAGCCGGAAGCCGCGTGAGGCGCCGCAGCTGGGGCAGCTGTCCGGTGGCTCCAGGCCCCTCTGGGTGGCCCCGCAAGCCTCGCACGCCCACTGGTGCTGGGCGAAGAAGGTCACCAGGTCAGTCCGGGAGATCAGCCCCACCAGCTTGCCGTGCCGGACCACCGGCAGCCGGCGGATCCGCTCGCTCATGAGCAGGTCCGCCACCTCCGCCAGCGGAACCTGCTCCTCCACGGTGCGGGGGGTTGCGGTCATGATGTCCGCCACCGTCCGGCCCCGCTTGCGGACCACGTCCATCTCGCTGACCACACCCACCACCCGCTGGTGGTCGTCCACCACCGGCATGCCGGTGATGTGATGGTGGTGCAGCTGCTCCGCGACCTCCTCGACCGTGGCCTCAGGGGTCGTGGTCAGCACCGCCTTGGTCATCATCGCGGCCACCGTGGCCGCACTCGTCCCGGTGACGTCCGCATCAGCCATGGATCGCATCCTCCCTCACTTTCACCTGGCGGCCCGTGGCCCGCTTCACCGCGCCCCGCGAGCCTCGGACAAGACTGTAATGGCAAGCTGGGGGAGCACACGCTGGCGGGAGAGCCAAGATTGCGGTAATCTGCCGCGGTTGCCACCTGGCTGGAGAGGTCGAGGAGATCGCCATGACCCAGATCGCGGATCCCACAATCCCCAAGGCACAGTCGGTGCGCCGCCGGCCCTCGCAGGCCGAGCTGCGCGAGTTCACCGCCGCCATGCCGACCGCTCGGCACACCGCCTACGACAACTACAACGTCCAGACCCAGGTGCTGGCGCGCAGCACCGAGTCGACCTACATCATCACGGACCAGCCCGAGACCACCTCGAGCCAGACCATCACGGTCGCGGAGGGCCGGCGGGTGGCCGAGATGCAGGAGGAATACCTGCGCCAGCGCGACCTGCTGGTGATCGACGGCTACATCGGCAACGACCCTGACTTCCGCTGCCCGGCCCGGCTGGTGATGGATCGGGCCTGGGCCAACATCGCCGGCATGCAGGATCACCTGCTATTTCAGGACGAGACCGTCGGCGACGACTTCGCGCCCTGGTTCACGGTGGTCTACACCCCGGGGCTCACCGCCCCGGGATACCCCAAGGAGCGGCTGATCGCGGTGGACCTCGAGGCGGGGGTCACCCGGGTGCTCAACTCCGACTACTTCGGGGAGTCCAAGAAGGGGCTGCTGCGGATGTGGAACCAGCTGGTCTACGAACGCGGAGGGCTGGCCCTCCACGCCGGCTGCAAGGTGGTCCCCACCGCCTCCGGCGACCGCACCCTGCTGATCGTGGGGCTGTCCGGCACCGGCAAGACCACCACCACCTTCACCCGGCAGAACGACAGCAAGCCGGTTCAGGACGACTTCGTGGCGCTGATGCCGGGGGGCAAGGTCTACGGCACCGAGAACGGCTGCTTCGCCAAGACCTACGCACTCAGCGCCGAGGACGAGCCCACCATCTACGCCGCCGTCACCTCCCCGGTCGCCTACCTGGAGAACGTCTCCCAGAAGGAGGTGGACGGCCCGGTCGACTTCTTCGACGAGAGCTACACCCAGAACGGCCGGGCGGTGTTCCCCATGACCGCTTTGGGCTGGTCGCAGGATGCGCGCGAGGTGGCCCCGGTCAGCGCCCTGCTGATCCTCAACCGCAATGACGGGATCATCCCGGCGGTGGCGCGGCTCTCGGTCGAGCAGGCGGCCGCCTACTTCATGCTCGGCGAGACCAAGGGGACCGCCGCTGGCGGGGCGGCCGAGGCGGGCCGGTCGCTGCGGGTCCCCGGCACCAACCCCTTCTTCCCCCTGCTGCACGCCCAACAGGGCAACCGCTTCAGGGAACTTCACGAGACCGGGGGGTTCGAGGTCTTTTTGCTCAACACGGGGTCGGTCGGTGGCGGCGAGCAGGATCCCCAGGCCAAGAAGGTCAGGATCCCGCACTCCTCGGCGGTGGTGAAGGCGATCGCCGAGGGGACCATCACCTGGGAGCACGACCCGGATTTCGGCTACGAGGTGGCCACCACGGTCCCGGGGATAGACGATCCCGAGCTGCTCCAGCCCCGGCTGCTGTATCAACGCCAGGGACGGCGGGCCGAGTACCAACAGGTGGTGGACCGGCTGCGGCGGGAGCGGGTCGAGTACCTGGAGGGCTTTCCGGGCTTGGACGAGCGATTGCTCAGCGCCCTCCGGCATGCTTAGGCGGTGGAGATCGCCCGCCCCTCGGCGCTCATCGTCATCGATGTGCAGCGCGGATTCACCGACCCGAGCTTCGGCCAGCGCAACAACCCGAGCTGCGAGGCCAACGTCGGCCGCCTGATTGAGGCCCACCGCCGGGCTGGCGAGGCGGTGGTCTTCGTCCGCCACGACTCGCAGGAGCCAGGGTCCCCGCTCGCCCCGGGGAGTTGGGGCAACGCCTTCAAGGAGGTCATCACGGGCGACCCGGATCTCCTGGTCACCAAGCGGGTCCACTCGGCGTTCTACGGTCAGCCCGATCTGGACCACTGGCTGCAGGAGCGGCGGGTGGCGAGCCTCACCATCTGCGGGATCACCACCGACCACTGCTGCAGCTCCACCGCCCGGATGGCCGGCGACCTGGGGTACCAGACCGTCTTCGCCCTCGACGCCACCCACACCTTCGACCGCGAGGTCGGCCCGCGTCACGTGGTCCCCGCCGACCAGGTGGCCTTCGTGACCGCGGCCAGCCTGAACGGCGAGTTCGCCACCGTTGCCACCACCGAGCAGATCCTGCGGGCTCTCCTCTGATCGCCATCCCGTGTCAAACTCAGGAGATGGCGAGCTATCCAATGAGGCGGCGGTCGTGACCACAAGCCCGGCCCGGCCCAGCAAGCAGGAGTACTTCATGCTGCTGGCGCTGGCGGCGCGTACGCGAGCCGACTGCCTGGGGCGCCGGGTCGGCGCGGTGGTGGTCCGCGACGACCGCGTCCTCAGCACCGGCTACAACGGCACCCCGATCGGCATGCCCAACTGCACCGAGGGCGGCTGCCACCGCTGCCTGCACCGCCAGACCGAACTCTACCCCGAGGGCCGTGGCTACGACCTCTGCGTCTGCGTCCATGCGGAGCAGAACGCGCTCTTGGCGGCAGCCCGGTTCGGGCAGTCCACGCTGGGGGCGACTCTGCACACGACCATGCGCCCGTGCTTCGGGTGCCTGAAGGAGGCGCTGCAGGCTGGAATCGTGGCGGTGCACTATATGACCGAGTGGTCGGCCGGTGACGGCGAGGACCAGGGCGCCCTCAACACCCAGTACGCGGCTCTCAGGTCGCGCTTTTTGGAGTTCTCTCAGGTGGAGGTGCCCGTGGCCGCTCTCAACCCGCTGCTCGCCGACCTGAAGCTGGAGGCGCCGGCGTGAGCCAGGACGATCGCTGCGAGCCGCCCCAGGTCTCGGCCGCGTGGGCCGCGGCCGTGCTCACCGTGAGCGATCTGGGGTCGCGGGGACAGCGCGAGGATCGCAGCGGAGACTGGTTGGCGCAACGGCTGCCTGACCTGCCCGCGGAGGTGGTCGTGCGCGCGATCCTGCCCGACGAGCCGGACCAGATCTCACGCTGGATCAGGCGCACCGTCCTGCGGCTGAGCCCGGCCCTGATCGTCTGCACCGGCGGGACCGGGCTGCACCCGCGCGACCGCACCCCCGAGGCGCTCCTGGCCGTCGCCGATTACTCCGTCCCCGGGTTCGGCGAGGCCATGCGGCGAGCCGGCGTCAGTCACACCCCGCACGCGATCCTCTCCCGCCAGGTGGCGGTGGTGGTGGGGGCCACCCTGGTGATGGCGCTGCCGGGAGCGCTGAAGGCGACCCAGGAGAGCCTGGAGGCGGTGTGGGCGGCGCTCCCTCACGCCCTGGAGATGATCGCGGGGCTGCCCCAGGCGAGCACGGAGGCGGGCCATCGGGGAACCGGAAGCGCGGGGGGCGCCGGCTAGAATTGCTCATGTGCCGTATCGAGGAGTCATCTTCGACCTCTACGGCACGCTCATAGACGGCTGGGACACCGATCAGGCCAGGCAGCGCACGACCGAGCTGGCGCTCGCCTTGGGGGCACCCCTCGAGCCGTTCCAAGCGCTGATGGAGCGCAGTTACACCGAGCGGGCGACGGCCGCGCTCGGGGATCTGCCCCAGATGCTGCTGGAGCTCTGCCGACGGGTGGGCCACCACCCGGGGCCGGCCGCCCTCGACCGGGCCGCGAGGTTGCGGGTGGAGCAGTTCCGCGCGGTGCTCAGCCAGCCGCGGGAGGAGACGCCCTCGATCCTGTCGACGCTGCGAAGTCGAGGCCTGCGCGTGGGGGTGATCAGCGACTCGTCGTCCGAAACCCCTCAGCTCTGGCCCACTTTGGGCTGGGCCGCGCCCGTTGAGCTTGCCCTGTTCTCGTGGACCGAGCGGCGGCGCAAGCCGGCTCCCGAGCTCTATCACAAGGCGCTGGCCGGCCTCAGCCTGCGACCGGATGAGGCGCTCTACGTCGGTGATGGCGGCAGCCACGAGCTGAGCGGCGCCGAGGCCTGCGGGGTGAAGGCGCTGCGCATCGTCCACCACCCCGGCAATCCCGAGGCGCACCTCCAGTTCGACCCCGATTCGGTCTGGCAGGGAGCGGAGATCGGGACCCTGACCGAGCTGCTCGCCTGGCTCGACTGACCCAAGAGGGCACCAGCTCCCGCCGCCAGTGGTCGCATACTGGGGCTGCGAATCCAGCACTCGGAGAAGGGGTGGACCGGATCCAACCGGTGATCACGATCTCCTCCGCCTACGGAACCGGCGGGGAACTGGTGGGCCGAGCGGTGGCCGAGCGCCTCGGCCTGGCCTTTCTGGACCGCGCCATCCCTGCCACGGTGGCCCGGGAGGTGATGGCCTCCTTTGAGGACATCGCCTATCAGGAGAGCCACCCGGCGCACGGACTGGGCCAGTGGATCGGCTTCTTCTCCCCGCTGGGCTCGGCCTGGCTCGGGGTGCCGGATCCGTTGGAGCCCTGGCGCAGCGAGCGGGAGTATCTGGATCACACCGAGTCGGTCATCCGTCGCGCCGCGGCGCGCGGGGTGGTGATCCTGGGACGCGGGGGCTCGATGGTGCTCAGGGGGCATCCGGGCGCTCTGCACGCCCGTCTGGATGGCCCACAGCAGCAGCGGATCCGGCTCGCCGTGGAGCGGGCCGGCCTCGACGAGAGGACCGCTCAGCGCGCCCAGAAGGAGACCGATGCCGCCCGCCGCCACTACCTGCAGCACTTCTACCACGTGGACGTCCGGGATCCCGCGCTCTACCACCTGGTCCTCGACGCCACCGCCATCTCGCTGGAGGCCTGCGCCGAGCTGATCGCGACCGCAGCCATGGCCCGGGTCGAGGCTGACGACAGGGAACGCGGGAGGCGCGGAGGCTGAGCCGCGGCTGCATATAGATAGCTAGCCTAGCTATATTGTTCCCCGATGCCAGACCGGACCCCACCCGCGGCTCCCGTCCAGGCCGAGACCGAGCGGCTGGTGGATCAACTCGGTCCGTTGCTCACCGCGGTCACCGTCGCCTGGCGCCGGGAGCTGGCGGGCACGGTCTCGGTCAGCCAGGCCCAGCTCATGGCCGCGCTCCGCCCCGGTGCCGCCCGGATCTCCCAGCTGGCGCGGGCCAGCTGGATCACCGGACCATCTGTCACGGTCATGGTCGGGCGGCTGGAACGGGCCGGCCTGGTCAGCCGGCGCCCGGATCCGAGCGACCGCCGCTCGGTGCTGGTGGAGCTGACCCCGGATGGCAAGCGGACGCTGGCCAGAATTTCCGCCACCAGGAGGGAGCTGCTCAGGAACCGCCTGCAGGCGCTCAGCGAGGATGAGCGCCGCGCGCTGGGGCTGGCGCTCCCGGCGCTGGAGCGCCTTGCCCGGGAGTGGACGGGCGGCGCCACTTTGGAGCGCGATGGCTGAGCCCTCCGGATCCTCGACCATGCGGGAGTTCTTCCGCCAGCCCAAGGCGGTGTGGGCGGTCGCCTTCGCCTGCGTGGTCGGATTCATGGGAATCGGCCTGGTGGACCCCATCCTGCCCGCGATCGCGCGCGGGCTGCGGGCCAGCCCCAGCCAGGTTGAGCTCCTGTTCACCAGCTACTTCGCAGTGACGGCGGTGATGATGCTGGTGACGGGGGTGGTCTCGAGCCGGCTCGGACCGCGCGTCACCCTGCTCGCGGGGCTGCTGGTTATCGTGGTCTTCGCCAGCCTCTCGGGCTCCTCCGGCAGCGTCGGAGAGCTGGTGGGGATGCGCGCGGGATGGGGGCTGGGCAATGCGCTCTTCATCGCCACCGCCCTCGCCGTGATCGTGGGATCTGCGACCGGCGGAGTCCCCGGGGCGATCATCCTGTACGAGTCGGCGCTCGGCCTGGGGATCTCCATGGGTCCTCTGGTGGGTGGGCTGCTGGGAGGGATCAGCTGGCGCGGGCCGTTCTTCGGGACGGCGACGCTGATGGCGATCGGATTCATCTTGGTCGCCACGCTGCTGGGACCGGTCCCCAAGCCGGCACGGCGCACCGGCTTTTTGGACCCACTGCGGGCGGTGCGGGATCCCGGACTGCGGACCATCGCGGTGATGGCACTCTTCTACAACTTCGGGTTCTTCACCATCTTGGCCTACACGCCGTTCGTGATCCATCAGAGCGTGCACGTTTTGGGGCTGATCTACTTCGGCTGGGGCGTCCTGCTGGCGCTCACCGCGGTCTTCGTGGCACCCCGCTTGGAGCGGGCGTTGGGGACCGTCATCCCCCTCTACGGGGTGCTGGGATCGCTGGCCGTGCTCTTGTTGGGGATGGCCTTCGTGCCCCGGGTGGGGATCATCATCGCGGTGATCGCCTCAGGGGCGGTGTTGGGTATCAACAACACCCTGGTCACCCAGGCCGCCATGACCGTCAGCCGGGCCGAGCGGCCGGTGGCATCGGCGGGATACAACTTTGTCCGCTGGATCGGGGGCGCGGTCGCGCCCTGGCTGGCCGGGGAACTGGCGGTGGTGGTCGGCGCCCGGGTGCCCTTCCTGGTGGGCGCGGTGGCGGTGGCGATGGGGGCGGTGGTCCTGGCCGGGGGCCGACGTCATCTCGGAGCACTGCCCCAGCGGCCCTCCGCACCCGGGCGGGGGCGGGCGCTGGAGGAGATCGCCAAATAGCGGGCCACGGGCCGGCTCTGCGGAGAGAGAGCCGAGCGCGCATGGCCCGACCCTGGCCGCCGCGGCGCAGCCCTTGCGATCGTCCCCGGATCGGGCCATACTCGCTTCGGCAGCACGCTGCACCGGGGGACGAGGAGCGCTGCGCACAAGGAGGGATGCGCAGCCCGGGGCCGGAGACGCCGGGAATCACCCGATCGCAGCGCCAGAGGTCGGTGATGGAGGTTGAGTATGGCCCAGACACTGAGGCTGACGGTCAACGGCGCCGCCCGGGAGGATGAGGTAGAGCCGCGACTGCTCCTGGTGCACTACCTCAGGGAGCGCTGCGGCCTCACCGGTACCCACGTGGGCTGCGACACCAGCCAGTGCGGCGCCTGCACGGTCCTGTGCGACGGCCAGCCGGTGAAGTCGTGCTCGATGCTGGCGGTGCAGGCGGAGGGGATGGCCATCACCACCATCGAGGGGCTGGCCCCGCCCGGCGGGATGCACCCGCTCCAGACCGCGTTCTGGGAGGAGCACGGGCTCCAATGTGGCTTCTGCACACCCGGCTTCATCATGGCCGCCAGCGCCCTGCTGGCCGAGAACCCGGATCCGACCGACGATGAGATCGGGCGCGGGCTGGAGGGCAACCTCTGCCGCTGCACCGGGTACGTCAACATCCGTCGCGCCGTCCACCGGGCGGCGGCGGCGATCCGTGAGGGGGCCGGCGCGCCGGCCCCGATGGGAGGGTAGGAGATGGCTGTCAGCCAACTCATAGGAGCCCGCGTCCAGAGGCGGGAGGATCCCCGACTCATCACCGGCCACGGACGCTACATCGAGGATCGCCTGCCCGCCGGGGTGCTGCACATGGCGGTGGTGCGCAGCCCCCACCCCCACGCCCGGATCGTCAGCATCGACACCTCCCAGGCGGCGGGGGCACCGGGGGTGCTCGCCGTGCTCACCGCCAAGGACTTCCACGGCCAGCTGGCGGGGGCGATGCCGGTGACCCCGAGCTTCGTCCCCGAGAAGAAGTACGTCCCCGAGCGATTCCCGATCGCCTCCGAAGAGGTCTGCTTCCAGGGAGAGCCGGTCGCGGTGGTGATCGCCGACGACCGGTATCTCGCGGCCGACGCCGCCGAGCAGGTGGTGGTCGAATACGATCCCCTGCCCGCGGTGGTGGACATCGAGGCCGCCATGGCCCCGGGGAGCCCACTCGCTCACGTGGGCGGGCCTGACAACATCGGCTGGGACATGACCTTCGACGGGGGCGACATCGACGCCGCCTTCGCCCGGGCCGAGGTCAGAGTCACCGAACGGATCTGGCAGCAGCGGCTGGCCCCCACCCCGATGGAGCCGCGCGGGGTCCTGGCCGACTACTCCCCGTATGACGAGCGCCTGACGATCTGGTTGAGCAGCCAGAACCCGCACTTCATCCGCCTCTTCATCTCCGGGGCCATGGGGATGCCGGAGAGCCGCGTGCGGGTGGTGGCGGAGGACGTCGGCGGTGGCTTCGGCAGCAAGATCAGCCCCTACCCGGAGGATTACCTGGTGCCGGCCGCCGCTCGCCTGGTGGGCCGCCCGGTGCGGTGGATCGAGACCAGGACCGAGAGCGTCCTCAACGCCTACCACGGCCGGGGACAGCTGTTCACGGCCGAGGCGGCCGCGCTCAGGGACGGGACCCTGCTCGGGCTGCGGCTCACCCAGGTGCTGGACCTGGGCGCCTACCACGGCACCTTCGGCGCCTTCCAGGCGTGCGCCTGCCTGATGGCGGGAGGGGTCTACCGCTGGCAGGCGGTCCAGGGCCGGACCATCGGGGTGCTGACCAACAAGGTGCCGACCGACCCCTACCGTGGAGCCGGGCGCCCTGAGGGGACCCACCTCTGCGAGCGGATGGTCGACCGGGTGGCGCAGGAGATCGGGATGGACCCGGCGGAGCTGCGGCGGCGCAATTTCGCCCGCGAGTTCCCCTTCACCAACAACTTCGGGCTGGTCTACGACTCCGGGAACTACGACGGAACCCTGGACCGCGCGATGGAGCTGGTCGACTACCAGGGCTGGCGGCAGCGTCAGGCGGCGGGCCGCCAGCAGGGGCGGCTAATCGGCATCGGCTGCTCCACCTGGGTCGAGATCTGCGGGTTCGGCCCCAGCGAGGCGACCGCCGGAGCCACGGGGGGGATCGCCTTGGTCGAGTCCGCCCACATCCGGTTCCTGCCCTCGGGATCGGTGGCTGCCTTCGTCGGGACTCACGCCCAGGGACAGGGCCACGACACCACCTTCTCCCAGATCGTCGCCGACACCCTGGGGATCCCCATGGAGAAGGTGGAGCTGCGTCACG
>JAJYWT010000079.1 GCA_021791345.1 bacterium
ATAGCGGAGTCGGGGGAACGTCCAGCGCACCCACATCATCACGAAGATCAGCAGCCCCACCTTGGCCACGAACCAGATCGGGCCCAGCCAGTTCGGCAGGAAGAAGAAGGGCGCCATCCAGCCCCCCAGGAACATAACGGTGGCGACGGAGCAGACGGTCACCATGTTGATGTACTCCGCCATGAAGAAGAGCCCGAAACGCATCCCCGAGTACTCGGTGTGGTATCCCGCCACCAGCTCCGACTCCGCCTCCGGCAGATCGAAGGGAAGGCGGTTGGTCTCCGCGAGGGCTCCGGTGAAGTAGAGCAGGAACCCCATCGGCTGCAAAAAGACGAACCAAAGCGAGTGTTGCTGGTTGACCACCGTCTCCAGGTTGAGGGACCCCGCCAGCAGGACCGGGCCGATGAGCGCAAAGCTCACCGCCATCTCATAGCTGATCAGCTGGGCGGAGCTGCGCAGCGCCCCCAGGAGGGAGTACTTGGAGTTGCTGGCCCAGCCACCCAAGAAGATCGAGTAGACCCCGAGCGAGGTGATCGCCAGCACGAACAGCAAGCCGATGTTGAGATGGGCCAGGTCCCAGTGGAGCGGGTAGCCCCCAGGACAGCTGGCGGAAAGCGGTCCGGCGCCGTGGGTGCCACCGATGCAGATGGTCTGGTCGATGGGGATGACGGAGAAGGCGAACAGCGCCGCGCCGGCCGCCAGCGCCGGGGCCAGCATGTAGAGGAGGTGGTCGCGCCCCTCGGGCGCCGCCTTCTCCTTGAGGAAGAGCTTGACCCCATCGGCAGCGGGCTGCAAGAACCCGAATGGGCCGACCCGGTTGGGCCCGTAACGCAGCTGGATGCGGGCGGAGATCTTGCGCTCGGCCAGGGTCATGTAGGCGAAGGCCGTCGCCAGCACGATGACGATGAGCAGCCCCTTGACCAGGGCCACGATCACCGCCAGCACGACCGACGTGGCGGCGGGGCTCACCTCTGCACCTCCCAGTTGGCTCGGAGGCCACCCTGAGTCCCCCGGTAGGCGGGCAGCACCTCTGCCAGCCGTCGGAAGACCGGCCCGGCCAGCGGTTGTACCCCGAGCTCGCCGCCGAGCCCCTCGCCGAGCTCGACGATGCTGCGCAGGTCCGGCGGGAACGCCAACTTCGGCTCGACCGCCGGTCGCAGCCTCTGGACCCGGCCCTCGGTGTTGGTCACCGTCCCCGCCTTCTCCACCAGGGTCCGACCGGGCAGGATCACATCGGCCTCGGCGCTCGCCACCCCCGGCCACGGCGCGAGCACGATCAGCAGCTCCACTGCAGCCACGGCCTCGCGGAACCCCGGCTCCGCCTCCAACTCCTCGCTGGGGTCGATCAGCACCAGGGCTCTCAGCTTTCCGGACGCGGCGGCTTGGAGCATCTCCCGGGTTCCAAGCCCAAGCTCGGTCGCCCGCCGATACCCAGGTAGCCAGTTCGGCAAGAGGCCCAGGTCCTGGCACCCTCGGTCGTTGACCTGATCGAGGATGGAGAGGAGCTGGACTCGGCGTGCACCGGTGGTGAGCCGCGCCTGCAGGCGACGGGCGGCGGCGAGGTCCCGCTCGTGGGCCACCAACCCGATCCTCCCGGACGAAGGCAGCTGCTTGGCGAGGGGGTTGGGGTCAGAGTCGACCGGGAGTCTCCGCACCTGGCGACCGCGCTTGTGGGCAGCCTTGAAGAGCCGCAGGGTGAGAACCGGAGCCGCCGCCTCGGGCGCATCCCCCAGCACCAGCACCTGGTCGCACTCCTCGATCTCCGCGATGGAGAGCTCGAAGTCACCAGGGTCAAGGGTCTCCAGCGGCTCCAGCCGATGGTCCAAGTTGGGGGTCTTGATGACGTCCCGCGCGAGCCATTGCAGCGCGAAGGCCTCCTCGTTGGTCATCCGGGCCGACCCGATCAGCCCGATGGACCGCGGCCCGTGTTCGGAGAGAACCCGTAGCAGGCCTCCACACGCGCGCTCCACCGCCTCCTTGGGCGAGACCGGCTGACGCACCCCTCCCACCCGGGCCTCGGGGGTTGCGACCCGCCCGCCCCGGTTCATCTCAGGGAAGCTGTAGCGGCCCCGATCGCAGAGCCAGCTGTCGTCCACATCGGGGTTGTCGTTGCTGGCATAGCGGGCGACCTTGTCCTCGCGCGCATCCACGAACAGGTTGCAGCCGTAGCTGCAGTGGGAGCAGACACTGGCGGTGCGCCGCAGATCCCACGGCCGAGCTCGAAAGCGGTACTGGGCGTGGGTGAGCGCACCCACCGGGCAGATCTCCGGCAGGTTGCCCTGGAACTGGCTCTGGAGGGGACGCCGCTCGAAGGTGTCCACCACCGTGTGCACGCCCCGCTCCTGCAGGACGATCTCCCGCTCCCCGGTGATCTCCTCGTAGTAGCGGACGCAGCGCCAGCACAGGATGCAGCGCTCCTGATCCAGGTAGATCTTGTCCGACAGTGGGATCGCCTTGTCGAAATGCACCTTCTCGGTGATGCTGGTGCGGGTGCGGCCCGGACCGTAGCGCTGGGTGAAGTCCTGGAGGTCGCACTCCCCACCGCGGTCACAAACCGGGCAGTCGAGCGGGTGGTTGATGAGCAGGAACTCCAGGTTGCCGTCGCGGAACTTACGGACCTGCTCGGTGGCGGTGCGGATCACCATGTTGGGGGCCACCCTGGTGGCACACGCCGGCTGGAGCTTTGGAGTTCCCTCCACCTCCACCAGGCACATGCGACAGACCGCCACCGGCTCCAGCTTCTTGTGGGCGCAGTAGACCGGGACGAAGACACCCGCCTTCTCGCAGGCATCCCAGACCAAAGTGCCCGGCGGCACCTGCACGGTGCGGTCGTCGACCGAGACCGTCACCAGCTCCGTGGCCGCGTTCTGCGCCACCTAGACGGCCACCGCCACGGACTCGCGGACGGGACAGCTCCCGGCTCCGCAATGGCTCTCGAACTCCTCCGGGAACATCCGGTAGGCCGACATCACGAACCAGGTGGCGGTGTCCCCCAGCGGGCAGAAGCAACGGCCATCCATGTTGGCGCAGATGTCGGCGAGGTTGGCCAGCTCGGCCCGGCTGGCAATGCCAGCCTCGAGACGATGCATCAGCTCACTCTCGAAGTACGTGCCCTCGCGGCAGGGCACGCACTTGCCGCAGGACTCATGACGGTAGAAGTCGACCAGGCGCATGGCGACATTGACCAGGCAGGTTGAATCGTCCATGATCACGAGCGCGCCGGCTCCCAAGGACGACCCGGCATCCGCCACCGCCTTGAAATCCAGGGGCAGGTCCAGATGCTGCGGACCCAGGATCTGCATCGACCCCCCCCCGGGTTGCATCGCCTTCATCTGCCTTCCCCGCCACACCCCACCGGCCATCTCCAGAAGGTCCCGGAAGGTGGTCCTGCCCATGGGCACCTCGAACGTGCCCGGTCGCTCCACATGCCCGCTCACGCAGAACAGCCGTGTGCCCGGGCTGGCCTCGGTCCCGAGGGCGGCGTACTTGGCGCCGCCCTCCGAGACGATGTAGGGCAGATTCGACAACGTCTCAACGTTGTTGACCACGGTGGGCTGGCCATACAGCCCCTTCACCGCGGGAAAGGGCGGCTTCAGGCGCGGCTGACCGCGCCGCCCCTCGAGGGAATCAAGCAGCGCTGTCTCCTCCCCACAGATGTAGGCTCCCGCCCCGCCGTGCACCAGCAGCTCGCAATCCCACCCTGATCCCAGGATGTTGCGCCCCACGTAGCCGGCCCGACGGGCCTCCCCGACCGCCCGCTCCAGCAGCTCGCGCTGGCTGCGGTACTCGCCCCTGATATAGATGAAGGCGTGGTTGACCTTGAGGGCAAAGGCGGAGATGAGAACCCCCTCGAGTAGCTGGTGGGGGTACTCCTCCATCAGCACCCGGTCCTTGAAACAGCCCGGCTCCGACTCGTCGGCGTTGACACAGAGGTAACGCGGAAAGCTGTCCTTGGGAAGGAAGCCCCACTTGGTGGCGGTCGGAAAGGCGGCGCCACCCCGGCCCCGCAGCCCAGACGCCTTCACCTCGGCGGCGATGGCCTCCGGCCCCATCGCGATCGCCCGACGCAGCGCCTGGTAACCGCCGACCTTCTCATACCCGGCGAGGGTGGTGAGCCCGGGTGCCCCCTGATGGCGTGTCAGCACCAGCTCGTTCACCTCGCCCCCCCGCTCCCGTCGGTCTGCACCCGCACCTTCTCCAGCACCTCCAATGCGCTCTGTGGGGTCAGGTTCTCGTAGCTGAAGCGGTCGACCTGCATCATCGGCGCACCTCCGCACGCCCCCAGGCACTCGACCGTGCCCTCGATGGTGAACGCTCCGTCAGGGCTGTTCCCCTCCTCATCGAGGTGGAGTTCTGCCTGGAGGTGGGCCAGCAGATCGTCGGAGCCGCGCAGGCCGCACGACACATTGCGGCACACCTGGACCACGTGTCTCCCCGGCCGGTGGTTGAAGTACATCGAATAGAACGTCGCGACCGCCTCCACGTCCCCGGGCAACAGCTTCAACTCCTGGGCCACGACCTCAAGCGTCCAGGGGGGGAGGTATCCGAGCTCGTCCTGAACCGCCCAGAGCGCGGGCAGGACGGCCGAACGGGCCGAGGGATACCGAGCCTCCATCTCCCGAATGCGGGTCAGGGTCGCGTCACTGAGCCGGCCCGACCCGGCTGCCGCCTCAGTCACCCAGCGGGTCTCCGCGCCGGTCGGAGGTGGAAGCTCCAAGCTCTCTCCCCGAACAGCGACGGGCGCGCTTGCACTTGCCCCTGCTCATTCCGAACCCCACTTTACCAATCCACCCCACCCGGCCGAGGGCACCCGGCGCGCTCGCGACGGCCCCGATGCCGCAGGATTAGCGCCCATGGGACCGCCATCACCCCCCCGACCCGACCAGCGCGAGGGAGCCGGGACCGAGCGCCGGGGGCGCTTCGCGAAGTTCCACAAGCTCGCTGCCATGACCACCGTCCGGCACAACTTCTTGTACCTCATCGGGATCGGTGGATCCGGAGCCGGGGTCCTGGTGGCCCAGTCCTATGGAGCCCACCACCTCACCCCGGCTGCCAACGGAGAGTCAACCTCCGTGGTCGCCGTTCTCAATCTCCTGTACACCACCTCGTACGTGGTGGCGGCCGGCTGCGCCCGGGAGGTCGCGGCCGCAGCGGCCCTAGGGGATCCTCCTCAGTCCCATTGGATGAGGCTCCGCCGCAGCGGATGGCGGATCGGGCTGGGCCTGGGCCTGACCATGATTCCGGTCGATGTTGGGCTGGCCATCCTGCTTCACCTTCCCGACCCCTGGGTGCTGGTCGTGACGGTGGTCGCGGGCCCGATCGCGGCTCTGGGCGGGTCCCAGCGCGGCTACCTCCAGGGCGCTCGTGAGTTCGGCCGGCTGGCCGTCAACTTCCTGCTCTACGGCGGCACCATGGTGGTGTTGGCAGTGATCCTGCTGAACTTCGGCCTGGGTGCGGCAGCGGTTCCCTTGGCGTCGGTGGCCGGCGCGCTCGGCTCCGCCGTCTACCCGCGCCATGCGCCATTCCCCGGGTCTCCACGATCGGCTCACCCTCGCCCTCTGGTGGATGGCACCGTCCTCGCCGGCGCCGCCACCGCTCCCATCTTCAACAACATCGACGTGGTCGCGGCCCGGCACGTGCTCAGCCCGACCGGCGCCGGCCTCTACTCCGGCCTCTCCATCATGGGCAAGATCCTCTTCTTCGGCACCAGCAGCCTCAGCGCCGTCATGTACCCCCGGATCTCGGCGGCCGTCGACCCGGGCCGGCGCCGCCGGCTGCTGTTGCAGACCGGTGCAGTCCTGTTGGGAATCGACTTGGTAGTCGTGGTCGGCTACACCGCCCTCTCGAGGCCGCTCCTGGGCCTGGTGCTCGGCCACCGCTATGAGTCGGACTCCACCCTGCTGCTGCTCTTCAGCCTCGGGATAGCCGGGCTCACACTGGTCAACCTGCTCGTTTACTACAGCATGGGTGCGCGCGACCGCAGCTTCGCCCTGGTGCCCGGGATCGGGGTTCCCCTGCTCATCGCCTGGCTGTTCACCAGCCCACCACATCTGGCAGACTTCGTCCCTCGAATTGCCTCCGCCCTGCTCATCCTGGCGGCTCTGGAGGCCGTCGTGGTTCTTCCCAAAGCGCTGCGAGCGGGCCCCCGCACACTGGATTAGCGCCTCGTTCGGCGGTGCGAACTGCCCCAACAACGGGACATGACCGTTGCCACTGGGCGCCCTGCAGCTTCAGAGTTCTCGGCTGCGCCGCCCCAGAGTCCCTGAAAGGCGCAGGCACACTACGGCCGAAGTCCGAAAACGAGCGCCGATCCTCTGGCTTACTTGCCGGCGGGGTAAGTGTCCGTGCCCACCTCGCCATCTCTGCCACGACCCAGGGCGACCGCTACCTCGACACCGATCCCGCGCAACTTGGTCCGACGTCGCTCTCGTGCAAGTCTCCGGGCCTCATCCACAATCGGCCTCCTCTGAGCCGCCAGCTTCAGCTGCTCCTCGAGCAGGACCAGTCGACGACACAGCCCACTGCCGTTGTCGGCGCGACTCATTGGCTTCTCCCTACTTGCCTTCGATCAACTGGTCTAGATACTAGGCGCGACTTGAAATCGTGTCAACGCCTCGCATTGGGTCGCGAGCGCCGAACCCCGGGGTGATCGTTCCCTCACCAAGGAATGACACCGAGCGCCCGCGGAGAGGGGCAGAGAGGGGGCAGGGCCCACATCCATCCGGGAGCGATGTGAGCTGACTGAGGAGTTGGGGTCGAGGTACTGGAGACCGGGCCCGGTCGACCGGGAGCTGCTGCTGGACTCCTTCTGCCTAGCCACAACTCGCGGCCTCTCCACCAACGCCAGTCCGCTCACGCACAAGCGTCAAGTTGACCGCCGCCTGGCTGCCATCCCTGCTGCTCTGGGAGTCTTCCACCATGCCTCCTCAAACCCCGACCCCGATCCCCACGCGTCCAAGACTCGCCCGATGCAGGCCAAAACGAACGTACGCATCGCGACAGGAACGCCCCGGAGCACCCGAATCACTACCTCGATCTTTCGCCGGAAACACCACCAGCCCCCCTCGCCGACTGTCCCGCCCTCACCACTCAGCCGCCGACGTCTCTCGGTGATCGTTCTTCCTCCTGGTTGATCCGCTCATCATGCCAACCAGTTGTCCACCGAAATCGTGGACCGGGGGACACGTCCAGCCACTTCAGGCTGACAGTCTCAGCGGTGTCCTGCCCAGGCGCCGTGGACCAGCACCTCACCCTCGATGTCTAGAGGTCTGCCCTCAAGGCGCGCATCGAGTGGAATCCTGTGGGCAACTTCGCGCGCCGGTTGCCACGCTTCCGGAGGGCGCTGGATGAGCAGCTACCGCGGCATGCCAGGCCCGGCGCTGGCCAACAATGCAACGCTCCGTCTACACGATCGTCGGACCCGCATGGCGGGATTCGGACCCACCACCTCAGCGCCGCGGGCGGGAGTCCCCTGCTGAGATTGGGCTCAGCGGTCGACGTCGCCCAGGATGATGTCTATCGACCCGATGACCGCCACCACGTCCGCCATGAGCTCGTCCTGGACCATGTAGGACAGAGCCGAGAGATTGCTGAACGAGGGGCCGCGAACTTTGCACCGGTAGGGCCGGTTGCCGCCGTCGCTGATCATCAGGAAGCCCAGCTCGCCGCGGGCGCTCTCGACCGCCGAGTACACCCGGCCGGGCGGGGGCCGAAAGCCCTCCGTGCTGATCTTGAAATGGTGGATGAGAGACTCCATCGAGTTGTCGATCTCCGTGCGCGGCGGCAGCACCACCTTGCGATCCGGGGTGTTGACAGGTCCCCCTGGCAGCCCCTCGAGGGCCTGTTCCACAATGCGGCATGCCTCGCGCATCTCCCTGACACGCACCAGGTAGCGGTCGTACACGTCTCCCCGCACCCCCACCGGGATCTCGAACTGGAAGTGGTCGTAGCTGGAGTAGGGCATGGCCCGCCGCACGTCGTAGGGTACGCCCGATCCCCTCAGGGTCGCGCCGGTGCACCCGTAGGAGATCGCGGTCGCGGAGTCGATCACGCCCAGGCCGATGGTGCGCTGGCGAAAGATCGGATTGGAGGTGAGCAGACCCTCGTACTCGTCAACCCGCTTGGGAAACTCGGACACGAACGCACGCACCATCGGGACGAACTCGTCGGGGACATCCGCCATGAGGCCCCCGATCCTGATGAAGCTAGTCATCATCCGCACCCCGGAGATCCACTCCATGATGTCGAGGATCTTGTCCCGTTCACGCCAGCAGTACATGAAGGCGGTGACCGCCCCGATGTCCATGGCGTGGGTGCCGAGCCAGATCAGGTGACTGGCGATCCGGGAAAGCTCGGCCACGATGACGCGGATGTACTGGCCCCGGGGTGGGATCTCGATCTCCAGCAACTTCTCAGCCGCTAAGGCGAAGCCGAAGTTGTTGATCGGGGGGGCGAGATAATCCATCCGGTCGGTGAGCGGAATGCACTGCTGGTAAATGTGGGACTCGAAGCTCTTCTCAAAGCCGGTGTGCAGGTAGCCAATGTCGGGGCGGCAGGCCCGCACATGCTCCCCGTCCAGGCTCAGCACCAAGCGGAGCACACCATGCGTGCTGGGGTGCTGCGGCCCCATGTTGATCTCCAGCAGCTCCTCCCCGGTCTCGATCTTGTCGAGGAACTCACCCTGGCCCCCGGGGTGGATGCGGGGGATCCCCTCCTGCACCGGCACTCGATTTGGCGGGGTCCCGTCCCCCCTGATCGGCGGCAGGATCCCCATCAGGAGCGCTCCACCGAGCCCCGCACCGCGCCGGGAAGGTACTCGGGGCGATCCTGCGGTGACAGCGCCCACTCGAGGTTGTGCGTGAACGCCACCGGCTCTCCAAAGGAAACGTAGTCCTTGCGCAGCGGATGGCCCTCCCAGTCGTCGGGCAGCAGGATGCGGGTCAGGTTGGGATGGTTGACGATGCGCAGCCCGAACAGGTCGAAGCACTCGCGCTCGTGCCACTCCATACCCGGGTAGATGGCAGCTAAGGAGGGGACCTCGGTCTCCTCCTTAGCCCTGACCGCGATCGTCACCAGATCGTTGTGGATCAGGGATCTCAGCAGGTACATGACGTCGAACCGCAGGTCGCGCTCCGGCCAGTCGCTGCAGGTCATCGTCACCGGCATCTCATAGGCCATCTTGGGATCGTCCCGCAGCGCCCGCGCAACCTCCAGGAGCCGCTCCACCGGAATGAACACCGTGGTCTGATGGTGCTCCACGACTTCCTCGACCTCACCGGCTGGCAGAAGTGCGGTGATGAACTCGGCGGCTCGCCTCCCCTCCACCGGACGCGCGAGCGAGGGGGGATCGGACTGGGAAGGCACTGTCACTCCCTGATGCTGGACACGGGGGTCGCGGCGATCTTCTTCTGCAACATGATCACAGCCTCGATGAGCCCCTCGGGACGAGGTGGGCAGCCGGGGATGTAGACATCCACCGGAACCACCTTGTCGACCCCCTGGATGATCGCGTAGTTGTTGAAGATTCCCCCGCAGGATGCGCAGGCTCCCATGGAGATCACCCACTTCGGGTCCGGCATCTGGTCGTAGATCTGGCGCAGCACCGGACCCATCTTCTGCGACACACGGCCGGCGACGATCATGAGATCGGACTGACGCGGGGAAGCCCGAAACACCTCCGCCCCGAAGCGGGCCAGGTCGAACCGGGCGTTGCTGGCTCCCATCATCTCGATCGCGCAGCACGCGAGCCCAAAGGTCGCCGGCCAGATCGACGAATACCGCCCCCAGGCGATCACCTTGCCCACGGTGGTCGAGAAGATCCCCTCGCGCGCGGCCGCGTCGGCCAGCTCCTGCTCGGAGGGTATGGCACCGGGGATGGCGGGTGCATCCGCGGATCCGACCCGGGCGGCGGCGAGCGCCGGCGGACGGCCGCGCAAGGCGTCGTCCCCCATCAGTCCCACTCCAGCGCACCCTTGCGCCAGACGTAGAGCAGCGCGATGCCCAAGAGGGCTACGAAGATCGCCATCTCCACGAACCCGAACATGTGTAGGTGGCTGCGCACGATCACCGCCCAGGGATACAGGAAGATCGCCTCCACGTCGAAGACGATGAAGAGCATGGCGGTGAGGTAGAAGCTGACGGAGAAGCGCCGGCGCGCGGCGGCTGCCGGCACGATGCCACATTCGTAGGGCAAGCCCTTGGCGACCGTGGGATGCCTCGGCCCCAGAGCCGTCGAGGCGACGGTCATCCCCGCGGCGACGGCCACCACCAGGATCACGAACGCCAAGAGCGGGAGGTAGTTGAACAGC
>JAJYWT010000154.1 GCA_021791345.1 bacterium
ACGTAGACCACCATCCCGGCCAGGACCGAGGCGATGGTGGCGATGGGCACGTCCCGCTGCGGGTTGCGGGCCTCGCCGCCGAAGTCCAGCGCCTGGCGGAAGCCGAGGTAGGAGAACACGATCCCGGTGCTCGCCACCGCTCCCAGGACCGGCTGGGCGCCGAGCGGGAAGAAGCCGTTGTAGCTGCTGAAGTTCTTGGTGTGCAGATCCAGGATCAGCAGGAAGATGATGGTCAGCCCGGGGATGACGAACTTCCAGCCGGTGACAAACGCGTTGAACTGGCTGAGGAACCGGATCCCCACGTAGTTGATGATGAAGAAGAGGATCATCAACCCGATCCCGAAGAGGATGCCGCCGGGCCAGACCAGCTCGGAGCTGGAGTTCACGATCCCGTGGATGTAGGAGCTGGCGTAGGTCACCACCGCCTCGGCCTCGATCGCGGGCACCGAGACTGCGGACAGCAGGTACGTCCAGCCCAGGATGAAGCCGGTGTAGCCGCCGTGGGTGAGGTGCGGGTAGCGGACGATCGCGCCGCTGCGGGGCATCATGCCGGCGACCTCGGCGTAGTTGAGGGCGACGAACAGCACCAGGACGCCGCCCACGATCCAGGAGACGATCGCGCCGGGGCCGGCGACCGAGGCCGACGCGATCGCCGCGAACAGCCAGCCGGAACCGATGATCCCTCCCATGGAGAGGAAGAAGAGTTGCCAGACCGACATGTGCCGGTCGAGCTTTCGGTCGGACGCCTCGTAGTCGGGTTTGGCCGCGACAGCCATCTGAGTGACACCTCCCTGCTGTGATTGAGAGGAACGGGCTGCCTGGAACCCTTCACCCGCCCTCGATCCCTGTTGCGGGCAAGATTAGGGACTCAGGGCCGGTTTGTGAAGGGGATCGCCAAAGTTGGTCCCTCGCTGGGCGATTGCGGGAGCGGTATATTCGGCCCGAATCCATGAACGAATTGGGCCCACTCGACCAGCCCGACCCCGAGTTCGAACAGCTCGCCTCGTCCCTGCGCGCCGACTCCAGCGACCTCAACACCTTTCTGGAGGTCCTGGCCTCGAAGTTCGAGGGTGCCCTGCCGGGGAGGGCTCGCATCGACTACCAGGGAGGAGGGATGCTGAGGCGGCGGGCGAAGGCGGTCAGGCGGATCCAGGTTCAGCTGGGCGATGACCACTTCGAGCTGTCGCGGGATGGCGCTGCGGTGGCCGCCAAGCGCACCAAGGTGGTCCGGGGGATCGCGCTCAAGAGCGAGGATCTGGGGCTGGACGCCTGGGTGGCCGAGCTGACCAGGGCGCTGCTGCGGCAGAGCCAGGCCAGCGCCGCCGACCGTCAGGCGCTGGAACGTCTGCTAGGCTGACGGCAGGTGCGATTCTTCCGCGGCGGTGGCGGATCCGGGGGGGCCCCAGGCCCCGAGGAGCAGGCCCGCGCGGAGCGCAGCCGGGCGCTGGTGGAGCAGGGCGGCATCCCGCTCAACGCCCAGGAGCGGATCCAGCGCCAGGCCACCGAGGGCGGGGCCTACACCTCGGACCTCTCCGTCGCTGAGCTGGCGGCGCTGCGGTCCGTCGGTTACCGGCCGCTGGCCATGGTCCTCGGCAGCTCCCTCTATCAGATGGGTTGGATCTACACCGGCTGGAACAGCCTGGGGGGAGGCCTCGGCGGGCTCAACTACGGAGGGGTCGAGCCCCAGGAGAACCGGTCCCTCACCGCCTCGCTGCTCGATGCTCGCGCTCGGGCGGTCAACCGGCTCATGCTGGAGGCGCAGGGGCTGGGAGCCGAGGGGGTGGTCGGCGTCCGTCTCAAGATCAACCGCTGGGAGTGGGCTTCGGGGATGGCGGAGTTCACCGTCATCGGGACCGCCGTCGCCCGGGATGGTGGGACCCACCCCGGCACCCAACCGTTCACCTCCACCCTGAGCGGCCAGGATCTGGCCAAGCTTCTCAGCACCGGCCACCGCCCTCTCCGGCTCGTGATGGGGGCCAGCGCCTACCAGGCTGTCGCCTTCTTCGGAGGTGGCCTCGGTCGCATGGGTGGGTTTGGAGTCTCCGCCTGGAGCAATCAGGAGGTGACCAGCTACACCCTCGCCCTCAACCGCGCCCAGGACATGGCGCGCCGACGGCTCGCCCAGGAGGCGGCCCAGGTGTCGGCCGGAGGCGTGGTGGGGGTGGAGATCGAGTCCCACATCCTGGAGTTTCCGACCGGCTCCGAGTCTGTCGGCGGGAGGATCGCGGAATGGGTGATCCTCGGCACCGCCGTCTCGACCGCTGGGGAGGCCACCCCGATGGCGGCTCCCCGGATGGTCATCCCCCTAAGACCTTGAAGGAGGCACCAGCATGACCGACCAGCCAGCCGCGGCGTCGACGGGGCAGCCCGAGATCCCTCAGGACGCGCTGAACCGGCTCCGCGAGATGCGCGGCACCGAGGGCCATCGCAAGCTGTTCACCAGCGACCTGTCCATCTCCGAGTTCCTGCTGGTCAAGGAGGCGGGCTTTGAGCCCGTGGGCCTGGTGGTGGGCAGCTCCATCTATCACATCGGCATGCAGATCGCCAACTACGGGCAGAACCAGGAGCTGCAGGTGCTGAGTCAGGCGATGTACCAGGCCCGCGAGCTCGCGATGAGCCGGATGGAGGAGGAGGCGGACGTCCTGGGGGCCGACGGGATCGTCGGGGTCCGGCTCGACATCAACCGCTACGAGTGGGGCCAGGGGCTGGCGGAGTTCATGGCCATCGGGACGGCGGTGAGAAGCCAGCAGGGGAGCATGAAGACTCCCAAGGGCAAGCCGTTCACCTCCGATCTCTCGGGGCAGGACTTCTGGACCCTGCTGCAGGCCGGCTACGCTCCGCTGGCCCTGGTCATGGGCTCCTGCGTGTACCACGTGGCGCACCAGGGGCTGGGGTCCTGGATGCGCAAGATGGGCCAGAACCAGGAGATGCCCAACTTCACCCAGGCGCTCTACGACGCCCGGGAGCTCGCCATGGAACGGATGCAGACCGAGGCGGAGGAGGTCGCGGCCGAGGGGATCGTGGGAGCCCAGATCAAGGAGAGCAACCACGGCTGGGGCAGCCACGTGATCGAGTTCTTCGCGGTCGGGACCGCGGTCCGTCCCACCAAGGAGGACCATCGCATCGCGCCGCCGCAGATGGTGCTCTCTCTGGACCAGTAGCGCTTGACCGAAGAGCTGAGCGACGGGTCGGGCCCCGACCTTGCCCTGATCTACGACCCCACCTTCCTGGGCCACAGCAGCTGGGGGCATCCCGA
The DNA here is from genome assembly GCA_021791345.1 of bacterium. Next base: position 3,257 of record JAJYWT010000154.1, read on the forward strand.
GTCGCCCGAGCGGCTGCTGGCGATCACCGAGGCGCTGCGACGGGAGCCCCGGCTCAGCCGCAGCCGATGGCGGAGCGCCGAGCCCGCCGAGGAGTCGGACCTGCTGCTGGTGCACACCCCGGCCCACGTGGGGGCGATGGGGGACCTGGCCCTGCAGGGCGGGGGGTGGATCGACTCGGACACCTACTGCACCCGGACCTCATTCGACATCGCCCGGGACGCGGCGGGGGCGGCGATGGCCGCGGTCGAGGTCGCGTGCGCGAAGGGTGAGGGTGCCGCCTTCGCGTTGGTGCGGCCGCCCGGCCACCACGCGACCCCCGACCGGGCCATGGGCTTCTGCCTGTTCAACAACGTCGCGGTGGCGGTGCGATCCGCGCAGCAGCGGCTGGGAGTGGAGCGGGTCGCCATCGTGGATCTGGACGTCCATCACGGCAACGGCTCCCAGGACGCCTTCTGGAATGACGGCGACGTGCTGTACTGCTCGCTCCACCAGGCCCCGCTCTACCCGGGGACGGGGCTGGCCGGGGACCGCGGTGAGGGGCCGGGATACGGCAAGACCCTCAACCTGCCGCTTCCCCCCGGCACCGGCAACGGCCCCTGGCTGGCGGCGCTGGAACAGCACGCCCTGCCGGCGGTCGCCTCCCACTCGCCCGAGCTTATAGTCGTCAGCTGCGGGTTCGACGCCCTGGCGACCGATCCCCTGGCGAGTCTGGAGCTCGACTGGACGGCGTACGCCCAGGCGATGGAACGCATCTGCCAGCTGGCGGCCGAGGCCTGCTCCGGGCGGGTCGCCGTGGTGCTCGAAGGGGGCTACGACCTGGAGCAGATGCCTATCGCCGCCACCGCCTGCGCCCTGGTGCTGGCGGGGCTGGATCCGACCCCGGAGGCAGTGGCCGCGGGCGCAGGCGGCTGACGGCCGGGTCAGAGCACCCCGCGCGGCGATCGGACGCTCGCTCCGCACCCAACCGATCACGGATCCGGGCCGCCGCCCGGTTGCCACCCGGGAGCAGGGTGCAACGCCCGCTTGGCGAAACTCCCAACCGGACGGCTCCACCGGGCAGCCGGGCCGCCCGGCCCATATCCGGTCCCAGGTCACGCCCTTCGTTCCCCCGGCTGGAGGGGGCTTCGGCACCGGCGGCCTGGGCCTGCCCGGTGGAGCCGCGTGGGGAGCGGCTCCAGGTGGCGCCGGGGCAAACGGCCAGTGCCCTCAGCCCTTCAGGTGGCCGCGGGATCCGAACGCTCGCACCAGGCGGGAGCCCTGCCCCTCGTCGGCAGCGCCGTCACCGACGTTGTACAGCCGGCAGCGCCGCAGTGACAGACAGCCACAGCCGACGCAACCGCTGAGGTCGTCTCGGAGGCGCTCCAGGGCCGCGATCCGGAGCTCGAGCCGGTCGCGCCACGCGGCTGACAGCTGCTGCCAATCCCGCCGCGTCGGCGTCCGCTGGTCCGGCAGCTGAGCCAGCGCCGCGCGGATCTCCTCCAGCGTGAGCCCGACCTGCTGAGCGGCTCCGATGAAGGCCAGCCGGCGCAGGCTGGCGCGGGGGAACCGGCGCTGCCCGCCCGCGGAGCGCTGGGAGCCGATCAGACCCCGCGCCTCGTAGAAGCGGATCGCCGATGGCGCCACCCCGCTGCGGGCGGCGAGCTCGCCGATGGAGAGGGTGGTCGGCAGGACGGCCACGATCAGATGTCGCCCAACATGATGCTTGACATCAACTTAACTTTAAGTCTCACCATGTGTTCATGACAACTGTGCACGATCACACCGCCACCATCCCCGCTCCGAAAATGTCCCCGCCCGCTCTGTATGAGGACCTGACCAGACTGCTGGATCTGATCTCCCAAGATCAGAAGCATTCCGCCGCATCGGCCTCGACGGTCGATGTCCTGTGGGTGCTGTACGACCGCATCCTCAGGGTCGGCCCGAGCAGCTGCGCCGATCCCGACCGGGACCGGTTCGTCCTCTCGAAGGGCCATGGCCCGGCGGCCTACTACGCCGTGCTGGCGGCCAAGGGCTTCATCAGCCCGGATCTCCTGCCTGCTCTGGGAGCCTTCGAATCCCCCCTCGGGCACCACCCGGATCGGCAGCTGATCCCCGGGGTCGAGATCTCCAGCGGATCCCTCGGCCACGGCCTTCCGATCGCGGTCGGGATGGCCATCGGGCTGCGCATCCAGGATCGCCCGGAGCCGCGGGTCTTCTGCCTGCTGGGGGACGGTGAGCTGGAGGAGGGCTCGAACCACGAGGCGCTCTGGCTGGCAGCGGTGCTCGGCCTGTCGGCGCTGACCGTGATCGTGGTCGACAACCGCAGCGCCACCGTGGGATGGCCCGCGGGTGTGGCCGCCCCCTTCACCGCCGCGGGATGGGGGGTGGAGCGGGTGGGGGCGCACGACCAAACGGCCCTGGAGCGGGCGCTCCGGCACCGACCCGGGTCCCGCCCCGGCCTGGTGGTCGCGGAGGCAGCCGGGCCGGAGATGCCGGCATGAGGCAGCGGTTCGTGGACGAGCTCGGGCGCCTGCTGGACGAGGACGCGAGGGTCGTGGTGGTGCTGGCGGCCATCTCGGCCGGTCTGTTCGAGGCCGCCCGCGCCAGGCATCCCCAGCGAGTGGTGGACGTCGGGATCCGGGAGCAGTCGTTGCTCGGGGTCGCGGCGGGTCTGGCCCATGTGGGCCTCCGGCCGGTGGTGCACACCTTTGCCCCCTTCCTGCTGGAGCGGCCCTTCGAACAGTTGAAGTTGGATCTCTGCCACCAGGGGCTCGGCGCCACCCTGGTCAGCGTCGGCGCCTCCTACGACTTCCCGGAGTACGGCACCTCGCACTTCTGTCCCGAGGACGTGGCCCTGCTGGACGCCCTGCCCGGGATCGAAGTCCATGTCCCGGGACACCCCGATGAGGCGGCCACGCTGCTCCGGCACGCGGTCGCCGGCTCAGGGGTCGGCTACGTGCGCCTCTCCGAGTCCGCCAACTCCAAGGCGGTGCCGACAGTCCCCGGGCACATGCGCGTCCTGCGGACCGGGGAGCTGGGCTCGGTGATAGCGGTTGGACCGATGCTGGATCCGGTGCTCGCCGCGGTGGAGGGGATGGATCTCACCGTGATCTACGCCAACACGGTGAGGCCATGGGACCGCGAGACGGTCCTGGGCTCCTTGGGCCGACCCGCGGTGGCGGTGGTGGAGCCCTACCAGGAGGGCACGTCGGTGGGGGTGATCAATGAGGCCCTGGGGCACGTTCCCCATCGGATCCTGGGGCTCGGGGTGGGACGCCGCGATCTCCATCGCTACGGCCGCCGGGCAGAGCACGATCGAGCGCACGGTCTGGACCCCACCTCTCTGCGCATGTCCCTGTCCCACTTCTTCGGAGTCAGGGAGCCTCTTCCCTGAGACGGGGGAACAGGGCGCCCGTCACCGGCGCCGCCAAATGCTCCTGCCGCTGACGGGGGAGTCCCACTTCGTGGCCCGGGCCGACCCGGGCCCAGCGCTGAGCCCGATCCGTCCGGGGCGGGCTGGAGTTCCTCGCGCGTCGGTCAGACGGGGCGGGGCCGCTCCAGGCCCATCCCTGGTGAACCTGGGTTTCGCCGGCGGGACCGTCTGCTTCTCGGGACTTCATCCCCTTTCGCGGCCCAGTCCGCGGATGGCGGGCACGGATCGGTCATGCGGACAGCAGCGCTCCCAGCACCTCTCCGATCGGCGATCTGATCACCGCCGCCGCCCGCCGGTCGTAGCTGGTCGGCTCCTGATTGACGACCACGAGCGGGGCACCGCTGTGCAGTGCGACGGCAGGAAGCTCCGCGGCCGGGAAGACCTCGAGCCGGGTGCCCACCGCCAGAAACAGGTCGCAACTGCGGGCGCCCGCCTCCGCCCGGGCGAGCTCCGCCGGCTCCAGTCGCTGTCCGAAGGAGATGGCGGCGGACTTGAGGATCCCGCCGCAGGCCTGGCAGTGGGGGTCGAGGTCGCCGTGGCGGACGCGCTCCAGCACCTCCGCCATCGGCCCGCGTCGCCCGCAGGTGAGGCAGACCTGCTCTCGAAGCGAGCCGTGCAGCTCCACCAGCCGGTCCGGCGATGTGCCCGCCAGCCGGTGGAGGCCGTCCACGTTCTGGGTTATCAGCAACTCAAGCCGTCCGGCCGCCTCCAGCTCAACCAGAGCCCGATGGCCCGCATTGGGTTGGGGCGGCGGCCCGCCGGCGAAGGCCCGGCGCCGCCAGGTCTCGACCCGGAAGTCCCGATCCTGGATGTAGTGGGCCAGGGTGCTGAGCCGCTGAGCTCCGGGATTCTTGGTCCAGAGCCCCTCAGGGCCGCGGAAGTCGGGGATCCCCGACTGGGTGGAGATGCCAGCCCCGGTCAGCACGCAGATGGCGAAGGCCCGGCGGATCAGCGCCCGGGCCGTCTCCACCGGCCCATGCCCAGCCGCTGGGCGGCGAGCGTGGTCCGAGACGGCCTCCAGCTCCGATCCAAGTGGGGTCTCAGGGTGCTCGAATCGATCAGACACCTCGACCCCGGCATGGCCAGCACCCGTGAGGTTCCGCCGCCGCCGCTCCAACGCCAGGGTGCAGCACTCCGTCTACCGCTGGGAGCCGGCCTGGTGCCCACCGCGAACCCGGCTGCATTCGGGAGCTGAGGGGGGCGGCCCCGCCGCCACCGGTCGTGGAACCGCCGGTCGCAGCCGGCACCAGGTGGGGGGCGGTCACTGCGGCGACCGGCGGACCTCCACCCTGCCTTGATCGTTCACCCTTACCTCGAAGACCGGCAGCTCCGTGCTCGCCGGCCCGCGGCAGACCCGCCCGCTGGCGAGCTCGAACTGGGACCCGTGCCAGGGGCAAACGATCCGATCAGCCATGAGCTTCCCCTGTTCCATCGGCCCTCCCGCGTGGGGGCACACCGCGCCGACCGCGACCACGCGCTCGCCCCGGCGAATTAGCACGACCTCCGCATCCCCCGCCCGCCGGCGCAGCAGCTGATCCGGAGTCACCTCCTTGTCATCGGCCACCTCGGTCCAGTCCGAAGGGCCGGCGGTCCAGGCGTTGCGGTTGACCTGGGTGCCCATCCGAAAGACCAGGTCGCCCCCGAGGAACGCCGAGGCGGCGGCCAGCCCGTATCCACAGGCGGCGGGGATGCGTGCCTTCCGGCGGCGTCCCGTGAGACGCAGCAGCAACGACCCGGTGAAGAGCGCGAGCGCGGCCGAGTTCATCAGGGCGTGGGCCAAGCCGACCCGTCGCTCCGGGCCGTAGGAGTCGTGCCAGTCAGCCGCCCCCGACGCGGCCGCGGCCACCGCGGAGGCACAGCCCACCCCCACCAGCACATCTGCCGTTCGACCCAGTTCGCCCCCCCGGCTGCGGTCCAGCAGGTCCAACAGGGTGCTGCACGTCCAGGCGCCGATGGGGACGTCGGTGATGGCGGGGTGGAGCGGGTGTCCGAGCCAGGTCCCGTTGAGCGCGTCCTTGGCAGCCTGGGCGGTGGGCCCGCCTGCCTCCAGTCCGGCTGCCATCAGGGACTGCAGCCGGTCGGCCAGCGGATCCAGGAATGTCCACCGCTCCGCCACCTCTCCCAAATCGAGCACGGCCATGACGCCACCTCCTCCAACTGGGCTGCGGACAAGTGCCGAGAGCGGGTCCCGGCTAGCGAAAATAGCCTAATGCTGGTGCTGGTTCTGGAGCCCGACCCAGATTACGCCGAGCTCGCCTGCCATCTCATCGGCCAGCTGCCGGGGCTGCAGCCGCTGGTGGTGGGCAGCCAGGAGCAGCTCTGGCAGCGGATTCGCGCCGAGGCGCCGGCCGCGATCCTCGCGGACCGGGATCCCCTGCGGGGGGTGCCGGGCATCCAGTCGGTGCGCAGCATGTCCACCGCTCCGCTGCTGGTCACCAGTGCCGACCTGCGGGAGATGGCGGCGCTGATGGATGCGGGCGCGGATTACGTGCTCCCCCGGCCCTACCCCCCCGCCATCCTCAAGGCCACCCTCAAGGCGGTGTTGCGGCGCCGTCAGGCGGAGCGCAGGGGTGCGGGCCGAATCATCGAGGTGGGGCCCCTGGTGGTCGAGCCGGCCCGCCGCTCCGCGCGGATCGAGGGCCGGCGGCACTTCCTGAGCCCCCGCGAGGCGGACCTGCTGGAGTACCTGGCGGTCAACTCCGGGGTGGTGGTGTCCCGGCGGCAGATCATCGAGGGAGCGTGGGGCGGCGACCCCAGGGCCACCCCACAGGCGGTCACCATGTGCGTCCATCGCCTGCGCCAGAAGCTCGAGGCGGATCCCGGCCGGCCGCAGCTGCTGCGCACTCATCGCAGTGGTGGTTACCTGCTCCACCCCGGCACGCTCGGTGGCGCCTGATGCCGACCGCCTCCGCCGGCGCTCTCAGCCCGGCTCTTCGCCGGTTCCGAAGGCTGCTCCCGTGGCGGGCTGAACCGGCCGCGGCGCACCGGCTCCGGGTCTGACCGTGAGGGTCATGGTGACCGGGGCTACCGGGTTCGTCGGGGCCGCGGTGGTGCGGGCGCTGCTGGAGCGCGGCCACGAGGTGCGAGCCCTGGTGCGGCGCGAGTCGCGGGTCGCCGTGCCGGCCCCCGCCGAGGTCTACCTCGGTGACCTGGGCGACCGGGAGTCGGTGGCGCGGGCCACGACCGGGTGTGAGGCGGTAGTCCACTGCGCCGCGGATTACCGGCTCGCGATCCGGGGGCGCGATGTCCCCGACATGATCAGGACCAACGTCGGTGGCACCGCCAACGTGCTCTGGGCCAGCCGGGTGGGCGGGGCCCGGCGGGTCGTCCACTGCAGCACCGTGGGGACCCTGGCGTTCGACCGCTCCGGGAGGGTCTGCACCGAGGAGGACCGCGCCCCCACCGCCGCACACCTGCCCGGCCCCTACAAGCGCTCCAAGTGGGCTGCGGAGCAACTCGCGCTCCACTGGCGGGAGCCTGAGGTGGTGGTGGTCCAACCCAGCACACCAGTCGGCAGTGGCGATTGGCGCCCGACCCCGACCGGC
>JAJYWT010000166.1 GCA_021791345.1 bacterium
TCGGACCGGATTTCGAGACGGGGTTCGGACCCCGGCTCACGGTGGCTCCGCCACCCAGCCCCGAGGAGGGAACTGATGACCAGTCGTGATGAGAAGCGGATGGCCGGCGACCTCGCCGGCTGGCTGGAGGGCGAGCAGGGGATGCCCGATGGCGATCCCGCCACCCGGGCCATCGCCGAGACCGCCGTTCTGCTGGTGGATGCGCTGGCTCCCCGACCGCTGCACCCGCACACCAGGGCGCACATCTTTGAGCGGGCGCTCTCCGAGGCGAACCTCCGGCGGCAGAGCGACTACCTGATGCCGGAGGTGCTGCGGGTGGCCCGGCAGGTTCCGGTGCCGGCCTGGGTCGGGATTGGCGGAATGGCGGCCGGGGTGGTGGTGGGGCTGGCGGTCCTGCGCCAGCGGGAGGCCCGCCTCTCACTCTGATCGAGATCGCCGCGGGAGGGTCGGCGGTCCGCTCCGTAGAATCCCCACCCGTGAGTTCAGTCACCACCGTGGTGGTGCCGGCCGGCGGCCTCGGCACCCGGTTCCTGCCTGCCACCAAGGCTCTGCCGAAGGAGATGGTCCCGGTGGGCGACCGGCCCGCCATTCAGTGGGGACTGGAGGAAGCGGTGGCCTCCGGTTTGGGGCGCGCGGTCATCGTCACCGCCCCGGGCAAGGACCTGATCCGAGCTCACTTCGCCCCCGACCCGAGCCTCGAAGCGGTGCTGTCCGAGCGCGGCAACCAGGAGTTGGCGGACCGGGTCCATGGCATCGGTCACCTCCTGAGGGTGGAGTTCGTGGAGCAGGAGCAACCCCTCGGGCTCGGCCATGCCGTGCTCTGCGCCGCACCCACGGTCGGCGCCGAGGAGGCAGTCGCGGTGCTGCTGCCGGATGACCTCTTCGCGGGCTCGCCGCCGCTGCTGGCGCAGCTGCTGGAGGCCCATGGCGCGACCGGTTGCACCGTGTTGGCGCTGCGCCGCTGTGCCCCCGCGGAGATCTCCCGCTACGGGGTGGCGACCGTTGAGGGCGATGGTCCCGTCTTCCGGGTCACCGACGTGGTCGAGAAGCCGGCGCCGGAGGAGGCGCCGAGTGACCTGGCGATGATGGGCCGGTACATCCTGACCCGAGAGGTGTTCCAGGCGCTCACCACGACTGAGCCGGGTGCCCTTGGGGAGATCCAGTTGACCGACGCCATTCGGACCGCGGCCCGGGCGGGCCGGGTGGTGGGGGTCGAGTTCACCGGGGAGCTCTTGGATGTGGGGACCCTGGAGAGCTGGCTTGCCACCAACGCCGCGGTCGTTTGGCGCGACCCCGATCTGGGTCCGGCGCTGCGAGCTCGGATCGCCGAGCTGGAGTCAGCGGAACGCTGACCGTGAAGGGTCGGCGCCTGTCAACCGATCCGTGGGGCTGGTCAGCCGGCGGCGCTATACTGCAGGGCCAGATGTCAATCGAGGCGGAAAGTGCCGTCCCCAGTTCCGGACACCATCAGGTAGTGCAATGGCTATGCAACGCCCGCGGCGCGGTGATGACCTTCTGCGCTACCGCAGCCAGGAGGGAGACTTCGAGGTAGAGGTCTCGCACACCCTCAACAAGTGGTGTGTGTCGGTCATGCGCCTGGCTGACTCCAGCATCGTGGCCCAGGACTTCTTTCCCGAGCGTTGGAAGGCGATGGCGCGCGCCCAGGACTTCCTGCGGATTCTCAACATGCGCAACCGGCCGGAGGCCGGTGCGGACGATGCCGGGGGCGACCCGGGGGGCCAGGCCCCCTGAGCCAGCCTGAAGCTTCAGGGGCCCGGCCCGCGGCTCTGCTTGAGATCCCACCTGGCTATTCGGTGGCCGACCCCCACGCGCACACGCTCGCCAGCGATGGGATGGTGAGCGCCCGGGAGCTCGTCAGGGCGGCCGCCCAAGCCGGCGTTCAGGTGCTCGCGGTCACCGATCACGACACCTTCCGGGGCGTTGGCGAGGCGGTCGAGGCGGGCCTCGAATTTGGGGTCGAGGTGGTCCCGGGCGAGGAGGTGACAACGGAGCCCCGGGCCAACGTCCACGTGCTGGGCCTGTTCCTCAAGGGCCCGGTGCGCATGGGCAGGCCGGTGGTGGACACCATTCATGCGATTCGCGAGCAGGGTGGTCTGGCGATTCTGGCTCATCCCTTCATGCCCACCTACTTCGCCTCCATCACCCCGGCGGCGCTGCGGCGGCTGCTGGCCCGAGAGACCGTGGACGGCATCGAGCTGCGCCACACCGCGCTCACCCTGCCCCAGCGAATCCGTGAGCTGGACGCCTTTTACGAGCTCCACCAGGACCGTCTGGGGGCCGCCATCGGGTCCAGCGACAGCCACTTCGGCGAGCGCGATCTGGCGCGCACGGTGACCGTGTTCCCGGGTCGGACCGCGCGGGACCTGCGTCAAGCTATCATCGACTGTCAGACCAGGCCCCTGGAGGGGTACCGCCGGCCACCCGGGCCGTCTTTGGGCACCCGCCTGCAGCAGCAGGCACGCAGCATGGGCTGGCTCACCTGGCAACGCTGGAGCGGCAACATCGGCCGCGAGGGGGTCTGATCCTTGAACCGGAACTTTCTGAAGCACGAGTGGGGGGCGGCCGCCTTCATCGGCACGATCATCGTGGGGGGGCTGGTGGTGCTGGCGTGGCTCCTGGTCAAGGCCGTGACCGCCTCACCGCTGCCTCCTCCCGCCCCCTGCCCGCGCGAGACCCCGATCGTGATCCACGCCACCCCCACCCCATCCCCCGGCGTCTCGGTCTCACCAGCACCGGCTGTGACGCTCCCCTCGGTACCCTTCGGGTGTGCCGAGCCGAGTGTCACCGTGATCACGCCGACCCCGACGCCCAAGCCCAGCACCTCGGCCAAGGCGTCCCCCAGCGCCAAGGCGTCGCCTAGGGCCAGCGCCACGGCCAGCCCCACCCCCTGACTCAGAAGTCGGTCAGGAGCCGCTCACCGTTGCGGTCCACGATCTCCTGAGCCGGGACTGACAGCTCGAGCTCGGGGCTGTCCTCCAGCGCGACCCGGACGGAGATCACCGGACTGAGCCTCAGCCCGGCGACCCGGACCAGGTCGCGCAGGAAGGGAAAGGCCAGCGGCACCAGCTGGTTGCGCAGTCGGTTGCGGACCGCCTGCACGGGATCGCGGGTGGTGGCGGCCAGACTCTGATCGCGAAAGGCCATCACGATCACCTCGTCGGTGAGGGCGATGGGGTCCGTCCAGGAGTAGGCCTCGCCGCTCAGGCTGCAATCTACGAAGAGCTCCCGGGTCGGGAAGAGGCGGAGGCGCTCCGCCAGGCGGCTCATGACCGAGGCCTCGCCCTCCACGAAGAACGGGAGGTCCGTGACCTTGGGGTCGGGGTCTCCGGCGGGGTATCGCACCGAGAAGCCCACGTTGTCGACCCCGAACAACGGGTTCGGAACCTTGATCCAGAGATCAGCAGCGCTGGCCACCTTGGACCTTGAGGATAGCGCAGTCCGTGGGCATCCGTGCGCCGGTGGAGGGCGCATCCGGCGCGCACCTGTCAGCGGATAGGATCGGAGGGTCGCAAATCGCGCGGGGAAGCGCCTGCGGGGCCGCCGCGGGCAGGAGGTGTCAGATGCGGGCTGCGTTCTTCCGGAGCCATGGCCGAGCCCATGAGGTGATCGAGGTGGGCGAGGTGGAGGCGCCTGAGCCCGGGCCCGGCGAGGTCCGGGTCCGACTCCGCTACTCCGGAGTCAACCCCACCGACTGGAAGTCGCGGAGCGGAGCGACCCCGGGACCCATCGATGGGTATCAGATCCCGCACCACGACGGGGCGGGCGACATCGACCGTGTCGGCCCCGGGGTCGACCCCGGGTTGGTGGGCCAACGCGTCTGGGTCTGGATGGCGGCGGCGGGCCGGCGCTGGGGGACCGCCGCCCAGTGGACGGTCGTCCCCAGCGCTCAGGCGGTGGCGCTGCCCGACGGCGCATCCTACGAACTGGGAGCCAGCCTGGGGGTCCCTGCCATGACTGCTCACCGGTGCCTGTTGGCGGACGGGGAGCTCGATGGCCGGGCGGTCCTGGTGGCGGGTGGCGCCGGTGCGGTCGGCCATTTCGCAATCGAGCTGGCCAAGCTCCATGGGGCGCGGGTCGCGGCCACGGTGAGCGGAGCGGAGAAGGCCGACCTGGCCAGCCGGGCCGGCGCCGATCTGGTGGTCAACTACCGCGATGAGAGCGCCCTGGAGCAGCTCAGGGCGTTCGCCCTGCCCTACGACCGGATCATCGAGGTGAACCTCGCGGCCAACCTTGCGATGGATCTGGCGCTGGCCGGGCCTCCCACCTCGATCGTGGTCTATGCCGCCACCGGCCCGGACCCGGTGCTGCCAATCCGGGGCTGCATGAACAGCAACGCCATTTTCCGTTTCGTGCTGCTCTACGGAGTGCCCCGGCCGGCCCTGGAGGCAGCGGCCGCCGATATCACCCGGGCGCTCGCCGCAGGCAGCCTGAGCGAGCTGCCGGTGCACCGCTTCCCGCTGGAGCAGTGCGCCCAGGCCCAGGATGCGGTGGAGCAGGGCGCGGTCGGCAAGGTGTTGGTCGAGATCCCCTGAGGCGCCGTCGGGTGCCGTCAGCGGCCGAAGTGGAGCTCCTTCTGCCAGAGGTCGAAGACCTGATCCCGGGTCTCCTCTCTGGTGCCGGAGTTGTCCACCACCCAGGTCGCCAGGTCGCGCTTGTCGTCTATCGGCATCTGGGCGGCGATCCGGGCATTCGCCTCGGTCGCACTGAGCCCCGAGCGCTCCATCAGTCGGCGCAGCTGGAGCTCGGGGCGCAGGTAGGCCAGGATTATGGTTGAGAAATCGGCGGCCCGGCCGACCTCGAACAGCAGCGGGATGTCGTAGACCACGACTCTGGCCCCGGCTGCCTCCGCGGCCCGGATGGCCTGCCGGCTGAGGTCCGCCACGATCGGGTGGACGATCGCCTCCAGCGCGGCGCGCTGGTGCGGATCCGCGAACACCAGCTCCGCCATGCGCCTGCGGTCCAGCTCTCCATCGGGGGTGAGCATCCCCCTCCCGAACCTGGCCACGGTCGCCTGGAGGCCGGGGGACCCCTTGGCCACAGCCTGGCGCGCCAGCTGGTCCGCGTCGATGATCGAGGCTCCGAGCTCCTTGAGCATCTCCGCCACCGTCGTCTTCCCGGTGGCGATCCCCCCCGTCAGCGCCACGACCCGGGATGAGGGGGGACGCCCAGACCCGGAGGGCGGCGGCACTCCCGACTACCGCGGCTCGGCCGGCGGGCGGGGTCGGACGAAGCACCGGTCCGGGTCCAGCAGGCGCTCCAGCCGCGTCCCCGGAGTGTGGACCCGAACCCCGGCGCGCTGGGGCACCCCGAAGTCCCAGCCCAGCTGGTAAAGCCTGCGGGCCTCCGCCAGGTCGGCCACGGTCGCCACCCCACTGCCGTCGGTCATCTGCAGCGTGGGGGCCCTGCTGCCCGGGTATCCCAGCGCCACCACGCCCCCGGTATCGAGCAGGAACTCGAGCCCCGAGAAGGGGAGCTCCCCGAAGACGGGAGGCTCGGCTGCCTCCACCAGCCGCAGCAGGGAAGGTGCCTGGCCCTCGGCGACCTCGCTCCGCACCCGGCGCCGCTCGGCCAGGTGGCGTTGGCGCTCGCGGCGGCGCAGCTCGGTCGCCAAAACGCCCCGGCGCCGGTTCAGCTCCGCCAGCCGCGCCTGCAGCGGGGCCATCTCGACCCTCAGCGCGCGCTCCGCCGCCTCCAGCTCAGCCTGCATGTTGGCCACCTCGGCCTCGTCGAGGGAGCCGAGGTCGTCCAGCTCGGAGGGGTTGGGAGCCTGGTCGTCACTACTCTGGGTGTCCATTGCCGGTAGCGTACCGGCTGGATGGCGAACCGGACGCAGAGTTGGAGGGTGAGATGGCCGAGGTGGTACGAAGGGAACGGCGGGGTCCGGTCGGGTGGCTGATCATCGACCATCCCCCGGCCAATGCCCTGAACCGCGCGGTGCTGGGCGGGCTCAGGGATGGCCTTGGCGAATTCGAGGCTGACCGAGGCGTCCGCTCGGTGGTGGTGACCGGAGCGGGGGACCGCTTCTTCGTGGCCGGAGCGGACATCAAGGAGTTCGTGAGCGACGGGCCCGATGCGACCAGGGAAAAGATCGCCGATGGCCAGCGCCTCACCCTGGAGATGGAGCGTTCCCGGCTGCCGTTGGTGGCGGCGGTGAATGGATTCGCCCTGGGTGGTGGGTTGGAGCTGGCCATGGCCTGCGACGTGCGGATTGCCAGTCGGAGCGCGCGGTTGGGGCAGCCGGAGATCCTCCTGGGGATCATCCCGGGCTGGGGCGGGACCCAGCGGCTGCCCCGGCTGGTCGGCAGGGGGATGGCCATGGAGCTGCTGCTGAGCGGTGAGCAGATCGATGCCGAGCGGGCCCTGGCCCTGGGGCTGGTGAACCGGGTGGCTGCCCCCGCTGAACTCGGCCACGAGGCGCAGGCGCTGGCGGAACAGCTGGGTGAGCGGGCGCCCCTGGCGACGGCCGCGATCAAGCGGGCGGTTGCCGACGGCCTGGACCGGCCCCTGGCGGAAGCACTCGGCATCGAGCTGGCCGAATTCGACGCCACGTTCCGAAGTCGAGACGCGAGCGAGGGGATAGCGGCTTTCCTGGAGAAGCGACCGCCGCATTGGCGGGCCGGCTGAAATGCCCGGCGGCCACGCCCTACCATCTTCTGCGTGAGCGTTTCCCCGGTGAGGGGGCCGGTGGGCCCTGACGACCCCAACCGCTCCGTGGGAGGGGCCCGTCGGCGACTTGGCCCGTTCTGGATCGAGGAGCCCGCGTGGTTCTGGGCGGCGTGGGCGGTCCTGGTGGTCGCCGGGGTGGCTCTGTTCGTGCTGGCGATGAGCTTCGACCACCCTTGATCTGGCTCAACTCCGCTGCCCTGGTGTGTCTGGGCGTGGTCACCGGATTCCTCTTCTGGAGCCGCATCGGGCCGCTGATGAGGTCGATGCGGCAGGCCCAGCCGGAGTCGCGCCTCGACCATCCCGGCAGTCGCCTGCTCGGGGTCGCGGTGTTCGTGCTGGGGCAGCGGCGGCTGCTGCGCTGGCCGTTCTCGGGGGTCGCCCACTTCCTGATCTTCTGGGGCTTCGTGATCCTGAACCTGGAGATCCTGCAGGCGGTGCTGGAGGCCCTGGTCCCGCCCCTGAACTTGGACCAGCAGTACTGGTGGGGTCCGATCGCGTTCCTTCAGGATCTGATGGCGGCGGCGGTGCTGCTGGGGCTGGCGCTGGCGGCGCTGAACCGCTACCTCTTGCGCCCGAGCCGCTTCCACGGGAGCCACCAGCGCGACGCCACCCTGATCCTGGTGCTCATCGCGGCTGTGATCGCCACCCAGCTGGGGATCTACGGCACCCAGATCGCGGCGGGAGCCGACCAGGTCGTCAACCTGCGCCCAATCTCGGATGCGGTGGCGTTTGTCTTCCGCGGCTTTCACGGCGAGTCGATCTGGGCGTGGCACGAGTTCTTCCTGTGGGCGCACCTGCTGCTGGTGGCGGGCTTCCTGGTCTACCTGGCCCGCAGCAAGCACCTGCACATCCTGACCGCGGTCTTCAACGTTTACACCCGCAGCCTGGAGCCGGCCGGTCGGCACCTGCCCAAGCTGGACATCGAGCAGGCCGACCATTACGGCCTGGCTCGGGTCGACCAGCTGACCTGGAAGCAGGAGCTCGACCTCGCCACCTGCACCGAGTGCGGGCGCTGCCAGGTGCACTGCCCCGCCTTCAACACCGGCAAGCCGCTGTCGCCCAAGCTCCTCATCACCGACCTCCGGGACGCCTGGTACGCCAATGCCCGGGGGGAAGCTCCGCCCCGCAGCTACTGGGCGGAGCCTGAGCCCCGCGGGACTGCGCCCACCGACGGTTCCCTATTGGACTGGAGCGTGCTGGAGGAGACGCTCTGGTCCTGCACCACCTGCGGGGCCTGTGTGGAGCAGTGCCCGGTCCTGATCGAGCACGTGCCGGCGATCGTGGAGATGCGCCGCTCCCTGGTCCTGGAGGAGTCACGCATCCCCAAGGAGGCGCAGCGCGCCTTGGAGTCCCTGGAGCAGCGGGGCAACCCGTACTCGATGCCGCAGTCGGCCCGGATGCGCTGGGCGGAGGGGTTGGACGTCCCCCGGCTCGCTGACCACCCCGACGCGGAATACCTGTACTGGGTGGGGTGCGCGACGGCCTTCGACGAGGCCAACTGGCCCGCGGCCCGGGCGACGGTGGCGATCATGAGGGCGGCCGGCGTCAGCTTCGCGGTCCTTGGCGATGAGGAGACCTGCACCGGGGACCCGGCCCGCCGGCTGGGCAACGAGTACCTCTTTCAGACCCAGGCGGAGCAGGTGGTGGGTCGGCTCTCCAAGCTGGGGGTGCGCCGCATCGTGGCCAGCTGCCCGCACTGCTTCAACACCCTTGCCAACGAGTACCCGGACATGGGCGGGAACTATGAGGTCATCCATCACACCCAGCTCCTCGAGCTGCTCCTGGACCAGGGGAGGATCCACTTCGAGGCCGACCATGGCCCCCGCCGCCTCACCTATCACGACCCCTGCTACCTCGGGCGGTGGAACCGCGAGTACGACGCCCCCCGGCGGCTCCTGAACGCCATCCCTGGGGTGGAGCTGCGGGAGATGGCCCGCAGCCGCGGGGAGTCGATGTGCTGTGGGGCGGGCGGCGGGCGGATCTTCATGGAGGAGACGAAGGGCCAGCGGGTCAACCGCGTCCGGGTCCAGCAGGCCCAGGCGACCGGTGCGGAGCGGGCGGCGGTCGCCTGCCCCTTCTGCGCCACCATGTTCCAGGAGGGGATCTCGTCGCAGTCGCTGGGGGGAGAGCTGGGCAGTGCGGACGTGGCGGTCCTGGTGGCGGAGGCGATGGGCCTCGACTACCTGCCTTCGCCCCCGCCGTCAGCTTGAGAGGCGCGGCGTAAGCCGGGAGCCCGGTCAGGACGCCGCCATAATCGCAGGGTGGGACCAACTGCCCCCGACTATCAGCTGGACCATTTGGGGATCGCCGTCAGCGACGTGCGGGCGGCCGCAGCCGATCTGGAGGCGCGGCTGGGAGCGGGCCCGGGCCCGCTGGAGCAAATCGAGCCCGACGGCATCTGGGCGCTGTTTCTGGATCTGGGCGGCCAGGCGGTGGAGCTTCTGAGCCCGGTCCGCCCGGACTCGAGCATCTCGCGCTTCCTGGAGCGACGTGGTGAGGGTCTCCACCACGTCGCCTACCGGGTCACCGACATCGAGCGGGAGCTGAGCCGATGGGAGCGGCTGGGCGCCCAGCTCATTGACTCGGAGCCCCGGCCGGGCTCCCGGGGCCGGCTGGTCGCCTTCGTCCATCCCCGCACCGAGCATGGGGTGCTCACCGAGCTGGTGCAGGCTGTGGCGGTGACACCACCGGGGCCGGCTCCGGGGGCTGCCCGGGTGGTGTTCCTCTGCGGGTCGCGCCGTTTCGCCGACGCCTACTCGACGGCTGACCGGGAAGAGACCGCCGCCGGAAGGATCGCGGTCGCCTGCTACGCCGGGCCCGCGGGAGCCGACCAGCCGGAGGCGCCCGGGACCTCCCCAGGAGCTCAGGGATTCAGCTCGCGCTCGAAGATCGACCTCGCGGATGAGGTGCTGGTGCTCAACGTCGGCGGCTACGTTGGGGAGTCCACCGCCAGGGAGGTCGCCTACGCGAGCGCCCAGGGCAAGCCGGTCCGCTGGCTGGAGCCTCCGGGATCCAGCCGGTGAGCGCCGAGGATGGCGGCTTCAAGACCGGGTCGGGGCTGCCTCTGCTGCCGGCCTACGAACGGGATCCCGGGCGCGTCGACCCGCCACCTCCCGGAGCCCCGCCCTACACGAGAGGGATCCGGGCCGACGGCTACCGGCGCCGGCTCTGGACCATGCGCCAGTACGCGGGCTTCGGGTCGGCGGAGGCCACCAACCAAAGGTTCAAGTACCTTCTGGAACGCGGCCAGACCGGCCTCTCGGTGGCCTTCGACCTTCCCACCCAGATGGGCTATGACTCCGACGATGAGATGGCCCGGGGCGAGGTCGGCAAGGTGGGAGTGGCGATCGACCATCTGGGGGACATGCGGACTCTGCTGGCGGACCTGCCGCTCGGGGAGGTG
>JAJYWT010000045.1 GCA_021791345.1 bacterium
CAGGAACCAGCCCAGGGTCCCGGCCAGGGTGATCAGACCGCTCGCCAGGTAGTAGCTGCCGCGGGTCGCGAAGCTGCGCCGCCACAGGATGAGCCCCAGATCGACCGGAATCATGACCCCGTTGAGAGTTGCCAGGCACCAGCTGGCGAGAGCCGAGTGCGGCCCCCCCGGGACCGAGGTTGGAATCCAGGTGTTGGCGGCGAAGAAGACCAGCGACTGCCCGCCAAAGCACAGGTATACGGACCACAGTGGAAATGACCGGATCAAGGGCCGAAGGTCCCAGCCCGCACCCGCCGCCAGACCTACGCGCACCCGGGGCACCGCCCAGACCCACACCCCGACGCAGCTCAACCCGCACAGACCCCAGACCATCATGGTCCCCTGCCAGCTGCCGAGGGACCCGTACAGGATGGGGCGCGAGACGCTGGCCGCCACCATCTCCCCGACCGTGATCCCCAAGGTGAGGGTCACGGACGCCTGCTGCACATGGGTGCGGAACCACGCCTGGAAGAGGGCGGGAAGGCCAGGTTGGGTGAGCGCGATGCCGATCCCCATGAGCCCGGTTCCTACGAACAGGGGCAGCGGACCTGCCTTCGGCACGATCCTCAGCAGCTCACCGCCCGCAGCCAGGGCCAGGCCCGCACCGACCACCGCGTACCCGCCCCAGCGGCGCACCAGCGCCGACGACGGCAACGCCATCAGGCCGAAGGCGAGGATGGGAATGCCGCTCAGCAATCCGACCTCGGTGTAGCTGAGTTGAAGATCCCCCTTCACCACCGAGAGAACCGGGGGGACCCCCAGGATCGCCGCCCGCAGGTTGAAGCCAATCCAGAAGGTGACCACGAACAGCCCCAAACCGACGCTCCGCGCCGGCCGAGATGCAGCGGCTGAGTTCAAAGGTCAGGCTCTGGCCAGCGCGCCATCTGCCGGCGGGCCATCAGCGGCAGGAGTGGCAGCAGGTCCGAGCAGATGACCTCGTCCCAGGTGAACGTGCGCGCCGTCGCCCGTCCGCTCCGCCGCAGCGAGCCTCCCAGCCGGGGCTCGCGCAGAAGTCGCATGACCAGCTGAGCCAGCTCCCCCGGGTCATCGGTCTGGACCACCAGGGAGTTCCGCAGATGGCGGGCGTAGTCCTCGCCGGTGGCCCCGACCACCGCGACCCCGCCGGCCGCCATCGTCTCCAAGCCCACCAGGCCAAAGGGCTCGAATCCGGAGTTGGCCAGCACCGCCACCGCGGAGGCGTACATGATCGGCAGCAGGCTCTCCGGCAGAAATGTCGCCAGCTCGATCAGGTCGCTGTCGGGGTTGGCCCGCAGCGCCGCGGCCAGCTCCCGCGCATCCCGGATGGGGGAGTCCCACCGCACCACGGCCAGTCCGAGGTCGGCCGCCTCGGCCATCAGCTGGCGGCCATACGCCTCCCCGCCGCCCCGGGCCAGCATCCGCACCGGCGCTCCGGCCCGCCGGAGGACCGCCAACGCCCGGATCGCCTGCTGCCAGCGCTTGTCGGGGTGGAACCGTCCGATCTTCAAGATCGTCGCGCGGTCTCCCCCGGCATGCCGCAACAGGCTGACTGAGGATGCCTTGGGACGGTCCAGAGCGGCCCTGGGGATGCCGTTGGGAATGACCAGAGGATCGACCCCGCGCGCCTGCACCAGCACCCGCATGTAGCGGCTCACGGTGGTGACGGAGGCGGTGTAGGCGAGCGCCCGCCAGTCGATAACCTCGAAGCCGAACTGGTTGTTGGCGTTCCAAACCAGGAGGCAGCGCTCGCGCAGCCCCTGACGCCACAGCACGTCCGAGACCGTGCGCGCCCAACCGGCGGTGTGCCACTCCTCGAACAGCACAACCGGCGTCAACCCAGACTCGAGGACCGGCACCACCCAGTCCCTGACGAGCTCGAAAGGGAAGGTGGCGGCGAGATGGTCCCGCTTCACCTCCTCCCCGTCGTAAATCCCCCGGGGGAAGTTGCGGGAAACCTCCTGCGCCAGCCGGTGCAGCTCGACGCCCTGGTGAAGCTCGCGTTCGGGGAGCGCGGGATCCCCGACGAAGAAGAGACCGACCCGATACCCCAGCTCGGCGAGTGCCAGGCTCAGCTGCGTGACCCTTACCCCCAGCCCCCCCGCCTGGCTGTACTGGTCGGGACCCTCCATCGATACGATGGCGAAGGCGAGGGGCCCTGCAGGAACGCCCGGCGCCGACCCGGCACCAGCGGGCGGCCGGGCGCTCATGCCAGGCCCAGCCACGACGCGGTCCCGGCGTGCAGCCACCCTCCGTCCGCTTCACCGATCGCCTCGAGATGGGCCCGGTACCGGGACGGCCGGAGCAGCGGGAAGTCGCTGCCGAAACAGATGCGTCCCGGCCCCAGCAGCTCCTGAACCACCGCGAGCGCCTGCGCGTCATATAGGAAGGGGATGGCAGCGGTGTCGAACCAGAGACGTCGGCAGAGATCCCCAACCTCCGGCATGTGGGCATAGAAGGGAAGGCCGCCACCCAGATGGGCGAGGCAGAGGCGGAGGTTCTGGACCTCCTGCAGCAGAGGCTGGAGCAGCCGCCACAGCCGCCCGGGGGTCGCGGTGCCCTTGCCCGGATAGGAGTGGCCGACCGGCTCGCTCGCATGGAGCAGAACCGGCCAGCCGATCTCGGCGCAGGTCATGAACACGGAGCGCACCCCCCCTTCCCATGCCAACGCGAAACCCTGAGCGTCACAGTTGAGTTCGCCCACTCCCACCAGGCCCATGCCCTGGCAGCGCCGGAGCTCCGGCAAAGCCCCGGCCTCCAAGGGGTTGATCGTCGCAAACCCGATCAGCCGTCCTACGAACCGGGCCGCCTCGGCCGCGACGTAGTCGTTGACGTAGCGCAGCAGCCCCGGATCGGCAAAGGGCCAACCGAACACCACCGCCCGCTGGAGCTCGACCTGGTCGAGCGCGCGAACCACGTCCTCACCGGAGGCGAAGTGGGGGTGCTCGCCCCCATGACAGACCGCGAACCAGGGGTCCCGCCAGGCGGGCGACCCGGGGACGCGCAGCTCCGGGGGCAGCAGATGGCAGTGGCCGTCAATCATCTCCGGCTGAGGGTGCGGATCCCCGCCTCCTTGGCCCTTCCGCCAAGGCTCCGGCGGTGGTCTGGCCAACCGGCCGACGCTGGCGTCGCAGTGGAAACGTCACCGGGCAAGCGTACCGGCTGATGCCGGCTGCGCTCCCGCTCTCACCGGGATTGCGGCAGAGCGGCCATTCAGCCCGCCCGTGAGCGCGGGGGCGCCGACCACAGCCGCGTGACCTGGAGGATCAGGTAGCCTCCCTGGTTCGCGACCACCGGCAGATCCTGGGAGCGGAACCAGCTGGGGTTGGCGGGCATGTTGTTGTAGTTCCCCGGCTCGAACTCGATGTAACTGACGCGGTAGCGCCGCAGCAGCCGCCCCACCGCGCAGCGCTTGGTGGGCTGACAGCCCCGGTAGATGGTGGCGGCGGCCTCGTACCGCCGCGTCAATGGCTGGCCATAGCTCCAAAGCCATCCGTCGTAGGCGAGCATGGCCGACCTGCCGGCCAGGGTGGTGACCGGATCATTGGGCTGGCCCTCGGTGAGGAAGATCGCGTTGGGTGGGGTCTTGCGCTCCACCACCTCCGCCACCCTCTGGGCGGCCACAGTCGCGAACTCGGAGCTGGCTCCCGTGGGCGGGGCCCCGACCAGGTTGCTCTGGCCGACGAAGGCGGTGTCCAAACTCAGTGCACCCGAGAGGACCAGGGAGGCCAGAGCAAGCCCCGCCAGAGCGCGGGACCAGAGCCGGCGCGGCGAGGTGATCAGCCACGCGACCGGGATCGCGGCTCCCAGGTACCAGTAGCTCAACAGCTTGGTGTTGTCCCAGTTCCAGGGCTGGGTAACCACCACGTTGGCAATCAGAAACACGACCCAGAAGGGAGCCGCGAAGGCCAGGAGACGCCGCTCGCGGATGGTCTTGCCCAGCTTCGATGGACTCAGCGCCAGACCGACCACCGCCAGGGCCAGCAGGCAGAAGACGCCGGTATTGGTTAGCCAGAACCCGATCCAGGCGGGGTAGAAGCCGGGCTGGCTCAGGGTTCTGGCCACGTACGCCAGCATGGTCCCGACGGAAGCTCCGGTGAGGTACAGACTGTCGCATCCGGCCCCGGCTTGGAGCTGGGCCGCGGTGCATGCGGTGGTGGCGTGGGAAAGCCACCCCAGATCGAGTTGGGGGAAGAGATTGGTCCCGACCGGGCCACCCAACTGTCCGTGCGGGCCCGAGACCACAAACCACAGCTGCGGAGCGCCCAGGAGAGCCAGCGGCAGCTCAAACGCCAAGAGCCCCCGCACCCACCGGCCCCACCCCACCCACCACATCCCGACCAGCCCGACCACCAAGTAGCCGAAGGGGTTGAGAAACGGCAGGGCGGCGGCGATCGCGGCCGCGGCCGGCAGCGCTCGGGCAGACCGGGACCGCAGGCTCTCCCACAGGATGGAGAGGGTGAGCGCGACCAGCGCCATGCCGAAGGCGAGGTCGCGCTGCGGCATCCAGAGGGTCAGCAGCGGGTCATACCACACCAGATCGGGAAGCGCCGGCGGCCCTGGGGGCTCGCCGTCGTAGGCGCGGGGCAGGTGGGTCAGCTCAGTCGGCAGATGCTCGAGGAACCCCGCCACCGCCGCGGGTGTGGACGTGGTCAATGTGGTGCACGAGACGGCTGGGTAGGCGGGATGGGCGCTGGCCACCTGCTGGCAGCCGTCGGGGTAGGCGGCGGCAAACCCCAGTCCACCCCCGAGCAGGATCAGCAACACGACGATCGAGGCCGCCACGGGCCGCGCCGTGACCCGCAGGGCCAGGTGCCAGACCAGGACCACAGCGGCCCAGGCGACCACGAAGGACGACATGTCGAGGCTGCCGTAGAGGTTCTGACCCAGGGCCTCCAGGAGGGCGGGCTGGAAGTCAACCAGAAACGGGTATCGCATCGCGGTCCCGGACTCAAGCGAGTCGGACGGTGGCAGGTTGTGCCCCAACCAGAAGCTCTGGGCGTAACTCGTGTGGACAGACCAGTCGCCCCACAGGTGGCTGTTGGCCAGCAGCGTCCCGGCCGGCCCCGGGTAGATGGCGCCGCGAAAGATCAGCCAGAAGCAGATGCCCAGCACAGCCGCGGCCACCAACGCCCAGCGGGTCTCGCGGCTCCAACTGGCCCATCCGACCGGACGGCTCTCGGACCATCCCCCCGCCAGCCGGAGTCGCCAGACCGGTGCCCTGACGGCTACGGCGAGGCAGATCACGGCCGCGGGCCCGAGGAGCGCCGCCGCTGGCCCCACTCCCAGCCAGAGGGAGAGACCGAAGCTGAGGATGGTCGAGGAGACCACCCCCACCACAGCCGCTGCTGCCCACCGCTCCACCGGCCGCCAGCCGAACGGGACGGCGTCCACGACGAGTGCCCCGGCCAGCCCCACGAGCAGCCAGTAGACGGCTATCCCCGGCACCCGACCAGCTCCTTCAGTACCAGCCGGGGATCCAAATGTGCTGGAAGAAGTCCGTGGAGGGGATCGGCTGCCCGGTCCAGAGGGGATAGAAGTAGGCGAACCCCACCACCACTGCGAGCACGACCGCGCCGGAGATCGGGGCCAGGCTGTGGGTGCCCAGGCGCAGCCGGGCAACCTGGACCACGGCGCGCACGTCGAAGAGCTGGGCGCAGCAGTACGCCAGCGCCAGGCAGACGAACGGCAGCGCCTCTATGTACTCATAGAAGAAGAGGATCCGGGAGGGCCAGGACCACAGGACCAGCCAGTCGAAGAGGAAGCCAGCCAGGATGAACAGGGCGACCCGGTCGCGCCGGCGCAGGACCAGATAGAGACACCAGGCGAGCGCGAAGAGGCCCAGCCAGAAGATCACGGGGTTACCCATGTCCGAGATCCAGGTGTAGTTGGACACGGTCTGGCCGCCGACCGTGCTCACCCCATTGCCGGTGTAGGTGGCGTAGAAGAGAACCGGGTGTGCGTCGAGCGGCCAAGAGTAGAACGGTGAAGCGAAGGGGTGAGTCGCCTTCAGCGTCGCCTGGTAGCTGAGGCTGCCCAGGCTGTTCCACTCCACATCCGCGAGCGACTGGACCACGTTGAAGCCGGTGGGGAGCCAGAGGTTGGCCGGCCCCAGGTGGAACTCCCGCAGCGGCATCGCCACCGGCAGCTCGCAGACCGAGGCGGTGGCCACGAACCCGGTGCAGGTGGCGGTGGGGCCGGAGGTGTCGGCGAAGTTCACGTAGAGGCTGTGGGAGATGGTCCAGTACCGAAAGAAGGACCCGTAGAAGATGAAGGCGATGACCACCCCGGCGGCCAGGTAGTGCCAGGACCATGAGAGCGTCCGGACCATGGTGCGCCGTGCCGCCTCACGGGGATCGTCGGGGGAGGGAGGGATCAGCCATCGTGACCTCCCTCCGCGGCCGACCCGAAGGCGCAGCCGAGGCCGCAGAAAACGGCCCACAAGCAGGACCACCATCAGCAGGATGGCCGGCAGCATGTCGGCCTTGCAGGCGAGCCCCAGCCCGGACGCCACCCCGGTCAGGTACAGGGTGGCGAGCCACTGCCGGCGGGTACGCGCGTGCCAGTGCAGGAGGAACATCCAGTACGCGAGCATCACGAAGAAGACCGCGATCACGTCGATGACCCCGGTCCGCGACTCCACCAGCTCCAGGCCGTCCAGGCTGAGAAACAGTGCCGCCAGCGTGGGGAACACCCGATTGCGGCGCCAGAGTCGGCGCGCCATGAAGTACAGGATCCCGATCACCAAACTGCCCAGGATCGCGGACATGATCCGCCAACCCCACGGGTTGAAGCCAAGCCAGCTGATGCCGCCCGCGATGAGCAGCTTGGTCAGAGGCGGTTCGGGATCGAAGAAGTCGATCCCCTTGAGGTCCTTGAGCGCATCGACCGGGAAGTAGACCTCGTCGAAGACGTAGCCGCAGGTCTTGACCTCGCGGTTGTGCGGCCCCACCGGCGCGTCGGTGCAGCCGGAGGTATTGAATGGGTATCCAAGCCCCCACGCGCCCACCCCAAAGACGTCGTGAGTGGGCGACCGGTGTACCCCCGCTGGCGCCGGCACCGTGCTCACCGGGCTCAGGTTGCCCTGCAGAAAGTCCAGGTAGATCGGGCTGCCCAGGCGAACCGCCAGGGCGGCCGCGATCAGGACCCCGGCGATCACGCAGTCGCGCCCGTCGATTCCGGTCAGCGCTCGGTGGTGGCGCAGCAGCACGGAGACCGCCCAGACCGCGGCGGCCATGACCAAGGCCACCACGGGGTTGACGGGCCATTTGAGCAGCAGGCTCAGCAGGGCGAAGGCTATCGCCGCCGCCAGGGCCCAGGGGCCCTCGCGCTGGACCGTTCGGCTCAGCGCCGGGCTCATCGCCTCCGCCGAGGGCGGGCTGCGGGAGCGGGTGGTCGGCGACGGAGGCGGGGTTGCAGCCTGTGATCCAGGAGGTCGGGGTGCTCGACCATGAGGATCAGGTCCTGGTCCAGGACCGTCCGCCGACCCAGCATGCGCCCCAGCCGGAGCAGCTGGTCCACCTCGGCATCCACGCGAACGATGCAGACCGGAGTTCCGCCGTACCTCTTGAGCCCGCCGGTGAGCAGGTCCTTGCGGTTGGGAGCGTCGAAGAACTTTGCCAAGGTCGAACAGCGCGACTGCCGGATCTGGGTGTAGGGGATCGCGGCCGTGGCAAAGTTGGACCTCAACACCAGCCCGTCCGGACCGAGCTCCACGTAGTGGTGGCGCCGGCGCCAGAAGATCAGCGCGGCCATGAGCAGGGCGATCAGGGCGACGATCACATAGCTCAATTGGAACTCGTGGTGCTCCACCACCACGATCACCTCTCCAACCAGGATCACCAGCCCCACGTAGATCAGGATGACCCGGGTGCGGCGCCACAGCTCGACCGAGGACATCACCGAAAAGCGGCCCAGCTCGGAGTCCTGTTCCGGGGTCCGGTCTCTACTCATCCGCGTCGAGTCGGGCAGGAATGCGCCGCTGGCTCGGGGCCGGGCCTACGGAGCTGGTGCCGGGGCGTGCGACTACGCAACCAGGGGACAGCATCCGCCAATTATGGCTGCGCCGCCCCGGCCGCCGGATGCACCGCACAGGCGGGATCCCGCCTCAGGGCCATCACCCGCCAACGCCCGGTTCTGGCGTCGAAGTCACTGAGCCGTCCCTCCCTGGCACCCGGACCAATCAGGAGTCGAACCCCTTCCAGCGCCTGGAGCGCGCCGATCACCCCGACCAGGGGTCCGATCACCCCCGCCAGCCTGCAAGTGAGGTCGGCCCCCGGGGTGGGCGCCCGGAAGAGGCAGCGGAAGCAGCCGGAATCCGGGACCACGGACGTCACCTGGCCCCGCCAGCCGATCGCGCCGCCCACCACCAGCGGCACGCGGTGCCGGACGCACCAATCGTTGACTGCGAACTTGAGGCTTGGCTGATCCGAGCACTCCAACACCAGATCGCAGTCCCTCAGGGTGAGGTCCAGAGAAGCGGGCGAGAGCGGCTCCACCAGTGCCTCCGCCGCGACTCTGGGATTGAGCTCCATCAGCGCCGACCCGAGGACCTCCGCCTTGGGCCGGCCGACGTCAGAGGCCCGAAAGGCGACCTGGCGGTGCAGATTGTCCAAGCTGATGAGGTCCGGGTCGACCAGCCGCATGCTCGCGACACCGGCGCCCACCAGGTGCAGCGCCGCCGGCCCACCGAGCCCGCCGCATCCGATCACCACCGCCCGCGAATGCATGACCCTCAGCTGCTCGGCCTCTCCCAGTTCATCCAGGAGCAGCTGGCGACTGTAGCGCTCGATGTCGGAGTCATCCAGGCGAGCCAGTGGCGACGGGCCGTCCGCGCCACTCACCAGGAGATCACCCGGTCCGCCTCCGCCATCAACTTGACCATCTCGCGATAGTCGATCGTCCGCCACCGGTCACCGACTCCCCGGCGCTGCGCGTCGCGCGCACTCGCCAACACCTGGGTCGAGCTGCCCTGACCGTGCCCGAGAGCCGCCACATATCCCGCCACCGACTCTCTGGTCTCCAGCACCGCGTCATGGAGCAGCAGGACCACGCCTGCGACGCCGGGACCCGCGGCGGCGGCCGCCCAGGCCCGTCGGTCATCCAGACGGGAGATGAGGTGCAGAACCCGAAGCTGTTCAGAGGACAAGGCAGCTCCGCGCCATGAGGCACACCCGCCGCAGCTCTTCGCCATCGACGGCGACCGCCCCGCGGCGCAGACCACGATCGCCGAAGCCGAGCCGGACCAGGGAGTCGCGCTCAACCAGGATCGGCACCTCCTCGTCTTCAGTGAGGGACTCAAGCTCGCGCGCGAGCTGGCTCCCGCGGCCACCAGGATCCGCCTCAGGCAGAGCCAAAGCCGCAGCCGCGTCCACCAAAGCCAGCACCACCCGGGAACCGCCGAGTGGCAGCGCCAGCGCCACCCTCACCGCCAGATGGGCGGTGTCACCGGCGAGCGAGCCCCGCGCCAGGACCACGACGGCGCCGGTAGAGTCGATCACGCGAACGTGAGCAGACGGTCGGCCTTCCGGACGCTGCGGGCCAGGTCGGCCAGGCTGCCGCGGCGCACCCCGGGAACTCGTTGGGGTTGGGCCTCTCGCCATCGCAGGTCCGCGTCGCAGAGCGTGACCGCCACCCGACCTGCGAGCTGGGCGGCATGGAGCACCCCGTCCCCCGCCAGAAAGACCTCCAGATGATGACCCATCTGTTCGGCGGCCGCGGCCAGCTCCAGGACCGTCTCGACCGCCTCGGTTCTGGGTCCGGCGGTGAGTAGCACCAGAAAGGTCAACGGAGGGCCTCCTCATGGGCTGAACTGCGCTCGGCCAACCGCGCCGGCAGGCGGCCGACACTCACTTGGCCGAGTGGCAACTGAATGAGTCGACTCTACCTCGATGGGAGTTATCGGCTCGCCGGGGGCAGGTGTCGGGGCCCGGCTCGGGCTCTCGGCCAGCAGACGCTAATCTGCCACTGAAAGCGCGAAGACGGCGCGCCGGGGTGGCGTAATGGTAGCCGCAGCGGTCTTAAAAACCG